>JAUSBB010000157.1 GCA_030652245.1 Rhodocyclaceae bacterium | reverse complement strand
CGAGCGCATCGCCGCCGACTCGGTGGTGCTGGCGCTGGGTCAGGACGCCGACCTCTCCCTGCTGGAAAACGTGCCGGGACTGGTCGTGAGCAAGGGCCTGGTCGAGGTCGACGCCGGCATGATGACCGGCCGCCCCGGCGTCTTCGCCGGTGGCGACATGGCCGGCAATGAGCGCACCGTGACGGTGGCGGTCGGCCACGGCAAGCTGGCCGCGCGCGCCATCGACGCCTGGCTACGCGGCGCGACCTGCGGAAAAGGGGCCAGGCTCGAATTAAATGGGGCGCTTAATTCGAACCTGGCCCCTTTTCCGCCGCCCCGGCACGAGCTCGCCACCTTCGAGCGCATGAACCCCTGGTACTACTCAGACGCGCCCAAAACCCTGCGGCCGGTGCTCGACATCATCCGCCGCCAGTCCACCTTCGATGAAGTGCTGGGCGGGCTGGACGAAACCAACGCGCTGTTCGAGGCGCGCCGCTGCATGTCCTGCGGCAACTGCTTCGAGTGCGACAACTGCTACGGCGTCTGCCCCGACAACGCCGTCATCAAGCTCGGCCCCGGCAAGCGCTTCAAGTTCAATTTCGACTACTGCAAGGGCTGCGGCATCTGCGCCACCGAATGCCCCTGCGGGGCCATCAAGATGGTGCCCGAGGAGAACTGACGCCGTCAGATGAGTCAGATTCCCGCAAAACGTCCGCGCAGATACTCGATGATCTTCCCGGACTCGTAAAGCCATTCGCTGGCGCCGGACGCGTCGGTGATTTTCAGGCAGGGCACCTTGACCTGCCCGCCGCCGCGCGCGAGATCGTCGCGATTGCGCGAGTCCCGCTGCGCATCGAGGCATTCGATGTCGAGTGACAGGCGGCGCATTTCCTGCCGCACCTTGATGCAGAACGGGCAGGTCTTGAATTGATACAAGGCGAGGTTCAGGCACGCCTGATCTACCTGCTGCTGTCGCGCCAGCGGGCGCACCAGGCCCTTGGGGCGCGTGACAAATTCCCAAAGCAGCATGAACGGGCCAAGCGCAACCCGCAGGGCTCTAAAAAAACTTCTCACAACAAATTTCATGGTCTCTACCTGCCGACATCTGCGTCCGGGGATGGAACGCCCTGATTGTGCCAGAGTCCTGGCGCCTGCCGCTGAAACCGCTGTCCGCCAGGATGACACAGCGCGCATCCTCATGAGCCATCTCCGGGCGCTGCAAGCCGACAAGCCGGGCTATCTTTATAGTGTTCAGGGTCAGTATCCAAAACCGGACACGAGGGTGCGATGGCGACGGCGACATTCCGCTTCTATGGAGAGCTCAACGATTTTCTGGCGCCCCGGCGGCGGGGCCGGGAATTTATTGCGCCTTGCGCGCAGGCGGCCACCGTCAAGCACATGATCGAGGCCCTTGGCGTGCCGCATACCGAGGTCGATCTGATCCTCGCCAACGGCGAATCGGTCGGCTTCGAGCGCTTGCTGGGCGACGGCGACCGCGTCGCCGTCTATCCACGCTTCGGGACGCTGGACATCGCGCCGCTGCTGCGCGTGCGCGCGCGGCCGCTGCATGCGGCCGGCTTCGTCGCCGATGCCCATCTTGGCGGGCTCGCCCGCCTGCTGCGCATGGCCGGCTTCGACACGCTCTATCGCAACGACTTCGCGGACCGCGAAATCGCGGCGCTCGCGATCGACGGGAGCCGCATTCTGCTCACGCGCGACCGCGAACTGCTGAAGCTGCGCGGCATCACCCACGGGTGCTTCGTCCATGCCCTGAAGCCGGCGCAGCAGTTCCGCGAGATCGTCGCGCGGCTCGGTCTGGCGCAGCGCGTGCGGCCCTTCACGCGCTGCCTTGAGTGCAACGGGCCGTTGCGGGAAATCACCAAGGCCGCGGTGCTCGACCGTCTACCGCCAGCGGTGCGGGCCGGCCAGGAGCGCTTCACCACCTGCGACCGCTGCCACCGCATCTACTGGCAGGGCTCTCACTGGCGGCGGATGCAGACCCTGCTCGATGGGGTGCTAGACAACCATCGGTAATGCGACGGCACGCGCCCGCAACTGCCCGCAGCCGCCGTCGATGTCCTGCCCGGCCGACTGGCGCAATTTGGTCAGGATGCCGTGGCGGTAGAGATGGAGCGACATCGCCGCCGCGCGCTCCGCGGCTGGCCAGAGGAACGCGAGACCGCTGACGGCGTTGTAGGGAATGAAATTCATCACCGCGTATTTCCCCTGCAGCAGCCGGACGATGCCGTCCAGTTCCGCGGCGCTGTCATTGACGCCGTCGAGCAGCGTCCATTGGTACTGGATCGGGTAGCCGGTGGCGCGGGCGTAGGCCTCGCCGAGTTCGACCAGCTCGGCCGGATCGATGCGCGGGGCTTTCGGTAGCAGGCGCGCGCGCAGCGCTGCGTCGGTCGAATGCAGCGACAATGCCAGCGCCGGCTTGACCGGGCCGCGTGGCAGCCGCTCGAACACGCGCCGGTCGCCGACAGTGGAAAACACCAGGTTCTTGTGGCCGATTGCGCCCACCGTGCCCAGCAACTCGATCGCTTCGAGCACGTTGTCCAGATTGTGCGCCGGCTCGCCCATGCCCATGAACACGACGCGCTTGACCGTGCGCCGGGCCCGCGCCAGTACCACCTGGGCGACGATCTCCGTGCTGTCGAGCTGGCGCAGCAGGCCGCCCTGTCCCGTCAGGCAGAACACGCAGCCGACCGCACAACCGACCTGGGTCGACACGCACACGCCATCCTTCGGCAGCAGCACGCTTTCCACCGTCTGCCCATCGGCCAGTTCGACCAGCAGGCGCGCGGAACCATCCGCGCCGACATGCTCGGAACGCAGGCGCGTCAGCGTCGCCAATTCCGCCGCAATGGCGGGCAAGGCATCGCGTACCGGCAAGGGGAAATACTGATCGGCAGGAACCGGGCCGCTGTCGAGGGGCAGCGCCTGCAGCCAGGCGCGCAGCACGCGCTCCGTATGACAGGTCTTGGCGCCGTGCCCCTCCAGCCGCTGGCGAAGTTGTTCGATGTGCATAAGAGGGGGCGAATGCTAGCATCTGCTCACCACTGCATCTCCGGCCAACCGGAAGTCCTGCCATGCGCCGCACCGTTATTGTTGTTCTTGCCCTGCTGGGGCTCTCGCCCTTGGCGCGGGCCGCGGAGGTCCATGTCGCCGTCGCCGCCAACTTCGCCGCGCCGATGAAGATCCTCGCCATGGAATTCGAGAAGGCCACCGGGCACAAGGCGCTGCTCGCGTTCGGCGCTTCGGGAAAGTTCTACGCGCAGATCAGGAACGGCGCGCCGTTTCATGTGCTGCTGTCGGCGGATGATGCCGTCCCGGCAAAGCTGGAGCAGGAGGGCCTTTCCGTGCCCGGCAGCCGCTTCACCTACGCTGTCGGCACGCTGGTGCTGTGGTCGGCGCGGCCGGGGCTGGTCGATGACCAGGGTGCGGTGCTGGCGCGCGGCGGCTTCAAACATCTGGCGGTGGCCAACCCGAAGCTGGCGCCCTATGGCGCGGCGGCGCTGGAAACGCTGAATCAAATGAAACTCGCCGCCGCGCTGCAACCGAGATTCGTGTACGGCGAAAACATCGCCCAGACCTATCAGTTTGTCGCGTCCGGCAATGCCGAACTCGGCTTTGTCGCCCTCTCGCAGGTGATGCAGGACGGCCGGCTGACCGGCGGCTCGGCATGGATCGTCCCGGCCGGCATGCATCGGCCGATCCGGCAGGACGCGGTGCTTTTGCTCCCTGGCCGCAATAATGCCGCCGCAACCGCCCTGCTGAACTTCCTGCGCGAACCCGCAACGCTGGCGATCATCGAGTCCTACGGCTACCGGCGGTAAGATCCGCGTCCATGACCGACGCCGCCAACCTCGCTGCCATCCTGCTGACCGTCAAGCTCGCCACGGTCGTCACTGTCCTGCTATTGCTGATCGGCACGCCGATCGCATGGTGGCTGGCCCATACCCGTTCCTGGCTGAAGCCGCCGATCGAGGCGATCGTCGCCCTGCCGATCGTTCTACCGCCGTCCGTGCTCGGTTTCTACCTGCTGGTGGCGATGGGCCCCAACGGTCCGGTCGGCCACATCACGCAGTCACTGGGGCTGGGCACCCTGCCCTTCACTTTCACTGGGCTGGTCGTAGCCTCGCTGTTCTATTCCCTGCCCTTCGTGGTGCAGCCGATCCAGAATGCCTTCGCCGCCATCGACCCCGGCCTGCTGGAAGCGGCAGCCACGCTGCGCGCCCGTCCCTGGGACCGGTTTTTCTCCGTGGCCCTGCCGTTGGCGCGGCCCGGCTTCATCACGGCGACGGTGCTCGGCTTCGCCCACACAGTGGGCGAGTTCGGCGTGGTGCTGATGGTCGGCGGCAATATTCCCGGACAGACGCGCGTGGTGTCGGTGCAGATCTACGATCACGTCGAGGCAATGGAATATGGCCAGGCCCACGAACTCGCGCTGGTGCTGATGGGCTTTTCCTTTGTGACGCTGCTGGTGCTGTATGCCTTCAATCGGCGCGTGGTGGCCTTCGGCTCATGAATACACTGAGCGCACGCTTCAGTCACCGCTATCCGGCGTTCGGCCTGGCAGTCGACGTACGCCTGCCGATGCGCGGCGTGACGGCCCTGTTCGGCCCTTCCGGTTCCGGCAAGACCACCCTGCTGCGGCTGATCGCCGGGCTGGAAAGGGCGGCGGACGGACAACTCAGCGTGGGCGAGGCTATCTGGCAGGACGCCAACACTTTCCTGCCGCCCCACGAGCGGCCACTCGGTTATGTGTTCCAGGACGCGCGGCTGTTTCCGCATCTCGATGTGCGGCGCAACCTCGAATACGGCCTGCGGCGGATTCCGTCCTCGGCACGACATATCGCCATCGACGAAGTTGTCGAGCTGCTGGGCATCGGGCCATTGATGCAGCGCAAGCCCGACCGCCTGTCGGGTGGCGAACGCCAGCGCGTCGCAATTGCCCGCGCGCTGGCCGTCAGCCCGCGCCTGCTGCTGCTGGACGAGCCACTGGCGGCGCTCGATCTGGCGCGCAAACAGGAAGTGCTGCCGTATCTGGAACGCCTGCACGACAGCCTCGAAATTCCGGTGCTGTATGTCAGCCACGCCATCGACGAAGTCGCGCGCCTGGCCGACCACTTGGTGCTGCTGGAGGCCGGACAGGTCGTGGCGGATGGCGCGCCCGCCGCATTGATGACGCAGGTCGACCTGCCGCTGGCGCAGGGCAACGAAGCCGGCGCGCTGATCGAGGCCACGGTGAGCGGCCATGACGACACCTACCAGCTCACCGAAGTCAGTTTCGCCGGCGGACGGCTGAATCTGGCGCGGCAGGCAGCGACCATCGGCCAGCGCGTCAGGGTCCGAGTCCTCGCCCGCGACGTCAGTCTGACCCTGACACCGCAAACCGGCACCAGCATCATCAACATCCTCCCCGCCCGGGTCGCCAGCATCGCCACGACCAGCCCGGGGCAAAGCGTGATCGGGCTCGACCTCGGCGGCACCGCGGTGCTCGCCCGCGTCACCCACAAGTCGGTCGACGCACTCGGACT
>JAUSBB010000175.1 GCA_030652245.1 Rhodocyclaceae bacterium | reverse complement strand
GCGGCGCATGTTTTCGAGCAGGATGGTCAGGTGCAGTTCGCCGCGGCCGGAGACCTCGAAAACATCGGCGTTCTCGGTTTCGACGACGCGCAGTGCGACGTTGGAGAGCAGTTCCTTGTTGAGCCGTTCGCGAATCTGGCGGCTGGTGACGTATTTGCCTTCCTTGCCGGCGAGCGGCGAGGTATTGACCTGAAAGTTCATCGTCAGCGTGGGCTCGTCCACCGTGATGGGGGGCAGGGGATCCGGGCAATCCACCGCGCAAAGCGTCACGCCGATGTTGACCTGCTCGATGCCGGTGACCAAGACGATGTCGCCGGCCTCGGCATCGGGGGCGGGCTGGCGTTCCAAGCCGTGGAAGGTCAACACCTGACCCACCTTGGCCAGGCCGCGCGCCTCGTCGCCATACATCACGGCGATCTGCTGGCCGGGCTTGATGTGGCCCTTTTTGATGCGGCCGATGCCGATCTTGCCGACATAGGAGTTGTAGTCGAGCGAGCAGATCTGCAACTGAAGCGGCGCTTCGGCATCGACATCGGGCGGCGGCACATGGCGCAGAATCGCCTCGTAAAGCGGCCGCATGTCGGTGCCCAGGGTGCGCGAGGCCATCATGGCGTAGCCGTTGAGCGCCGAGGCGTAGACGACGGGAAAGTCGAGCTGCTCCTCGGTGGCGCCGAGCTTGTCGAACAGGTCGAAGGTGTGGTTGATGACCCAGTCGGGACGGGCGCCCGGGCGGTCGATCTTGTTGATGACGACGATTGGTTTGAGCCCCAATGCGAGCGCCTTCGTCGTCACGACGCGGGTTTGCGGCATCGGGCCTTCGACGGCGTCGACGAGCAGCAGCACGCCATCGACCATCGACAGCACGCGCTCGACCTCGCCGCCGAAATCGGCGTGGCCCGGGGTGTCGATGATGTTGATGTGGGTGCCTTCAAAGTCAATGGCGCAGTTCTTGGCGAGAATGGTGATGCCGCGTTCCCGTTCGATGTCGTTCGAGTCCATCACCCGCTCGGCAACCTGCTGGTTTTCGCGGAAGGTGCCGGACTGGCGGAGCAGTTGGTCGACAAGCGTGGTCTTGCCATGATCGACGTGGGCGATAATGGCGATGTTGCGGAGGGGACGGGACATCGGGTGTGGGGGGCGCAAATGGCGCGGTCAAATGAAGGGCGGGCATTCTAGCAGAGGCCGGCGGCGGAATTTGTTAAGGAGATCAAAATGTTGGCAATCATCGGCGGCAGCGGACTGACCCAGTTGTCCTGCCTGGCAATCGAGCGGCGCGAGGTGGTGCGCACGCCCTACGGCGAGCCTTCGGGAACGCTGATCCACGGCAGCATCGGCCGGCAGCAGGTCGTATTTCTGGCGCGCCACGGGCATGGTCATACGATTCCGCCGCACCGGGTCAATTACCGGGCGAATCTCTGGGCGCTGGTCAAGGCGGCGGGCGCTTCCAACATCGTCTCGGTCGCCTCGGTGGGCGGCATGCGTCCCGACCTTCACCCTGGCGCGCTGGTCGTGCCGCACCAGATCATCGACTACACCTCGGGCCGGCTGGCCACTTTCTTCGATGGCGGCGATACGGGGGTGGTGCATGTCGATTTCACCGAGCCCTATGATCGCGCCCTGCGCGAACGCCTGTTGTGCGCCGGCGACGCGGCGGGGTTCAAGGTGTCCGGTTCGGCGGTGTATGCGGCAACCCAGGGGCCGCGACTGGAGACCGCGGCGGAAATCGAGCGACTCGCGCGGGATGGCGCGGACATCGTCGGCATGACCGGCATGCCCGAAGCCGTGCTGGCGCGCGAATTGAAAACCCCGTACGCGGCGGTTTGCGTCGTGGCGAACTGGGCCGCCGGGCGTGGCGACTCAACCAGTTCGATTCGTTTCGAGCAGATCGAAGCCGTGTTGCACGAGTCGATGGGCAGGGTGAAGAGCGTGATCGAACATCTTTGCGCGGCAACCGTTTAGTCGCCGTCCTGCCAGCGCCGACTTTCTAGATTCTCCAGGCCAGCGCTTCGTCGGCGCTGCGCAGGCGCGCGGAGACGACGCGGGCGATGTTGCGATAGACCTTCATGCCGATTTCCGGGTGGCTGTGCAACACCTGGTCAGACAGGCGCACCAGTACGCAGGGGACCAGCGCGGTTACCGTGGCGCTGCGGGCCTCGTTGTCGGCCAGCGCCATTTCGCCGAAGCTGTCGGCGGAGGACAGCCGCGCGAGCTCCAGCTCGCCATCGCGGCCTTTTTTCGACACGACCGCCTCGCCGTCGAGAATGATGTACATGTGATTGCCGACGCTGCCTTCCCTGACGATGATGGCGCCCGCTTCAAACGAGCACTTCTCGGTGCGGGCGAGCAGTTCGCTGATCTCGGCCGGCTTCATGCCTTGAAATGCCTTGACGCGCTCGGCCAGCTTGAACAGCAGGCGCTGCAGGTCGTGGAAGGTGAATTGTTCGCGTATCCAGCTCATGGTGGGGATCCCTTTCAGACGTGCAGGATTTCAAGCAGTTCCTGTTCAAGCTTGATCAGTGTTGCCGTTTTACCGAGTTCGGCGCCGCTAATCAAGAACGTATCCTCGACGCGTTCGCCCAGCGTGGCGATTTTGGCCGAGTACAGCCGTATCTCATGCTTGGCCAGTGTCAAGGCAATGGCATAGAGCAGGCCGGCGCGGTCGGCCGCCGTGATGGAGAGGATGTGGTTGTTGCTGCTCTCGTCGGCGCGGATGGCGACTTCCGGCGTCAGGGGGATGTGGCGCACCTGCCGCGACACGCGAACCTGCGGTGGCGGGGCGAGCGGCGGCTGCAGTTTCAGGTGTTCCGCCAGGTCATGGTTGATCAGGCCGATCATGTCGCGGTAGGGCAACTGGTTGCCTGAATCGAGCAGGACAAAACTGTCGAGGGCGTGGCCGTGCCGCGTGGTGTGGATCTTGGCGTCGACGATCGAGTAGCCGAGCCGGGCAAAAAAGCCGCAAAGGCGGGCAAACAGCCAGGGCTGGTCGGGGGTATAGACCATGACCTGGAGGCCGGTGCTGGCCGGATTGAGGCGGGCGCGGACGATCGGTTCCGGGCTGTCCGGCCGGTGATAGAGGCTCTGGGTATGCCAGGCGATTTCCTCGCTGGCGTGCCGCAGGAAATACGGCGTGTCGAGCCGGTTCCATAGTTCGGTTTCGACGCCGGCGCGCAATCCGGCGAGCCGCAGCAGGCGGCGCGCGTCTTCGCTGCGCTCCTCGATGCCGGCCAGCGGGCGCGTGCTCTCGCCACGGAGCAGGCGTTGCGTGATGTGAAAGAGCTCTTCGAGCAACTTGGCTTTCCAGGCGTTCCACACTTTGGGGCTGGTGCCGCGAATGTCGCCGACGGTCAGGAGGTACAGCGCGGTCAGTCGTTCCTCGTTCTGCACGATGGCGGCGAAGCGATGGATGACATTCGGGTCGGCGAGGTCATGTTTCTGGGCGAAGGTCGACATGGTCAGGTGCTGTTCGACCAGAAAACAGACCAGCGCCGTGTCGTCCGGGAGGATGGCGTGCAGCCGGCAAAAACGCCGCGCTTCCGCCGCGCCCAGTTGCGAATGGTCGCCGCCGCGTCCCTTGGCGATATCGTGAAACAAGGCGGCCAGAAACAGCCGCCAGCGCTCGGGAAAAGCCGCCATCAGGCGCGCGCAATCGGGATATTCGTGGGCGAATTCCGGCAGGGCGAAGCGTCGCAGGTTGCGCACGACCTGCAGGATGTGCTGGTCAACCGTGTAAACATGAAACAGATCGTGCTGCATGCGGCCGACGATGCGGCCGAACACCGGCAGATAGGCGCCGAGGATGTCGAACTGGTTCATGCGGCGCAACTGATGGGTGAGCCCGCGCTGTTCCTTGAAGAGGGCCAAAAAGGTGGCGTGGTTGGCCGGGTCGCGCCGGAAATTTGCATCGATGCGGCCGCGGGCGCGCCACAGGGCGCGCAGCGTGCGGGAGGTCATGCCCTTCAGTTCCGGCCGCTGCGACAGCAGCAGGAAACTCTTGAGCAGGGCGGCCGGATGCTGCTCGAAATGATCGTCGGCGCGGATGTCGAGTTGTTCCCGGACGATCTGAAAATCGGCGTCGATGACAATCGGCGGCACGGCCGGCTGGCTTTCCAGGCGGGAGGCCAGATCGGCCAGCACCAGCGTGTTCAACTGGGTGACACGCTTGGCGTTGCGGTAATAGCGCTGCATCAGGACTTCCGCCGCGCGCCGCGACGCCGTGGCGGCGAAGCCCAGCGCACGGGCCAGCGCTTCCTGGTGGTCGAACAGCAGGCGGTCCTCGCGGCGGCCGGTGGCCAGGTGCAGGCCAATGCGGACGCGCCGCAAAAAATCCTCCGAACGGGCCAGCAGGCGGGCCTCGGCGCGGGTGATGATTCCCGCTGCGGCGAGCTTGCCCCAGTTGTCGGTCAATGTCGCGGCGCGCGCGACCCACAGGATGGTGTGCAGGTCGCGCAGGCCGCCGGGATTTTCCTTGCAGTTGGGTTCGAGGTTGTAGGGCGTGTCCTGGTGCTTCGCGTAGCGCGCCTCCTGTTCCAGGCGCTTGGCTTTGGAAAAGGCCAGCGGGTCGAGCGCCTGATCGAATGCGCCGCGAAAGCGGTTGTAGAGCTTGCGGCTGCCGCACAGAAAACGGGTTTCCAGCAGCGTGGTTTGCACCGTGATGTCGCGGTCGGCTTCTTCGAGGCAGGCCTCGACCGAACGCACGCTGTGGCCGATGTCGAGGCCGATATCCCACAGCAGTCCAATTAAGGTTTCAAGCGACAGTCGATGGGTTTCGGCGTTGCCCGCATCGTCATCGGGCAGCAGGATCAGCAGGTCGACGTCAGAACCCGGATACTGTTCGCGCCGCCCGTAGCCGCCCGCCGCCGCGAGACAGAGTTGCCGGTCCAGCGCCAGCGTTTTCCAGATGCGCCGCAGCAGGCCATCGACCAAGCGGGTCGTGCCGCGGAGCAGCGCGGTCGGGTTGTCGTTGGCGAGATAAGCTTCCTTGAGCGCCTGCTTGCCCTCGGTGAGGGTGCGGCGCAGTCCGGCAACCAGGGCAGTATCAGGCGAGGCGTGCGCCACGGTTGACAGGCAATATTCAGGGCGCGAAAGGATTTTTCGGCGCGCCGGCCGACAGGGTCATTACTTCGTAGCCGGTTGCGGTGACGGCGATGGTGTGTTCCCACTGCGCCGACAGGCTGCGATCCTTGGTGACGATGGTCCAGCCGTCGGGCAATTCCGATACGGCGGCCTTGCCGGCGTTGATCATGGGCTCGATGGTGAAAGTCATGCCTGGTTCGAGCCGGATGCCGTCGCCGGGCTTGCCGTAGTGCAGGACCTGGGGTTCTTCGTGAAATTTGAGCCCGATGCCGTGGCCGCAAAATTCACGCACCACCGAAAAGCCCTGCCCTTCGGCATGCCGCTGGATGGCCGCGCCGATGTCGCCGAGCCGGGCGCCCGGCTTGACCGTGGCGATGCCGAGCCAGAGACATTCATGGGCGATGGCGACCAGCCGGTTGCCGAGAATGGAGGCCGTGCCGCCCACGCTGAACATGCGGCTGGTGTCCCCGTGCCAGCCATCCTTGATGGTGGTGATATCGAGGTTGACGATGTCCCCTTTTTTGAGGGTGCGGTCATTGGGCAAACCATGGCAGACTTGGTGATTCACCGAGGTGCAAATCGACTTGGGATAGGGCTGGTAGCCGGGTGGGGCGTAGTTGAGCGGCGCCGGGATGCAGCCTTGGACGTTCACCATGTAGTCGTGACACAGCCGGTCCAGTTCGGCCGTGGTGGCGCCGGGGACGACGAAGGGCGCGATATAGTCCAGCACCTCGCCGGCCAGGCGGCCGGCAACGCGCATGTACTCAAGTTCTTCAGGGGTCTTGATGGTGATGCTCATGGGCCGTTATATGGACTGTGACGCGGGGGATTGAATGCGATAATTCTAACCGCTGCGCCGCGATCGCGTTACCGGGTTGGAATTTGCCGCATTTCACCGGTATAATCGTCGGCTTGTCCTGATTTGAAGGACAAAATTCACACACCCGGCGCCGAGTGGGTGCCCCGCCAACTTTAGCGAGTTGGCAAGGCTAGCGGCCGGGTGGCGGATAACCCATATCGGAGAACTGTTATGAGCACAACCATGCGTCAAATGCTGGAGGCCGGCGTGCATTTCG
>JAUSBB010000174.1 GCA_030652245.1 Rhodocyclaceae bacterium | reverse complement strand
GTAGCCTGACCAAGCGCGGCAAATGAAGATAAAGCCCTGGCACAGCCCCGCCGAGCAGATGTGCAACCTCGGCCGTCATAACTGGAGCGTCGCTAGACTGTTCGAGCTGGCCCGAGACCTTCAGATCATGGAGGTTCCGCTTGACCATTTGCACTTGTATTACACCTACGAGAAGCTGACGCTTCGCGAAATGGTGACACACATGCAGGCTGTCAATGACGCCGACCTCGACAAGCCGATCATTCTCGACGAGGACGGGGAATTGATGGACGGGAGGCATCGGCTGATGAAGGCGATGTTGACAGGTGCGAAGACGATTAAAGCTGTGCGGTTCGATGAAAACCCATCGCCATGCAGGGTAACGGACTGATGCAATGAACGCGAAAGTTTCAGGCGTCAATATCCCGTTAAGCGAAATCGACCTTGCCCTCGATGTCTCTGCCGCCCTGGCGCGTCGCTTCGAGGGCTGCTACCTGAAGCCGTACCTCTGCCCGGCTGGTGTTCCGACAATCGGCTACGGGGCAACCTACTACGAGGACGGCTCCCGGGTGACGCTGTTCGATCTGCCGATCACCATCGAGCGCGCCGAGTCCCTGCTGCTCTGGATGATCCGCACCAAGTACCTGCCGGTGGTGCTGCGGCTTTGCCCTGGTATTGATAACCCGATGCGACTGGCCGCCATCATCGACTTCACCTTCAACCTGGGCGCTGGCAGTCTGCAAGCCAGCACCTTGCGGCGCCGGATCAACGCCGGCCAATGGGGCGACGTACCCGACGAGCTGCGCAAGTGGGTCAAGGCCGGGGGGCGAGTGCTACGCGGGCTGGTACTAAGGCGCGAATCTGAGGCGGCTTTGATATGAAATCAGGCATACTTCGCACCTATGCAACGACACTGCGCTTACGTCTTCTTGGAGCTGATTGCGGAAAAAAAGCCAGATTGCGGAAAAATACAATCTGGCTTGGTTCCTTAAATCAGGGGTAGGTGGCGGTGAAAACCCCTTTTATTTCATCTTCTTGCGTAGCTGGTGCCCAGGAGAGGACTCGAACCTCCACGGTGTTACCCGCTAGTACCTGAAACTAGTGCGTCTACCAATTCCGCCACCTGGGCAGGCGTAAGAGGCGCGCATTCTAATGGAAACCGAACGATTGTCAAACAAAACCAAAGCCGCACCGAGCCTCCGCAAGCTCTCTAAAATCCGCGCCGCCGATCCGATGATCGAGCGCGAGCGGGCGAACTACGAGCATCCGCTGCCGAGCCGTGAATACATCCTGCAAGTGATCACCGAGCAGGGCGTGCCGGTGGCATTTGAACGCCTGTGCGAACTGCTCGACATTGCCGATTTCGAGCGCGAGCCGTTCAGCCGGCGCCTGGGCGCGATGGCGCGCGAGGCCCAGTTGCTGCAAAACCGGCGCAACGACTGGCTGATCCCCGACAAGGCCGATCTGCTGAAGGGCCGCGTGCAGGGGCATCCGGACGGTTTCGGCTTCCTCGTGCGCGAGGACAAGGGTCCCGACCTCTTCCTGTCCGAGAAGGAGATGGCCAAGGCGCTGCACGGCGACCATGTCATCGCGCGCATCGTCGGCATGGATCGCAAGGGGCGGCCGGAAGGCAAGATCGTCGAAGTCACCGAGCGCGCCAACCGGCAGGTCGTCGGTCGCGTCTTCGAGGAACACGGCGTGTATTACGTCGTCGCCGAAAACAAGCGCATCAGCCAGGACATCCTGATCGCCCCGCCCGAGAAAGGCGACCGGAAAGCCTTGCGAGCGAAAGCCGGCCAGGTGGTGATGATCGAGATCATCGAGCAGCCGTCGAAGCAGTCGCAGCCGATCGGGCGCGTCATCGAGATCCTCGGCAACTATGCCGACCCCGGCATGGAAATCGAGATCGCGCTGCGCAAACACGAACTGCCCTTCGAGTTCTCCAAGGACGCGCTGGCCGAAACGAAAAAGCTGCCCGATGCCGTGAAGAAGCCGGACTGGAAGGGCCGCGAAGACCTGACGCAGTTGCCGCTCGTCACCATCGACGGCGAAACGGCGAAGGACTTCGACGACGCCGTGTATTGCGAACGCCAGGGCAAGGGTTACCGGCTGATCGTGGCGATTGCCGATGTCTCCCATTATGTCGGCGACGGCGCTGCGCTCGACCAGGAGGCGCGGGAGCGCGGCAACTCGGTGTACTTCCCGCGCCGCGTGATTCCGATGCTGCCGGAGAAGCTCTCGAACGGCCTCTGCTCGCTCAACCCGCAGGTCGAGCGGCTGTGCATGGTCTGCGACATGGATGTCTCCGCCACCGGCGCGATCAAGCAATATCGCTTCTATGCGGCGGTGATCTGGTCGCACGCGCGGCTGACCTATACCGAAGTCGCGGCGGCGCTGTACGACAAGGATGCGGCGGCGCTGGCGAAGATCGGCGCCCTGTTGCCCTTTCTCGAAAACCTCGACGCGCTCTACCGCGTGCTGGCGAAGGCGCGCTCGAAGCGCGGCGCCATCGACTTCGAGACGGTCGAGACGCGGATGGTCTTCGACGACCACGGCAAGATCGAGCGCATCGAAGCTTACGAGCGCAACGACGCGCATCGCGTGATCGAGGAATGCATGCTCGCCGCCAACGTCTGCGCCTCGGACTTTCTCAAGGAACGCGAGCACCCGGCGCTTTACCGCGTCCATGAAGGGCCAACGCCCGAGCGACTCGTCAAGTTGCGCGACTTCCTCGGCACATTTGGACTACAGCTCGCGGGCGGCGATGAACCCCACGCCAAGGACTACGCGGCACTGATCGACAAGATCGCCAACCGGCCGGACAAGCAGTTGCTGCAAACCGTGATGCTGCGTTCGCTCAAGCAGGCGATCTACAGCCCGGACAACGTCGGCCATTTCGGCCTGGCTTACGAGAGCTACACGCACTTCACCTCGCCGATCCGCCGCTACCCCGACCTCTTGATCCACCGCGCCATAAAGTCGGCGCTGGCGGGACGGCGTTACGACACTCTGAATTGGGAGCAGGTCGGCCTCGCCTGCTCGGCCACCGAACGCCGCGCCGACGATGCGACGCGCGACGTCGAAGCCTGGCTCAAGTGCTGGTACATGCAGGATCGCATCGGCGAGGTGTTCGCCGGCAGCATCTCGTCGGTGGTGCCCTTCGGCATCTTTGTCGCGCTCGACACGGTATTCGTCGAAGGTCTCGTGCATGTCTCCGATCTCGGCCGCGACTATTTCCACTTCGACGAGAAGCAGCATGCGATGGTCGGCGAACGCACCGGCAAACGCTACCGCCTCTCCGACCGCGTGCGCGTGCAACTGGTGCGCGTCGACCTCGACCAGAACAAGATCGACTTCCGCCTCGCGGGGGAATAATGAGCTATGAATATTTGCAGGCTGCGCGGACAACCCGCGAAGCCCTGCGACTCGGCATGCGCGACCGCGCCGAGCAGTTCCAGATCTGGCTCATGGAAGGCCAGCTCGCCCGGGTGACCGAGGTGGTCAATCGTCTGCCGGCGGCGCTCGCCGACCTCTTGCCGATCATTGCCAATCCGGAGGCCGGCATCAGCGCGCGCATCGGCGCCAGCGCGGTGTTCGAAGGCCATGCGGCTACGCCCGCCTTGCAGGCGCTGACCTCCGCGCTCGGCATGCTGGCCGGCCATGGCGACCACCGCGTGCGCGCCGATGCCTGTTACATTCTGGGCCTCTCCGGCACACGGGATGCCATCCGGTTTCTGGAACCGCGCCTGACCGACCCGGATGCCGAAGTCCGGGAAATCGCCGCCGAAAGCCTCGAAGCATTACAAAACAAGGAGAACTAAGCATGCCCCAACTCGACGAACTCAAACGCCGTTTCGCCGGCGCCGACTTCTTATCCTTTGTCGAAAAGGCCCCCGGCTTCATCGCCATCGAGGTGAGGGCGCCTTTCTCGACCGCCACCATCGCCCTGCAGGGCGCGCACATCATGACCTGGCAGCCCAAGGGCCAGAAACCGGTGATCTGGCTTTCGCCCAAAGCCAAGTTTGCGCCGGGCAAGTCGATCCGCGGCGGCGTGCCGATCTGCTGGCCGTGGTTCGGCTCGCACGCGAGCGATTCGACCTATCCCGGTCACGGCTTCGCGCGCACCATTCCATGGACATTGCTCGATGCCCGCAAGCTGCCCGACGGCCGCGTGCGTCTCGAATTCTCCCCGGAGATGAATGATGCAGCCCGTGCGCAGTGGCCGCATGCCTCGACCGTGAAGTACGGCATCACCATTGGCCAGGAACTCGCCATCGGCCTCGCCACCAAGAACACCGGCAGCGCGCCCTTCCAGCTTGGCCAGGCGCTGCATACCTATTTCACGGTCGGCGACATCCGTCAGGCGAGTATCGCCGGGCTCGCTGGCTGCACCTATATCGACAAGGTGGCCGGCAATAAACGCAAGAAGCAACAGGGCGCGGTGAGCTTTGACGGCGAAATGGACCGCGTCTACCTGGGAACCGCGGGCTGCTGCGGCATCATCGACCCGGCATTGAAGCGCACGATCCTCATCACCGGCACCGGCAGCCGCTCCACCGTCGTCTGGAATCCGGGCGCGGAGAAGGCCGCCAAGATGGGCGACTTTGGGAAAAATGGCGAGAATAAAATGGTCTGCGTCGAAACCGCGAACGCGGCCGACGACGTCATTACCCTCGCGCCGGGCGAAACCCACCGCATGACCGCGCAATATCGTGTTCTGAAGAATGGCTGAAGAAACGCGCCTGATCCACGGCTTTCACGCCGTCACCGCCAAGCTGCGCCAGGATGCAGAAGGCGTGCGCGAAATCTATCTGGCGAGCGGACGGCAGGACAGCCGCGCCCGCGACCTCGTCAAGTTGGCGGGGGAGCGCGGCGTGCGTATCGTCAGTGTCGATACGGCGCGACTCGATGCCATGGCGAAGGGGGCGAGCCACCAGGGCGTGGTGGCGAGCGTGGCCGCGCAGCAACGGTATGTGACGCTCGACGATGTGCTGGACAGCCTCGCCGAGCCGGCGCTGCTCCTGGTGCTCGACGGCGTCACCGACCCGCACAACCTGGGCGCCTGCCTGCGCGTCGCCGACGCGGCCGGCGCGCATGCCGTGGTCGCGCCAAAGGATCGCGCCTGCGGCCTCAATGCCACGGCGATCAAAGTGGCGAGCGGCGCGGCCGATACGGTGCCCTACATCGTGGTGACCAATCTCGCCCGTTCCCTGCGCGAGATCAAGGAACGCGGCATCTGGACCATCGGCGCCGCCGGCGAGGCAAGCAAGGACTTGTATGCCATCGAACAGAAGGGCGCGCTGGCCTGGGTGCTCGGCGCCGAGGGCGAAGGCCTGCGGCGACTGACGAAGGACACCTGCGACGAGCTGGCGCGGATTCCGATGCATGGCTCGGTCGAGAGCCTGAATGTGTCGGTGGCGAGCGGGATCTGTCTGTTTGAGGCGCGGCGGCAACGTGGCTAGGTAGCCAACGATTGCCAGTTGCCGCAATGGTGCGCTCAGGTTGTCAGTATCATTTCGGCCGCGGGCATCGGTCTGGCGAACAGGTAGCCTTGGCCGTAGTCGCAGCCTGCCGCTTTCAGTATCTCGCATTGTTCCAACGTTTCGACGCCCTCGGCGATCACCTTGAGACCGAGCTTGTGGGCCATGACGATGATGGCCTCGACGATGGCCTGGTCGCCGTGATCGGTGGCCATGTCGCGCACGAAAGACTGGTCGATCTTGAGGAAGTCGAGGGGGAACTTTTTCAGGTAGGACATCGCCGAGTAGCCGGTACCGAAATCGTCGAGCGAAACCCGGAAACCGGCATCGCGGAACTGCTTCAGTTTTGCCGCGACTTCGGGCCTGTCGTCGAGCAGCAGGCCCTCGGTGATCTCGATGGCGATGCACTTGGCCGGCAGGCCGATCTCCTTCAGGTAATCAATCCAGGTTTCGTGCGTATTACCCGAGAAGAACTGGCGCGGCGACTTGTTGACGCTGATCTGGATAAGCCCGTCATCGGTAGCCTCCAGCAACCCCGCGTCGTACCAGCGTTTGGCCGTGCGTGCCGCTTCCCTGAACACCCAGTCGCCGATCTCGTTGATGAGGCCGGTTTCCTCGGCGATCGGAATGAACTGCGCCGGCCCGACCATGCCGTGCGTGGGATGGCGCCAGCGCAGCAGCGCTTCGGCCTTGAAGATGCGCCCCGTGGCCAGCTCCATGATCGGCTGCAAATACACTTCGAGCTGACCGGCGGCGATGGCGTTGCGCAAATCGTTGCAGAGCATTAGCCGCGTCTGTGCGATCGCCTGCATCGAAGCGGTGAAATAGCTGAAGCGGTTGCGGCCCTGCTCCTTGGCCGCATACATGGCCTGGTCGGCATTTTTCAGCAGGGATTCGACATTGTCGGCGTCGCCCGGGAAAATCGTGATGCCGATGCTCGCGGAAACATAGACCATCTCCGCGTCGAGCACAAATGGCGTGGCCAGCGCCAGGAGCATGGCCTGGGCAATCTCGCCGACGCGGTCGGTGTCGGCGAGATTCGACATGATGACCGTGAATTCGTCGCCGCCGAGACGCGCTACCGTATCGGTGGCCCGCACGCAATCGCGGACGCGGCGCGCTGCCTCGATCAGCAGGAGGTCGCCGGCATGGTGGCCGAGGGTATCGTTCACTTCCTTGAAGCGGTCGAGGTCGACGAACAGCAGGGCCACGTACAGGCCGGCGCGTTGCGCCTTCAGGATTTCCTGCTGCAAACGGTCCCGGAACAGGCGGCGGTTGGGCAGTTTGGTGAGGGAATCGTAGTTGGCATGCTGCCAGATGGTTTCCGCGGTGCGTTTGCGCTCTATCGCGAGTCCGGCCAGTTGGACCGCTTCGTGCATCAGCTCGATATCGCCGGCATCCGGGACGGTCGGCTGTGCCCAGTAAAAGGCGAAAACACCCAGCACCTCGCCGTTTATGGCAAGAATCGGTTCCGACCAGCACGACACCGGCACACCCGCTACCGCCGGGGGCTGGCAATCTTCGCAGGCGGGATGGGTGCGGATGTCATCCACGATATGGCGCTTGCCGTGATTCGCCGTCGCCGCGCAGGTGGCGCCAGCACCGTCGCCGATGGATGTTCTCGCGCGGCTGACGAGATCCGGCAGGTTCGGGGCCGCACCGTAAACCAGTTGTTGGCCGGGCTCATCCAATAGCAGGATGGCGCAGGTCATGCCATGGACCTGCCGTTCCGCGTCCACGGCGATGAGATGGAGTATCCCCGGCAAAGTAGCATTTTCGGCGAGCTGGCCCGTGACCGCGCTGCGCATGCGCTGCCGCTCCTCGCCGCGCTTCCTCGCGGTGATCTCGAGATTGTTGCCCAGATATCCGGTGATCTCCCCCTTTTCATTGCACAAGGCGATGGCATTGCCATTCACCCAGATGATTTTGCCGTCGGGCCTGAGGAAACGGTAGTCCATGGACCATTCGCCGTCGGGCGACAGAGCTCCCCGCCAAATGGCCGCGACTGCATCCCTGTCGTCCGGATGTATCGTCCGCGTCCACCCCTGCCCGGCGGTTTCGTCGGCGGAAAGTCCCGCGATTTCGCACCAGCGACGATTCACAAAAAGGCAATTGCCCTCGGTGTCGATCTGGTAGATACCTACCGGGGCATGGGTGGCCAGCATGTGGAAGCGTTCCTCGCTTTCCCTGAGCTGGGACACCCTCTCCCTGATTTTCGACTCCAGCAGCAGTTGATTCGCTTCGAGCTGGCGGCGCTGCCGGTAAAGCTCGCAGAAGACTTTAACCTTGCTCTGAAGGATGTGGGGTTCGAAGGGTTTAATCAGGTAATCAACCGCGCCCAGTTCATAACCCTTGAACTGAAGCTGGATATCCTTCATCCCGGCGGTGACAAAGATGATGGGGAGCTGCCGCGTCTTGGGATTGGACCGCATCAGTTCGGCCGTCTCGAAACCGTCCATGCCGGGCATCTGCACATCGAGCAGCACCAGCGCAAAATCCCGCTTCAGGGTGTGGCGCAGCGCATCGTTGCCCGACGCGGCCTTGATCAGATCGAGCCCCTGATTGCCCAGGACTGCCTCGAGCGCCACCAGGTTTTCCGGGCGGTCGTCGACCAGCAGCAACGCCACGTTCTCTGTCATCTCGCCCCTGTCCCCTTGTGCGATATCGCGGCGCGCCCCGACGCCAGTTTTAGCAGCAAAGCCGCCATGCCGTCCAGAGCAAGCACGTAGTCTACATCCGTCGCCGCCATTGCGGCCTGCGGCATTTGGCGGGCTTCGGCATCCTCCGGATCCTGGACGATGGCCACGCCGCCTTTTTGCTTGATGGTCATTAATCCCCGGCTGCCGTCGAAATTGGCGCCGGTCAGGACGACGCCGATCAGTTCCGGCCCGAAGACTTCAGCCGCAGACTCGAACAGGACATCGACGGAGGGACGGGCAAAACTCACATAGGGGTCCGCAGAAAACGACAGGAAGCCCCCCCGCTCCACCAGCAGGTGGTAGTTGGGAGGCGCCAGGTAAGCCGTGCCGGGAAGGATTTCGTCCTGTTCATCGGCTTCCTTCACCCGCAGGGCGCAGCGTTCGTCGAGCAGTTTCGCCAGGCCACTCCCCGCATCCGGGCCGATGTGCTGAACGATCAGAATGGGCAGGTGGAAATCCGCCGGCAATTGGCCGAGCAACTTTTGCAGCGCAAGCACCCCGCCGGTGGAGACGCCGACCACCACGGCCTTGAATAACCTAGCCATAACGCTTTCTGTAGATACGCAGAGGGGGTGCCAGTTCCTCGTAGCGTTCCCCAATTTTCTTTTTCTCCAGGGTTTCCTTGAGACCGAGGCAGAGGAATCCCCCCGGCAGCAGACTGCTGTCGAAAAGACGCAGGCAGCGTTCCTTGAGGGCGGGTTTGAAATAGATCATGACGTTGCGGCACAAGACCATGTTCATTTCCCCAAACTCGCCATCGACCGCCAGATTGTGCGGGGCGAAAACAATGTCCTTTTTCAGGGTGGCCGACAGAATCGCGCGATCGTAGCGGGCGGTGTAGTAGTCGGCAAACGAGGCGCGGCCGCCGGCCTTCTGATAGTTGCGGGTGAAGCGCTGCATTTCCATGATCGGCATCACGCCTTCGCTGGCTTTTTGCAGCACCGTCTCGTTGATGTCCGTGGCATACATGCGATAGCGCCCGGCCATCCCCTCCTCGTTCAGCAGGATCGCCATGGAATAGGCTTCCTCGCCCGTGGCGCAGCCGGCGTGCCAGATTTTGACGAAGGGATAGGTCTTAAGAAAGGGCACCACTTGTTCGCGCACGGCGCGGAAGAATGCCGGGTCGCGGAACATTTCAGTGACATTGACGGTGATGCCTCGCACTAGCGACTCGAATACGCCGCGGTCGCGCAGCAGCCGCGACTGGGCCTGCGAGAAGGTGGCGAATTCGGACTCGGCAAGCCAGTGGGTCAGCCGCCGCCTGATCGAGGCATCGGCATAGTCGCGGAAGTCGTAGCCGTAAATCCGCTGCACCCCTTCCAGCAGGAGCCGGATTTCCACGTCTTCCACTTCGCCGGATTGCATGGTCGGTTCTATGCGTGCTGGAAGATCCATACGCGAATCAGCGACAGTAGTTTCTCGACCTCGATCGGCTTGGAGATATAGTCGCTCGCTCCCGCCGCCATGCATTTTTCCTGATCGCCCCGCAACGCCTTGGCGGTCATGGCGATGATGGGAATATTCACCAGCCGGGGATTCTTGCGGATTTCGCGCATGGCGGTGTAGCCGTCCATTTCCGGCATCATGATGTCCATCAGTATTATGCCGATATCGTGGTGCTCCTCGAGTCGGGCGAGGGCTTCCCTGCCGTTTTCCGCCTCGATCACCACCAGACTCTTCTCCGCCAGGACGCTGGAGAGGGAGAAGATGTTGCGCATGTCGTCATCCACCAGCAGCACCTTCCTGCCTTCCAGCATCGCCTCCTTGTCGATGGCCGTGCGAATCATGCGCTGCTTGTTCGGGTGGAGGTTGCTCTCCACCAGGTGGAGGAACAGGGTGACTTCGTTGAGCAGCCGTTCCGGGCTCTTGGCGCCCTTGATGATGATGCTCTCGGCGTAACGCCGCAGCTTGCGCTCATCCTCGTGGCTCAGCTCGCGGCCGGAGTGGATGATGACCGGAATCCGCCGCGCTCCCTCCATATTCTGGATGTATTCGAGCAGCTCGAAACCGGACATGTCGGAAAGGCCCAGGTCGAGGACCATGCAATCGAAAGGCTGGGAAGAAAGCAGGCCGATGGCCTCCTTGCCCGAGGCCGCCACCGCGATATCGACGCCGCCTTCCTCGAGCAGGGCGACCATGCTTTTCGCCTCGTCCGCGTTGTCTTCGACGATCAGCAGTTTCCGCACCGACTTGGCGAGCGAACCTTCGATGGACTGGAACACCTCGTTGAGCTGTTCCATGCTGACGGGCTTGGTGGCAAAACCGATGGCGCCCATGGCCATCGCCTTCTGCCGGTCTTCCAGGCAGGTGATGAAATGAACCGGAATGTGCCGGGTATGGGGGTTGTCCTTGAGGCTGCGCATCACGCCCCAGCCGTCAATGTGCGGCAGCATCACATCGAGAACGATGGCGCTCGGCAGAAAGCGCCTGGCCATGGCAAGGCCGCTTTCCCCGTCGGCAGCCACCAGGGCGTCAAACCCGCGCTCCTTGACCATGCCCTGGAGTATCTTGGCGAAGTTGAGGTCGTCCTCGATGATCAAAATGCATTTGTCGCCTGTCGCCAACTGGGTGCGATCGTCGAGCAGGGGTGCGGGCAAGGACAACGATTCTCCGCTTTCCGTGCCGGTCGCCGGGGGCGGCGCCGCGACCGTCGACCGCTGCGCCAGGATCTGCGGGCGCACCGGGACGAAGGGCGTCGCCTTGCCCTCCTCGGCCGCCGCTGCCGCGAGCGGCATATAGAGGGTGAACACGCTGCCCTTGCCCTCTGCGCTGCTCATGCGGATGTCGCCATGCATTTTGTGGGCAAGCTGGAGCGAGATGGAAAGCCCCAGTCCCGTGCCCCCGTACTTGCGGCTGATGGAACCGTCCGCCTGCTGGAAGGCGTCGAAAACCAGTTGCTGCTTCGCTGCGGAAACGCCGATACCGGTATCGCTGACGATAAAGGCGAGCGCCGGGGCCGGCAGCGGGTTTTCTTGCTCCGAGGGCGTGGCGATGCGCAGGCTGACCTCCCCCTTCTCGGTGAATTTCAGGGCATTCGAAAGCAGGTTCTTGATTATCTGGTGGACGCGCTGCTCGTCGCCATGGAACATCGCCGGGACACCGGCATCGGCCGCCACGCTGAAAGCGAGCCCCTTCTGCTCCGCCAGCGGCTCGAAGGTGGCGCGCACGGAATCGCAAAGATCCGACACCGGCAATGCGGAGAAATTGAATTGCATCTGACCGGCCTCGACCTTGGAAAGGTCGAGGATGTCGTTGATCAGGTTGAGCAGGTCCATGCCGGCGGAATTGATTGTGGCGGCGAATTCGACCTGCTTCTCGCTCAGGTTGCCGTCCTTGTTCTGCTTCAGCAGGCTGGACAGAATCATCAGGCTGTTCAACGGAGTGCGCAGCTCGTGCGACATGTTGGCGAGGAATTCCGACTTGTAGGTGCTGATCCGCTCCAGTTCCGCGACCTTCTCCTGCAAGATCTGGCTGGCGGCCTCGATCTCCTGGTTCTTGAGGCGGATATTCTCGCGCTGCTGCTCCAGCATCTGCGCCCGCTCTTCGAGTTCCTCGTTGCTTTGCTGCAACTCCTCCTGTTGCACCCGCAGTTCCTCGGACTGCTGCTCGGTCTGCTCGAGAAGTTCGGCCGTCCGCTGGTGCGCGCGGTTGGCGTCGATGGCGATAGCGATGGTTTCCCTGGCCAGTTCGACAAACTTCAACTCGATCTTGCTGAATTCACGGAAACTGCCGATCTCGATCACGCCGACCAGACGATTGCCATGCAATAGTGGAATGGCGACGACGACCTTCGGCACGGACTCGCCCAGGGCGGAGCCAATCGGCAGATAGCCAGGCGGTACGTCGGCCAGGCAAATGATTTTCTGTTCCCGCGCCGCCTGCCCGATCACCCCTTCGCCCAGACGAAACTGCTCGCCGAGGTTCATGTCCTTTCTTGCGGCGTAAGTGGCGGCGAGAGAAAGTTTTACGGCTTGTTCATCGAACAGGTAGAGGGCGCCCACGCCGGCCTTGAGGTGGGTCACCAAAAACCCCAGCACCTGGTCCGCCATCTCGGCCGTGCTCTGCTCCTCCCGGATCAGGAAATTAAGTTCGTTGCGCCCGCTCTTCAGCCAGTCGCTGCCCTGTTCGGCCTCGCGCGCCAGCCGCAAGGACCGGGTCATGTTCAGAAAAGCCTCGTCGAGCGCGCATTGAATCTCGCTCAGGTTGAGCGCCGTCTTCATCAGGACGCCCAGCTCATCCCTGGGCAAGCTGTCGAGGTCGATTTGCAGGGGTTCGGAGACGACTATCTCCCGGCTGAGATCTCCGGCCCCGACGGCTTGCGCGGCGCGCACTTTATCCGTGCTGTTCGCGATCAAGCCATGCACTGCCACAGTGGCAAGTTTCAGCGACTGCCTGATGCCGCGGGTGACCAGGAATGCCACGGCGATACCGCCGACGAGGATCATGACGAGCATGACAGCGATCAGCCATGGTGGCGCAAGACTGGCCGCCCCCATGACACCCAGCACCAGGGCGCCCACCAGCGTCAGTGAGAATCCGATGGCCAGCCGGGTGACAATCTTCATTCGATTCAACATCGCCGGGCCCCCATACAAGTTATGACATCAGTCAATAAGTAGGGGCATAGCGCGTAGCGACACTTCCCTTCCCGGTGCGGGCGTGCAAGCGGCATCACAAATGGCTGACGCGGGCGTTAGACGCTCACCACAACTTCCACCACGGCTCGACCCGGTTCAGGCCGCGTTTGTAATACTCGCTGTTGGGGAAATTTTTCTTCATCACGCGCTCGGCATCGTCGCGCAGATCGGTCATGTTGAGGGCATCGTAGGCCTTGATCATGACAAACAGCGCCTCTTCGTTGGCGGGTGCGTCGGGATAGGTTTTGATCGACGCCTGGGCGCGATTGACGGCGGCGACATAGGCGCCGCGCTTCATGTAGTAGCGCGCGACATGCACCTCGTTCAAGGCCAGCGCATTCACCAGATAGGCCATGCGCAGCGTGGCGTCCTGGGTGTATTTGCTCTCCGGAAACCGGTTGACGAGCGCCTTGAACGCCTCGAAGGATTCCTGCGCCGCCTTCGGGTCGCGCTCGGTCAGGTCCTGCATGGCGACGTAGCCCAGCAGGCCGAGATCTTCGTTGAAATTGACCAGGCCCTTCAGGTAGTAGGCGTAGTCGACGTTGGGATGGTTGGGATGGAGGCGGATGAAGCGGTCGCACGCGGCGATGGCCTGCGCCTTTTCCTGCTGCTTGTAATGCGCGTAAGCGACTTCGAGCTGGGCCTGCTGGGCAAAACGCCCGTAGGGGTAACGCGCTTCCAACTTCTCGAAATACTTGATGGCCTTGTCGAAAGCGCCATCGGCCATGGCGGTCTTGGCCTCGGCATACAGCTTGTTGGCCGACCAGCCGGCGGTTTCATCCACCTGTTCGGGCAGCAGGCCGCAACCGGCAAAAAAGCTTAGCGAAAGAACGGCAAGCAGGGCGGCTAAACTACGCATGATGAGCGATTCCCAAAAAAGTTCGGTCGATTATATCCCCCCAACGGAATTCACGGTCCCGCCGGATTGTGCCGGCTTGCGGCTCGATGCCGCGCTGGCCCGGTTGCTGCCCGAGCATTCTCGCAGCCGTCTGCAGGCGTGGCTGAAAGACGGGCTGATCCTTCTCGACGGCGCAAACGCCGATGCCAAGCGCAAGGTCTGGGGGGGCGAGTGCATTCGCGTCGCCGTCCCACCAGCGCCGACTTTCGCAGATGCCGCGGAAGACATCGCGCTGCCCATCGTCTTCGAGGACGACGCCCTCATCGTCATCGCCAAGCCGGCCGGCCTGGTGATGCATCCGGGCAACGGCAACGCCTCGGGCACGCTGATGAACGCCCTGCTCCACCACGCGCCGGCACTGGCTGGCCTGCCGCGCGCCGGCATCGTGCATCGGCTCGACAAGGAGACCTCCGGCTTGCTGGTGGTGGCCAAGACATTGACGGCGCAGACCGCTCTGGTGCGCCAGTTGCAGGCCCGCACGGTGACGCGGCACTATCTCGCGCTGGTGCATGGCCAGGTCACGGCCAACGGGACGGTGGATGCCCCGCTCGGCCGCCACCCGGTGCAACGCACCAAGATGGCCGTGGTGAAGCGGGGCGGCAAGGAAGCACGCACTCACTACAGCGTGAAAGAACGCTTCGCGCGCTGCACGCTCGTCGAATGCCGGCTGGAGACCGGCCGCACGCACCAGATTCGCGTGCACATGGCCAGCATCAAACATCCCCTCGTGGGCGATCCGGCCTACGGTAAAACCAAGAGCGGCAACGCGACACTCGACGCCTTCCCGCGTCAGGCACTTCACGCCTTCAGGCTCGCGCTGATTCATCCGGATTCGGGCGCGGAGATGGCCTGGGAAGCGCCGCTGCCTGCCGACTTCACGGCGTTGCTGGAGCAACTCCGTGACTGATTTCATCATCCCCGACTGGCCAGCCCCGGCGAATGTGCGGGCGCTGGTCACGACCCGCGCGGGTGGCGTCAGCCAGGCGCCGTGGGAGAGCTTCAATCTTGCCGACCACGTCGGCGACGATCCTGCGGCCGTCGCCGAAAATCGCCGCCTGCTGCGCGCCCATCTGCCTGCCGAGCCGGTATGGCTGAGGCAGGTGCATGGGACGCAGTGCATCGATGCGGGACGATCCGGCAAGAACGCGGAAGCCGATGCGTCTTTCACCCGCGCCCCCGGCGTGGTGTGCGCCGTCCTCACCGCCGACTGCCTGCCCGTGCTGCTGTGCGACGAGCGCGGCAGCGTGGTCGCCGCCGCGCATGCCGGTTGGCGCGGACTGGCGAACGGCGTGATCGAGGCGACGGTCGCGGCGCTGGGCGTGCCGGGCGAACGACTCATGGCCTGGCTCGGGCCAGCCATCGGGCCGCTGAATTTCGAGGTCGGCGGCGAAGTACGCGCGGCTTTCATCGCGCATGATCCGCAGGCAGCAGATGCCTTTGTCGCCCAACCCAATGGCAAATGGCTGTGCGACATCCATTTACTGGCCCGGCAGCGGCTCGCTGCACTGAACGTACGCCGTATCGCCAGCGCCGACAAAAATAGCCCCCCACGCTCGCAACCCCGGCTCGCTGCCCCCCACAGGGGGGCTGACGTCGGCTTGGGGCGGCCCGGCGCCGACTTTTGCACGGTGCGCGACGCCGAGCGCTTTTATTCCTACCGCCGCGACGGCGTCACCGGCCGACAGGCCTGCTTGATCTGGATTGACAGCCGCAATGCTGCATTGCAAAATCGCGCAGTCCAATCAACCGTTTAAGCAATCGCATGTCCGCTTCCCCCGAGACCACCACCGCACTGGCCGCCTTGCAGCAAGAATGGCAGCAGCAGCATGCCGCCCTGTGGCAGGCGATGCTTGCGCGCGATCAGGGCGCTGCCCACGCACCGCTGATCCAGGCAGAACCGGGCGACAAGCGTTTCAGCCACCCGGCCTGGGCCGAGAGCCCGATTTACGATTATGTGCGCCAAGCCTATCTGCTGAATGCCCAGTACCTGAAGAAGATGGCCGATGCGACCCCCTTGCCCGACCGCCTCGCCAGGAACCGCGTTCAGTTCGCCACCCGCCAGTTCGTCGACGCGCTGGCGCCTTCCAACTTTGCGGCCACCAATCCCGAGTTCATCAAGCTGGCGCTGGAAACCAATGGCGAAAGCATCAAGCGCGGATTGCAAAACCTGCTCGGCGACCTGGAAAAAGGCCGCATTTCGATGACCGACGACAGCGCTTTCGAGGTCGGTCGCAATCTGGCGACCACGCCGGGCGCGGTGGTGTTCGAAAACGAGGTGTTCCAGTTGCTGCAGTATTCGCCGCTGACCGACACGGTGGCGCAACGTCCGCTCTTGATCGTGCCACCCTGCATCAACAAGTACTACATCCTCGACCTGCAGCCGGAGAATTCCTTTGTCCGCCACGCCGTTTCACAGGGGCAGACGGTCTTTCTCGTTTCCTGGCGCAATCCGCAGGCCGACCTGGGGCACCTCACCTGGGACGATTATCTGGAACAGGGCGCCCTCGCCGCGCTGAAAATCGTGCGTGAAATTTGCGCCGTCGAACAGATCAATGCGCTGGGCTTCTGCGTCGGCGGCACCATCCTGTCCGCCGCACTGGCCGTGGCAAGAGCACGCGGCGAAAACCCGGTCGCCGCGCTGACGCTCCTGACCACCCTGCTCGATTTCACCGACACCGGCGAGATCGGCTGCTTCGTCGATGAACAGTCGGTGGCCAATCGCGAAGCGACCATCGGCCAGGGCGGCCTCCTGACCGGCCGGGAACTGTCCACCACCTTTTCTTCCCTGCGCGCCAACGACCTGATCTGGCAATACGTCGTCGGCAACTACCTCAAGGGAAACCAGCCGACGGCCTTCGACCTGCTCTACTGGAACAGCGACTCGACCAATCTGCCGGGACCGTTTGCCGCCTGGTACCTGCGCCACCTCTATCTGGAAAACAGCCTGCGCGTGCCGGGCAAGCTGTCGATGTGCGGCGTCAAAGCCGACCTCGGCCGTGTCGACATGCCGGCCTTCATTCTCGCCACCCGCGAAGATCACATCGTGCCCTGGCAGTCTTCCTATCTCAGCCGCAAGCATCTGGGCGGGAAAAGCACCTTCGTGCTCGGCGCCTCGGGCCACATCGCCGGCGTGATCAATCCCGCCGCCAAGAACAAGCGCAGCCACTGGATCAACGACAGCGCCACCGCCGACCCCGAGGAATGGCTGGCGACTTCGACCGAGGTCAAAGGCAGTTGGTGGCCGCGCTGGTCCGCCTGGCTCAAGCAGTTTGCCGGCGGCGAAATACCGGCGCGCGGTCGACTGGGCAGCGCCCAATATCCGCCGGGCCAGCCGGCGCCCGGTCACTACGTAAAACAAAAAGCCTGAACCTCCACCCACGAACAAGAAAGGAAACACCATGACTCAACGCGTAGCTTTCGTCACCGGCGCCATGGGCGGCCTCGGCACCGCCATTTGCCAGGCCTTTGCCAAGGACGGCTACAAGGTCGTCGCCGCCTATCATCCCGAATTCGACAACAAGGACGCCTGGCTTGCTGAAATGGCCGAAGCCGGGTTCAAGGATTTTGGTTGTGTTGCCGGCGACGTCGCCGATCTGGCAGCCTGCGCAGCGATGGTGACCGAGGCCGAAGCCGCTGACGGCCCGGACGACATCCTGGTCAACAACGCCGGCATCACCCGCGACAGGATGTTCGCCAAGATGGAAAAGGACCAGTGGGACGCGGTGATCTCCACCAACCTCACCAGCCTGTTCAACATGACCAAGCAGGTCTCCGCCAAGATGGCCGCGAAGGGCTGGGGCCGCATCATCAACATTTCCTCGGTGAATGGCGTCAAGGGCCAGGCCGGCCAGTCCAACTACTCGGCCGCCAAGGCCGGCGTGATCGGCTTCACCAAGGCGCTGGCGCAGGAACTGGCGACCAAGGGCGTCACGGTGAATGCCATCGCCCCCGGCTATGTCGCCACCAAGATGGTCATGGCGATCCGCGAGGACATTCTCAAGAGCATCGTCGACACCATCCCGATGCGGCGTCTGGCCAAGCCGGAAGAGATGGGCGCCCTGTGCTCCTATCTGGCGTCCGATCTGGCCGGCTACATGACCGGCGCGACGCTCAACATCAACGGCGGCCTGCACTTCCAGTAAGCTGCAATACCGGTACCGGCGTGGCTGCGGCCATGCCGATCTACCGCGCATATCAAGGGGAAAAAGCAATCATGTCCGAGCAGGCCCGTCTCATCAAGAAATATCCCAACCGCCGTCTTTACGACACGCGCACCAGCACCTACATCACCCTGGCCGACGTCAAGGTTCTGGTGCTGAAGAGCGAGGAATTCAGCGTGGTGGACGCCAAGTCGGGCGAGGACCTGACCCGCAGCATCCTGCTGCAGATCATTCTTGAGGAGGAGGCCGGCGGCGCGCCGATGTTCACTTCCGACCTGCTGGCGCAGATGATCCGCTTTTATGGCAATGCCATGCAGGGCATGATGGGGCAGTATCTCGAGAACAACATCACGGCCTTTTCCAGCATGCAGAAAAAGCTGCAGGACCAGGCCAAGACGCTCTACGGCGACAAAACCGTGATGAGCCCGGATCTCTGGGCGCAGTTTCTCAACTTCCAGGGGCCGGCCATCCAGAGCATGATGGGGTCCTACGTCGAACAAAGCCAAAAAATGTTCCAGCAGATGCAGGAAAACGTCCAGGAACAGACGAAGAAAATGATGACCACTTTCCAGTTTCCCGGCCATCCCGGCGCACACCATGCCGACGAGAAGAAGTGAAGCCTAAGTCAGCACCCCGGCCCGCACCCCGGGTAGACTTCGTTTCGCTGGGCTGTCCGAAGGCCGCTTCTGACGCCGAACAGATTCTCACCCGGCTCTCGGCCGAGGGTTACGAGATATCCGGCAATTATGACGGCGCCGATCTGGTCATCGTCAATACCTGCGGTTTTATCGACGCCGCCGTCGAGGAATCGCTCGACGCCATCGGCGAGGCGCTCGCCGAAAATGGCAGGGTCATCGTCACCGGCTGCCTGGGCGCCAAGGGTAATGTGGTGCGCGAAACGCACCCCAGCGTCCTCGCCGTCACCGGGCCGCACGCGCTGGCAGAGGTCATGGCGGCCGTGCATGCCCACCTGCCGAAACGGCACGATCCCTTCGTCGATCTCATTCCGCCGCAGGGCATTCGCCTCACGCCCGACCATTACGCCTACCTGAAAATTTCCGAAGGCTGCAACCACCGTTGCAGCTTTTGCATCATTCCTTCCTTGCGCGGCGACCTGGTGAGCCGCCCGATCGGCGAGGTGCTGAAGGAAGCCGAAACGCTCGTGAACGCGGGCGTCAAGGAACTGTTGATCATCTCGCAGGACACCAGCGCCTATGGCGTCGATGTGAAATATCGCACCGGCTTTGCCGCTGGCCGCCCCGTGAAGACGCGACTCTACGAACTGTGCAAGGAACTCGGCGAACTCGGCATCTGGGTGCGGCTCCACTACGTCTATCCCTATCCCAGCGTCGATGACCTGTTGCCGCTGATGGCGGAAGGAAAAATCCTGCCCTATCTCGACGTGCCCTTCCAGCACGCCAGCCCGCGCATCCTCAAGCTGATGAAGCGGCCGGGCGATGTCGACCGCGTGCTCGAGCGCATCGCCGCCTGGCGCAAGGCCGTCCCCGAACTGACGATCCGCAGCACCTTCATCACCGGCTTCCCCGGCGAGACGGAAGCCGAATTCAACGCGCTGCTCGATTTCCTCGACACGGCGCAACTCGACCGCGTCGGCGCCTTCGCCTATTCGCCCGTCGCCGGCGCCGCCGCCAACGCCCTACCCGGCGCCTTGCCCGAAGCGCTGCGCGAAGAACGCAAGATGCGCCTGCTGCGCCATCAGGAAGACATCTCGACCCAGCGCCTCGAAGCCAAGATCGGCCGCCGCCTGACGGTGCTGGTCGATGACATCGATGACGAGGGCGCCATCGCCCGCACGGCGGGCGATGCGCCCGACGTCGACGGCCTCGTCTACATCGGCGACGGCCATGATCTCGAAATCGGCGAGTTCGCCGAGGTGACGATCACCGACTGCGATGTGCACGACCTCTATGCCACGCTGAACGCGGCTCCGGCATGAAACCGAAAATCGGCCTGGCGCTGGGCAGCGGTTCCGCGCGCGGCTGGGCGCATATCGGCGTACTCCGCGCCTTGCAGGAGGCCGGCATCACCCCGGACATACTGTGCGGCGCTTCGATCGGCGCCTTGGTGGGCGCCGCCTATGCGAACGGCGACATCGACAAGCTGGAACACTGGGCGACCGGCTTGGCCTGGCAAGATGTCGTCGGATTGCTGGACATCGGGTTTTCCGGCGGGTTGATCAAGGGCGACAAACTGATTGCCTTCTTTGAGCGACATTTTGTCGACAAGGCTTTCTCCGCCCTGCCGCTACCCTTCGCCTGCGTGGCGACGGACCTCGCCAACGGCCGGGAAATCTGGCTGCGCGAAGGCTCGGTGGCCGCCGCCGTACATGCCTCGATGGCCATGCCGGGCCTG
>JAUSBB010000173.1 GCA_030652245.1 Rhodocyclaceae bacterium | reverse complement strand
GATCATGACAAACAGCTTCGAGCGATCCAGGTCGGGCCCGCCGAACTCCCAGAAGGAGCCGCCGATGGTGTAGATCATGCCGGCGGCCATGTTGACCGAGCAGAGCCCGCCATGCGCCGCGTAATTGGGGGTGCCGAACTGGCGGGCGAACAGGCCGGTGAGCGCCTGCATCTGGTCGCGGCCGGTGAACAACGCGAACTTTTTCGGGTCGGTGGCGCGGATTTTGGCCAGGCGCTCGGTCAGGAGGGTGAAGGCCTCTTCCCAACTGATCGGCTCGAATTCCCCCGCGCCACGCTCGGAACCGGGCTTGCGCCGCAGCGGCCGGGTCAGGCGCGCCGGCGAATACTGTTTCATGATGCCCGAACTGCCCTTGGCGCAGATCACGCCCTTGTTGAGCGGATGGTTCGGGTTGCCATCGATGAAGCGCACCTGCCCATCGCGCAGATGCACGCGGATGCCGCAACGGCAGGCACACATGTAACAGGTGGTGTTCTTGATCTCGGTGACCGGAGCGGGTGCGGGGGGTGCTGGCATGGGTGGCTGAAAACGGCAGGTTGGGAACGGATGATGCTACAGGAATGGGCAATCCGGCGGAACGTTGAAGCCAGGAACCCATGTCATGGCGAGGTTGAAATAACGCAACCCACCCCAACCATCACTTTACTCAATACTCCCATAAGAAAGAAAGGACGCCCCCATGTTTCATCCCGTCAGTATTCCCTTTGGTTGCAAGATGATGTTCAACGAGGTCAAGCTCAAGCCGGGCGTCACGCTCGAAGATGTCGAGATGGCGCTGGGCGAGATGTGCAACGTCGTCAAGAATACCTATGGCGGCAAAAAGGGCGGCTTCATCGCCGGCCAGGTCTACAAGTTCGCCGGCTTCGTCTCGGACGAAGGTTCGGTCGGCGCCACCGGCTCGGCGGAAGACCATATCGCCATCGTCACCTTCTGGAATTCCTTCGAGGAGCATGAGAAGAGCCATGCCGACACGGCGTTCAACGAGAAATTCTCGGCGCTGGCCAAGATGTGCAGCGAGTCGCGCGAACTCGGCTACGACATGCTCTGGCAGGGCGACCCCGAGCCCGAGGACGCCGACGCCGCGCACTGACGGTTCAGGCGGGCCGGGCGTTCTAGCAGCGTTTGCGCCGGGCCGCCCCAAGCAAACGCGGCACGCGGCGCCAGCCGCAATCCGCTCTCATGCCAAGGGAAGCGCCCTGTAATATGTGAGCGAGAGCGAGCCGTCAAGAACCCCCGAGAGGGGGGCGAAGGGGGCGGGCCTTTACCTCGATTCCTTGATCAGGCGGTCGTGCGCGGGCTGCACCGGCCGGGCATTGTTGGGATAGAGCCGGGCGAAGATGCTGCTCTGTTCGGGCGAAATCTGCACTGCTTCCTTGAACACCATCCACGTCACGTTTTCGGTGCAGGGCGGTGTCGTCAGCGAGCCCATGTAAGTGTAGTACTCGCGTCCGGCCGGCAACAACTTTGCCAGGTCGATGGCGGCACTGGGTGGCGCCACCTCCATGCCGACTTCGAGCGGCAGGTGGTTCCATAAAGTCTGGATGACCGGATGCTCGGCGCCTTTTTCCAGCAGCACGGCAATGATCGCGAGGTTGTTGTCGTAGTCCTTGTGCACCAGATGCACGGCCATGTCGAATGGCTTGCCGTTGATGCGCACTTCGGACGGACGGTGGAACTGGAGGTGCTGGAGCTGGTAACTGCGCCCCGTGACGGTGATCGCGTTGCCCTCGGCTACATCGACCTGCACGGTATGGCCGTTATCCGTGATGCGGAACAGGGTGTTGCGGTAATCGAAGCGGATCGGGTCGAGATCGACCTTGATGCCGCCGCGAATGTCGATCGGCGACTGACGTTTGCCCGTGCCGCAGACGATGTAATGCGGATGCAGCTTCGCCCAGTTCTCGGGTGCGCCCGGACCGGCATAGCCCCAGCGCACCCCCTCAAAGGACGGTGCCGGCGGGACTGCTTCGGCGGCCGGCTTGCGGGGCGCGGCTTTGCGCGGTCCCGAGGTCGCCAGTTGCAGTTCGCGCTGCTGGCGGCTGAGTTCCTGGGCGGGCGGCGGATCGGCGGGCCGTGGCGGGGGCGGGGTTGCTGAACGCGGGGCAGGCGCCGCCTGGGCGACGCGGGCCGGGGGGGGCGAATAGGACTGTGATGCGGCAGGTTTTGCAGCCGGCGCCGGCGCGGGGCTGGCGCCTTTGTGGGGATCCTCGGCCTTGGATTTGTCGATCGGCACCTCGAACAGTCGCGGCTTGTCGGCGACCTGCATGCTGCGCGCGGTGGAGACTTCACCATCTTTGACCATTTCGGCATGCATGACGCGCGGGGCGGCGTCTTTGGCCGCCGCCTGCTGCATTTCAGCCGCGGCGCGCGGCTTGCAGACTGCGTCCATGAGGCGGGCGTCGAAACTGTCGGGCCGGGCGGTGATTTGCCGCTTGTCGGCGACCTTCTCCGTTTTCATGGTGCGGTTGTCCAGCAAAAACACCCGCTGTTGCGTGGTGAAGGTGTTTTTGGCGCAGTCGTAATGATTGAGCGCCTCGACGACGCTGTAGCGAATCTGGTTCTCGAAATCCAGCACGGGATGATCGAGCGTCAGGCGCGTCCAGGCGGCGGTTTTGCCGGCTGACTTGGTAATGCGGCCGCGGTCGATCTCGATCATGCTGCCGGCGCTGCCGGCCACGGCTTGCCATTCTCCGGGCGCGGCCAGCGCCGGGCCTGCCGTCAACAGAAGCGTGACGGCTAATAAGCTCACCCCGGAGACGCAGCTGCGCTGCGTCCTCCCCTCAAGGGGCCAAGAAACACTTGGGGCGGCCCGGCGTGTTTCTTGAGAGGACAGGCAGATTCTTGCAGACATGGGATTCCCCTTCTTCTTTACGTCAGCGGATTTACGGCAGGTTTCTCGCTTACTTTAGCCGCTTGAGTAGCGTGGTTGCATTCGCGCGCCGATTCCAGTAGTTTCCACGATCGTCCAAAACGCTATCCATCAGAGAACCCCCGCATGAATGCCCACGAAAAATTTGTCGCCGCCCAGGCAGAAGTCGATGGCGCGGCCATCCAGCCGCTACCCAACTCGCGCAAGGTCTATGTCATTGGTTCGCAAGCCGATATCCGCGTGCCGATGCGCGAAATTTCCCAGGCCGACACGCCCACCAGCATGGGCGGCGAAAAAAACCCGCCGATTTTTGTCTATGACTGCTCCGGCCCCTACACCGACCCGACGGTGAAAATCGACCTGCGGCAGGGACTGCCCGCCTTGCGTGAACGCTGGATCGAGGCGCGTGGCGACACCGAGCGCCTGCCGGCGCAATCTTCGACCTACGGCCGCGCCCGGCTGGCCGATCCAGCGCTGGCCGCACTGCGCCTGGAGCACGCGCGCACGCCGCGCCGCGCCAAGGCCGGGATGAATGTCACCCAGATGCACTACGCCCGGCGCGGCATCATCACGCCGGAAATGGAATTTGTCGCGATCCGTGAAAACCAGCGACTCGATGGCCTGAACGAACAACTCTGTCGCCAGCACGCCGGTGAGAGTTTCGGCGCCGCCATTCCTCGCGTCATCACACCGGAATTCGTCCGCGGCGAAGTCGCGCGCGGCCGTGCCATCATTCCCGCCAACATCAACCATCCGGAAGCCGAGCCGATGATCATCGGCCGCAACTTCCTGACGAAAATCAACTGCAACATCGGCAACTCGCCGATCGTCTCGTCGATTCAGGAAGAGGTCGACAAGATGACCTGGTCGATCCGTTGGGGCGGCGATACGGTGATGGACCTGTCGACCGGCAAGAACATTCACGAAACGCGCGAATGGATCGTGCGCAATTCGCCGGTGCCGATCGGCACCGTGCCGATTTACCAGGCGCTGGAGAAGGTGGACGGCAAGGCCGAGGATCTGACCTGGGAAATCTTCCGCGACACGCTGATCGAACAGGCCGAGCAGGGCGTGGACTATTTCACCATTCATGCCGGCGTGCTGTTGCGCTACATCCCGCTGACGGCCAAGCGCATGACGGGCATCGTCTCGCGCGGCGGCGCGATCCTCGCCAAGTGGTGTCTGGCGCACCACAAGGAAAACTTCCTCTACACGCATTTCGAGGACATCTGCGCGATCATGAAAGCCTACGACGTCGGCTTCAGCCTCGGCGACGGCCTGCGCCCCGGCTCGATCCAGGACGCCAACGACGCCGCGCAGATGGGCGAGCTGGCGACGCTCGGCGAACTGACGCAGGTTGCCTGGCGGCATGACGTGCAGGTAATGATCGAAGGCCCCGGCCACGTGCCGATGCACATGATCAAGCACAACATGGACGAGCAACTGCGCCTGTGCGGCGAAGCGCCCTTCTACACGCTGGGGCCGCTCACCACCGACATCGCGCCGGGCTACGACCACATCACCAGCGCCATCGGCGCGGCGCTGATCGGCTGGTATGGCACGGCGATGCTCTGCTACGTGACGCCGAAAGAGCACCTCGGCCTGCCCGACAAGAACGACGTCAAGGACGGCATCATGGCCTACAAGATCGCCGCCCACGCCGCCGATCTGGCCAAGGGCCACCCGGGCGCGCAGATGCGCGACAACGCGCTATCGAAGGCGCGCTTCGAATTCCGCTGGGAAGATCAGTTCAACCTCGGCCTCGACCCCGACAAGGCGCGCGAATTCCACGACGAAACCCTGCCGGCGCATGGCGCCAAGCTCGCCCACTTCTGCTCGATGTGCGGGCCGAATTTCTGCTCGATGAAAATCACCCAGGACGTGCGCGACTTCGCCGAAAAAGGCATGGCGGAAAAATCGATCGAATTCGTCAAGCAAGGCGGCGAGATTTATCGGCCGACCTGAATTCGACCAATCGGCAGGTAGTCGAAGCCGCGTTCGCGCATTTCACGCGGGTCGTAAAGGTTGCGGCCGTCGAAAATAACGGGTTGCTTCAGCGCCTGCCGCATGCCGTCGAAGTCCGGGCTGCGAAACACCTTCCACTCGGTGACGATGACCAGGGCATCGGCGCCGGTCAGCGCCTCCAGCGGCGTGGCGGCATAGCCAAGCCGCGCCTCGTTGCCGTAGATGCGGCGCGCCTCGTCCATTGCCACCGGGTCGTGGGCGACGACCGTGGCGCCGGCGGCCAGCAGATCGGCGATCAGGTAGCGGCTGGGCGCTTCGCGCATGTCATCGGTATTGGGCTTGAAGGCCAGGCCCCAGACGGCAAAGCGCCGCCCGCCCAAGTCACTGCCAAAGCGTGCCAGAATTTTTTTGCCCAGCACATGCTTCTGGGCGTCGTTGGCCGCCTCGACCGCATCGAGCACCTTGAGCTCGATGCCGGCATCCGCGCGGGCCGTGCGCTGCAAGGCCTGCACATCCTTCGGAAAACACGAGCCGCCATAGCCGCAGCCGGGATACAGGAAATGAAAGCCGATGCGCGGATCGGAACCAATCCCCTGGCGCACCATCTCGATGTCGGCGCCGAGTTTCTCAGCCAGGTTGGCCAGCTCGTTCATGAAGGAAATGCGCGTCGCCAGCATCGCATTCGCCGCATATTTGGTCAGCTCGGCCGAACGGATGTCCATGACGACCAGCCGCTCGTGGTTGCGCTGGAACGGTGCGTAGAGCGCGCGCATCAGATGAATGGCCTGCTCGTCGTCGGCGCCGACGACGATGCGGTCGGGGCGCATGAAATCATCGACCGCCGCGCCCTCCTTGAGAAATTCCGGGTTCGACACCACTGCGTAGGGAATCGTCACGCCACGCCCGGCCAGCGTCTCGGCTATTGCTTTTTGAACCTTATTGCCCGTACCCACGGGCACGGTGGACTTGTCCACGACCACCTTGTAGTCAGTCATGTGCCGGCCGATGTTGCGCGCGGCGGCCAGCACATATTGCAAATCCGCGGAGCCATCCTCGTCGGGCGGCGTGCCGACGGCGATGAACTGAATCGTGCCATGCGCCACGGCGCGGGCAATGTCCGTGGTGAAGCGCAGCCGACCCGCGGCGACATTGTTGCGGACGATCTCCAGCAGCCCCGGCTCATGAATCGGAATGCCGCCAGTTTCCAGAATGCGGATTTTCTCGGCATCCAGATCGAGGCAGAGCACGTCGTTGCCGACATCCGCCAGGCAAGCGCCCGAAACCAAACCGACATAGCCGGTGCCAATCACGGTGATTTTCATTTGGGGTCGAATCCAATTCCAAGACGCCTTGGTCGGGCGTAAGACCTTGCGGCCGGACAAAAACGGGGTAGCCAAGTATAGGTGAAGACCGCGCATTCATGCCAGCGTGGTTTTGCGAGAGGAAACAGGACGGCTCGTTATAATCTACGTTTCGCGCCCGTTGAGGCGCCCTCCCGTCGCCCCATCCATTTACCATGGCTTCATCGCGCGGCACCCCCCGCCCCCCTGGCAGCAGCCTGCAGATGTATGCGCGACTGCTTTCATTTGTGCGCCCTTACTGGCAGCGCTTTGCCCTGGCCCTTGTGGGCATGGTGTTGCTGGCCGCCACCGAGCCGCTTTTCCCGGCCCTGATGAAGCCGCTGCTCGACGAGGGTTTCGCGGGCGGGCCGCGCGCCGATCTTTGGTTGGCGCCGCTCGCCATCGTCGGCATCTTTGTCCTGCGCGGCATCCTGTCGTTTTCGGGAGGCTACCTGATGGCCTGGGTGGCCAATCGCGTGGTGATGGACCTGCGCGTCGCCATGTTCGATCGCGCCCTGCGCCTGCCAACCCGTTATTACGATAACCAGAGCACCGGCGTGCTGATGTCGCGCATCACCTACGATGTGTCGAATGTGACCGGCGCGGCGACGGCGGCGCTGACGGTGCTGGTGCGCGACTCGCTGGCGGTCGTCGGCCTGCTGGCCTGGCTGTTCTATCTGAACTGGCAACTAACCCTGGTGGCACTGGCGGTCGGCCCGATAATCGCTTTGGTGGTACGCGGTTTCAGTGGGCGCTTGCGGCGCGCCTCGCGTCAATCGCAGGTCGCCATGGGCAACATGGCGCGCATTCTTGAAGAGGCTATTGGCGGCCAGAAGATTGTCAAGATTTTCGGCGGCCAGCCCTATGAGGCCGAACGTTTTCTCCAAACCAACCAGGTGCTGCGTGGGCAAAGCATGCGGCAGGCCGTGGCGGCGGCGGCCATCGTGCCTTTCGTGCAATTCTTCACCGCCATCGCGCTGGGCATCGTCATCTACGTCGCACTGCTGCAATCGGCAGAGGCCCAGACCACGGTGGGCGGTTTCGTCTCGTTCATCACGGCAATGCTGATGCTGCTGGCGCCCATCAAGCATCTGGCCGACGTGAATGCCCCCCTGCAACGCGGCCTCGCCGCCGCCGAAAGCGTTTTCGCGCTGCTCGACGAAGCCGTCGAGGAGGATCCGGCGCGTGCGCTACTGCCGCGCGCGCGCGGGGCGGTTCATTTCGATGACGTCACCTTCCGCTACCCCGGCGCTGACCGCCCCGCGCTCGAAAATATCCAGCTCGCGATCCGACCAGGTGAAACGATTGCCCTGGTGGGCGCCTCGGGCAGCGGCAAGACCACCCTGGCCAACCTGCTGCCCCGTTTCTACCCGCTCGAGAGCGGCAGCATTCGCGTCGATGACCAGCCCATCGAGTCGCTCACGCTGGCCAGCTTACGCGCCAACATCGCCCTGGTCAGCCAGGAGGTCGTCCTTTTCAACGACTCGGTAGCCGCCAACATTGCCTATGGCGCGCTGGCCGATACGCCCCAGGCCGCCATCGAAGCAGCGGCGCGGGCCGCCCATGCGCACGACTTCATCATGGCCATGCCCGAGGGTTACGCCACGCGGGTCGGCGAAAAAGGCGTGAAGCTTTCCGGCGGTCAGCGTCAGCGCATCGCCATCGCCCGCGCGCTCCTGAAGGACGCGCCGATCCTGATTCTCGACGAGGCCACCTCGGCGCTGGATAACGAGTCGGAGCGGCAGGTGCAGGCTGCGCTGGAGGAACTGATGAAACACCGCACCACCCTCGTCATCGCGCACCGCCTGTCCACCATCGAACGCGCCGACCGCATCGTCGTGCTGGAGCACGGGCGCGTCATCGAAAGCGGCCGGCATGACGAATTGCTGGCGGCAAACGGCATTTATGCGCGGCTGCATGCCATGCAGTTCAGGGAAAACGCGGCATGATCTCCAACTGCGTCCAGGATGCACAACTTCACCGCGCTCTCGTCATCAAGCTGCGCCACCACGGGGATGTGCTGCTTTCCGCCCCGGTATTTTCAACGCTCAAACGCGTCGCGCCTCACTGCGAGGTCGATGCACTGGTATATGCCGAGACTGCGCCGATGCTTGTCGACCATCCGGCGATCACGCAGATCCACATCATCGATCGCGCCTGGAAGCGTCGGGGATTGCGGACCCAGGTGGCAGCCGAGTGGCGTTTATTGAATACTCTGCGCGCCCGTCACTACGATCTGCTGGTGCATCTGACCGAACACCCGCGCGGGGCCTGGCTTAGCCGTCTGCTCAAGCCGCGCTGGGCGGTGGCGCCGCAACGGCCCGAACGTTTGTGGAGCGGCAGTTTCACGCATCAGGTGCCGCGTGCACCGGCATACCGCCACACGGTGGAAGCAAATCTCGACGCACTGCGCCGTATCGGGCTGCAAGCAACAGACGCCGACAAGCGGGTGATTCTGATACCCGGAGAGACGGCGGAAGGGCAGGTCACGAACTTGTTGAACACGCATGGGCTCGCGTCAGGAAAGTTCATCCATGTGCACCCGGCCTCGCGCTGGCTGTTCAAGTGTTGGCCGACGGAGCGGGTGGCCGCACTCTGTCGGGCACTCGGAGAGCGTGGCTGGCCCATTGTTCTGACGGCCGCGCCAGACCCTGCAGAACTGGCGCTGGTCGCGTCGATCAGGCAGCATCTCGCCGTCCTGCCAGCGCCGACCTTAATGCCCCCCCACGCTCGCAACCCCGGCTCGCTGCCCCCCGCTGGGGGGGCGTCAGCTTGGGGCGGCCCGGCGCCGACTATTGACCTTTCCGGTCAACTCACCCTCAAAGAACTGGCCGCGCTGACCGCCCGGGCGCGCCTGTTTGTCGGCGTTGATTCTGTCCCGATGCACATCGCCGCCGCCATGGGCACGCCAGCGGTGGCGCTGTTTGGACCTTCCGACGATAGTCTGTGGGGTCCCTGGCGGGCACCGCACCGGATCGTCGCCAGCGACCGGCACCCCTGTCGCCCCTGCGGGCTGGATGGTTGCGGTGGCGGCAAGATCAGCGAGTGCCTGAACACCTTGCCGGTCGACCGGGTGTTGACGGCCTGCGAGGAGCTACTGGCTTGAAACTCGCACTGGTACGCCAGAAATACACGCCCTTCGGCGGCGCCGAGCGCTTCGTCGAGCGGGCGCTGAACGCCTTGGCCGAACAGGGCGCCGAAGTGACTTTGCTGTGCAGGGAATGGACGGGTGGCGATAAGAGCGGGTTTCCGGTCGAAATCGTCAATCCACGCTTCTCCCGCTTGGGTGGCCGTAGGGCGCGTGACGCGAGCTTTGCGCGGGCGATCCAGAACATTATCGCCGCCGGGCGCTTTGATCTCGTGCAATCCCATGAGCGCATTCCCGGCTGCCATATCTACCGCGCCGGCGACGGGGTGCATGCCACCTGGCTGGATTTGCGCGCTCAGATGCAAAATGCCGCGCAACGGTTTGCCACGCGCCATCATCCCTGGCACCGCTTCATGCTGGAACAAGAAGCAGCCATGTTTCTCCACCCCGATCTGCGGGCGGTGATTTGCAATTCGCGCATGGTGAAGGACGATGTCGCCACGCGCTTCGGTGTGCCACAGGAAAAACTGCATTTGATCCGCAATGGCGTTGATACCGAAACGTTTCATCCACGCTTGCGTGAAATTCACCGCGCCACTCTGCGGGCAAAAGTCGGCGCTGGCGGGACGGCGTCAGCCGGATCCGCCGCGTTGATGGGGACGGCACCCGTGATCTTGTATGTCGGATCAGGCTTCGCCCGCAAAGGGGTGGCCACCCTGCTTGCGGCGCTGGCGCGCATGAACAGGCGCGACGCGGTGGTCTGGATCGTCGGGCGCGACAAGCATCAGGCGCGCTACGAAAGACAAGCCGACACGCTGGGGGTGGCAAGCCGCGTGCGTTTTTTTGGCGCCCAAACCGATGTGCGCCCGTTTTATGGCGCCGCCGACCTGTTTTGTCTGCCCACGCTTTATGACCCATTTCCCAATGCCGCGCTGGAAGCGCTCGCCTGCGGTCTGCCATTGGTCACGACCACGACCTGCGGCGCGGCTGAAATTGTCGTGCCTGGCGTCAATGGCTACGTCGCCGCGCCACATGATATTGAGGCGCTGGCGCAACACCTGGACGCGCTATGCGTACCGGGCGTGGCGCCGTCGATGATCGCCGCAGCCCGTGCCGCCGCCGCCGCCCTGAGCATGGATGCCATGGCCATGCAACTGCTGGCGCTCTATGCAATGGAGGGCGCGGCATGAGAATTGTCCACACCGAATCCTCCTGCGGCTGGGGCGGCCAGGAAATTCGCATCCTCGAAGAATCGCGCGGTCTGCTGGCGCGCGGGCATGAGGTCGCCATCGTTTGCCCGCCAACCTCGGGCATATTCCGCGCCGCCGCCGCTTATGGCGTGCCCGTCGCCGCTGTGCCAATCTACAAAAAGCGCCTGCCGGACTTGCTGGCCCTGCGGCGCTGGTTGAAACAGGCCGGCCCGATTGACGTGATCAATACCCACAGTTCCACCGACTCCTGGCTCGTGGCGCTGGCCTGCGCCGCGCTGCCTGGCGCGCCGCCGATCGTGCGCACCCGCCACATTTCCTCGCCGATACCCAACAACATGGCCAGTCGCTGGCTTTATCAGTCCGCCACATCGTTGATTGTGACCACCGGAGAAGCCCTGCGCCAACAACTAATCAACAACAACGGCTTCGACCCGGCGCGCATCGTCTCCGTGACAACTGGAATGGATGTTGACCGGTACGTCCCTGGCGACAAGGAAATTGCGAAACGCAAGCTTGGCATCCCTTGCGGGCAATTTCTATATGGCATCGTCGCAACTCTACGCTTCCAGAAGGGGCACGCAGAACTGTTACGCGCATTCGCCGAGCAAAATGACACGTCATGCAATCTGGCAATCGTGGGCGACGGCCCTCAGCTTCAGAACATCAACGCGCTAATTGCAGAACTTGGACTGGCCGGGCGAATTTTCATGCCCGGAAATCAGCATGACATTCTGCCCTGGTATCAAGCCTTTGATGCCTTTGTCTTGCCAACCCACGCCGAAGGCATGCCGCAATCGCTCATGCAAGCCATGCTGTGCGCCCTGCCGGTCATTACCACGCCAGTCGGCAGCATCCCCTCTGCGGTTGAGCATGAGCAAACGGGACTGCTCATCTCCCCACGGAACATTTCCGAGTTAAGTGCCGCCATGCGACGCGTTAGACTTGACCCTGTTTTTCGCCAACGTCTTGGCGCTTCAGCCCGCGAAATTGCCCTGGCTCGCTTTGATATCAAACGCATGCTGGATGATATGGAATGTCTGTTTTACAAAGTTGCCAAAGGCGCCACATGCAATTGAATCCTGCCGCTCCCGGGCATCTTCTCGGCCGACTTGAATTGCTGGCGCTGATGGGAATGCTTTTTTTCCTGCCCTTGCTGGAAGCATCAAAAAACCTGCTATGGCTCGCCTTCGCCCTGCTCTGGATGGGAAGGGCCGCATTTACCCAAGCCGGCTGGGGCGGCCATTGGCAGCATGGGCGCGATCTGCCCTTTGTTCTGTTGCTGACAGCGGCAACCCTGGCGTGTCTATTGGCATCACCTTTTCCACATAACTGGGGTGAGGTTGGCGACGTGCTCCGCTACACCCTTTTCGGTTGGCTGCTGGCCAGGAGTCGCATCACCGACAAACAGCTTCTTGTCATTCTGATTGCGCTCTTGATCGGCACGCTGGTCGCGGCGGTGCAGGGCTGGTGGTACTGGAAAATCACCGGCGAAAAAAACCTGTTCGAACTGCATTCAGTGGGACATACCAATCACTCGGCCATTTATTTGACGATGGTGGCACTCGGCACGCTCGGTACGCTGCTGGCGTTATGGGCCAAACTCTCCAACGGTGTGCGCGCCAGTCTGCTGCTGGCTTGGCTTGGCATGACCTGGCTGATAGCCGCCGGGGAAAGTCGCGGCGCCTTGCTGGCTTACGTCCCGGGCGCTGTCGTGCTCATCTTGGTGCTCGTCCCGCGCCAGCGGCGCGGTTGGTTGCTCACGACGGGTGGGCTGGCGCTGGCAGCGATGCTGGCCTCCTCACCCTACCTGGTCGACAAAACCTTGTCTCAGCTGCAAGACCCTACGGCCGAGACGAAATCCTCTTACCGAGCCGAACTCGCACGCACCGGGATCGAGGCCCTCCGACAACACCCGCTAAGCGGCATCGGGCCGGGTAACTTCCACCTGGCGGATGCCGGGCAGGTTGCGAATTGGCTGGCAACGCGCAACGAAACCTACCACCCCGAGCGCTATTTCCATTCGAGCCATGCGCACAGCTTGTATTTCAATACGCTCGCCGAGCGCGGACTGCCGGGCGGCGCGGCTTTACTGTTTCTGGCGCTGGTCTGGTTACGTCGGCTCAGGCACACTCCCAACCGTCCATCGCAAGACACACCGGACAGCTTGCGGGCGCCGCTGGTCTGGGCAATTGGCATGTCGGGATTCGTTGTGGTTTTCGTCGCCGGCTTGTTCAATACTTCGCTGCACCACGAACATGGCCTGCTCGCGATGTTCGCCCTCGGACTGTTGCTCGCCGAGACGCCAAACGATCAGACTTGACGTATGCAATGACCAACGCCAACAAAACCACAGTAAGGCTCAACCTCGGTTGCGGCAGAAAACGGCGCGACGGCTTCTTCGGGGTAGATCGTTTCCCCTGCGCTGGAGCAGACATGCTGTGCGACCTTGCGCGCCCACTTCCGTTTGCCGAGAGCAGTGTGGATGCATTTTTTCTCGACAATGTTATCGAGCACATACAGGACATTCCGTCCTTGGTCGCCGAACTTGTTCGCGTTGGCAAGCCCGGCGCACGCATTACCATGGTGACGCCTCACTTCACGTCGCTCTCATCCTGGCGTGACCCGACCCACGTTCACCATCTGTCCTATTTCTCGTTCGACCACTTCGCCAAACCCTCAACTCGGCACTACACGGGTGGGGGCCTTGACATCCTGGAGCGCGATCTTTCTTTTGGCGGGGGGTTCTTGGGAATCCTCGGTCGGCTGCTTTTTCGCATCAGCCCCGAGAAATACGAGCGCAAGTACTGTTTTGTCTTTCGCGCCAGTACGTTGCGTTTTGAGCTTGAAGTGGTGAAGTGCTGACATGACAAACTGCCTGGCGACAATACATCTGCAGCCTCGCGCTGGGTGGCTGGGCTGGTGGCCCGGCTGGCGTGCGGTGCTTGATCCGGAGAACGGGCGGATCCGCAGATTTCTGGAGGAGGAAGCGGCACGCCTTGCGGTCGATTCCAGGGTGCTGGATGCAAGTGCGGGGACGCGCCCCTATGCCGCGTTGTTTTGCGCCCAGCACTACGAGTCCTGCGATATGCCTAATGGCTTTTATCGCTGTCCGCACGACTTCGAGTGCCATCTTGACAGCATTCCCCGACCCGATGGCAGTTACGACGCGGTGGTTTTGACCCAGGTGCTGGAGCATGTGCCGGACCCGACAATTGTCTTGCGAGAACTGGCTCGAATTACCCGTCCGGGCGGCAAGCTACTGTTGAGTGTCCCGCTGAATTGCCCACTACATGGCGAACCTTGGCACTTTTTCAATTTCACTCACCACGGCCTTGCAGAGCTGGCGAAAAACAGTCAGTGGCGCATGGTGGAATGCGAAAAGGTGGGCGGTGCATTCTGGTTGCTTGGCAAGCGGATGGGCGAATTGCCTGGAAAACTGATGAAATCGGTAGACCCTTTTCGAGCCGGCAAGCGCGGTCAGTCAGTGCTTGCCTGTCTATTCTGGTCGCTGGTGTTATTGCCTGGATGGCTGCTTGGCGCACCGCTTTTGCGCTATGTGTGGCGGCCTATGTGTTACTGGCTGGATCGGCTCGATTTCGATAAAAGCTTCACCTCTGGCTACACTGCGGTATTCGAGCGGGAGGGTGGATGAGTTTAGCCTTGCCAGTCACCGCTATATTTACAATACCCAGATTTCAGAATGCTCCCGGTTTGGATGTGGTCATTACCGCCACGTTACGCCCTGACATTCTTGATTTGACCCTCGCCTCATTCAAAAGAAGATTTCTGTCGCAAACCCCCAATACCCGGCTGATCATTAATATTGACCCCGTCGGTGATGCCGCCTGTTGCGCCGATGACGTTTTAGCTGTTTGCCATCGTTATTTCAGCCGGATTGTCTATCGCGCCCCCAAGCAGGCCTCTTTTCCGGCGGCCGTAAAGTGGGGATGGGAACAGGTCGAAACAGAGTTTTTCCTTCACCTGGAGGATGATTGGTTGCTGAAAAAAACGGTGGATTCGGACAAGATATTTGCCGCGTTTGAAGCTGATGCCGATTTGGCTTCAATACGTTTCAACCTTAAGCGCAACCCGGGAAACAGTCTCGCCAGTAATGGCTTGAGCCTCAACCCATCAGTGATGCGCCGTACTTTTGCGCAAGATGCACTGCCGTTTTTCAGCTTGGCGCTCGATCCTGAAAAACAGTTTCGGCACATGGAAGGCCAGAGACTCGCGGCTTTAGGGCGTTGGCGTTACCATTTGTACGGGCTTCCCGGCGAATCCGCCTATGTCGTCGATATCGGCAAAAAATGGCGTCGTTTCAATCGGCTTGATAAATGGGATGGAAATGACACGACCGTATCTTGGAAAAAGAAACGCACTATCTCCGCGGCAGCCAAAATCTGGTATGCGGCTAAATACCGCATATTTCTGCGCTATTGGAAATTCATCGCGTGAGCTGGGAGGGCGCAATCTCCCCGTGGAGCATCTTCGCATGCTTGGCAAAACTGGCGCCGCAGCCGATGAGGATGTGAACCAACCCCGGCACGCCATCGAGAAAACCGCGCCGCAGCACATAAAACTTCACAAAGCGCAGCAGGGGCGAAAGCAGCAAGCGCGCGGTCGCGCTGCGTTCGCCACGTGCCAGCGCGGCCTCGGCGGCGAGGGTTGAATAGCGATTCTGCTTGGACAGATAGTTTTCCAGCGATTCGGCGGAATCGTGAAGCAGGTCGCCGGCAAGCGTGCCGACGGGAGTATCCGTCACCACCCTTTCATGAACGACATCATCCGACCAATGCGCTTGGCGCCGATCGAACAGTCGCAAACTCCAGTCGGGATAACCTTCCCCATGCCGTAAATATCGGCCCATGAAACGGTTGCAGCGCGCAAAGCGGTAAGCCGTAAAAGTCGGCGCTGGCGGGACGGCGGCAAGCGCGGCGGCAACGCTGCCCTTGAGCTGATCACTGACCCGCTCGTCAGCATCGATACAGAGCACCCAGTCATTGGCTGCCTGCTCGACCGCAAATTGTTTTTGGGGACCGAAGCCGCGCCAGTGGGACTCAATGACCCGCGCGCCGTGCTGCCGTGCCAGCGCCACCGTGTCGTCATCGCTGCCGGAATCGACGACGAGTACCTCGTCGCAGAAGGCGAGCGACGCCAGGCAGGCCGGCAGTTGCGCTGCGGCATTCTTGGTGATGAGTACAGCGGAAAGTTTGATTGGATTCACCAGTTCTTGGCGGCCAGCGATGAAATGGGGCGAATCTAGCACGCCGCAGGGGGTGCGTATAATCGCCGCGCCATGCGCATCCTGCTTGTCAAAACCTCTTCGCTGGGCGATGTCATTCACAATCTGCCGGTCGCCAGCGACATCCGGCGCGTTTTTCCGCAGGCGGAAATTGACTGGGTGGTGGAAGAGAGTTTTGCCGAGATTCCGCGCCTGCATCCTGCCGTGCGGCGGGTGGCTCCGGTGGCGGCGCGGCGCTGGCGCAAGGCGTTGTTTTCGCTTGAAACCTGGCGCGAAATCGGCGCTTGGCGCCGTGCCGCTAGCGCCGACTTATATGATGCGGTACTCGACACGCAAGGACTCGTTAAAAGTGCGTTGATCGCGGCGCAGGCGCATGGAAAGCGTTTTGGCTATGCCGCTGCGGTAGCACGCGAGCCGCTGGCAGCGCGCTTTTACGATCACTGTTTTGCCATTCCCCGCAACCAGCACGCCGTCGTGCGCAACCGCCAGTTGGCAGCGGTTGCACTTGGTTATGCGCTGGATGATTTGCCGCTCGATTACGGGATTACTGCGCCTTCCCTGGATGCGCAGTGGCTACCGGCGGAAAATTATGCGGTGCTGCTGACCGCCACCAGCCGTGCCGACAAGGAATGGCCGGAGGCGCACTGGCTGACGCTGGCTGCGGCGCTGAACGCTGTCGGCTTGCGCTGTGTCCTGCCCGGCGGCAGCGCGAGCGAGCGGGCGCGCGCAGTGCGCCTGGCGCAGGGCATGGCAAGCGCCATTGCCGCACCCACCATGAACCTGACCGAGCTGGCCGGCCTGCTGGCCGGGGCGCGGGTCGTCATCGGTGTCGATACCGGCTTGGTGCATCTGGCCGCCGCCTTGCAGCGGCCGACCGTGGCGCTGTACAGCGCTTCCGACCCGGTGCTCACCGGCGTTCTGGCTGGTGCCAACTGCGTCAATCTCGGTGGCATCGGCACGCCCCCCGCCCCGGCCGAGGTGGTGACCACGGCATTGCAACTACTGTGACGCACTTTTTCTACACGCTGGCGATTTTTGCCCTGCTGCCTTGGGCGCTGTTGCACCTGCTGTGGCGGGCGCGTCGTCAGCCGGAATACCTGAAGCATTGGGGCGAGCGTTTTGGGTTTTATCGTGCCGTTCCGTCAGCACCGACAATCTGGATCCACGCGGTTTCGGTCGGCGAAACACGCGCCGCCCAGCCCCTGATTGCCGCCTTGCGCGCCCGTTATCCCGATCATCGGATATTGCTCACCCATATGACGCCGACCGGGCGCGCGACATCCGAGGCGCTGTTCGGCACCACGGTCGACCGCGTTTATCTGCCTTACGACACCCCCTGGGCGGTGCGGCGCTTCTTGCGGCACTTCCGGCCGACGCTCGGCGTGATCATGGAGACCGAGTTGTGGCCGAACCTGATCGCCGCCTGCCAGGCGCGGGACATACCGCTGTTGCTGGTCAATGCGCGGCTTTCCGAAAAATCGGCGCGGCGCTATGCGCGCTTTCCGCGCCTCGCCCGCACCGCCCTCGAACAGTTGACCGCCATCTCGGCCATTGGTGAAGACGACGCAGAGCGCTTGAGAGCGCTGGGCGCACCGATCGTTACCGTCTCCGGCAACATGAAATTCGACAGCGAGCCTCCGGCGGAGCAACTGGAAACCGGGGAGGCATTTCGCAAGCTGATCGGCGAGCGCCCCGTGTTCCTCTGCGCCAGCACACGCGATGGCGAGGAGGCGCTGATTCTGGATGCTTGGTCGAAAGTCGGCGCCGGGCCGTCCCAAGCCGACGCCCGCCCCCCTGTGGGGGGCAGCGAGCCGGGTTTGCGAGCGTGGGGGGCCAATAAAGTCGGCGCTGGCGGGACGGCGCTGCTGGTCATCGTGCCGCGCCACCCGCAACGCTTCGACGTGGTAGCGCAGCTTGTCGAGGCGCGCGGATTGAAAGTGCAGTGGCGCAGCGATAATGCACCCGTGGCAGCCGCCACGCAGGTCTGGCTGGGCGACAGCATGGGCGAGTTGTTCGCCTACTACGCGGCGGCCAGCGTAAACGGCATCGCCTTTGTCGGCGGCAGCCTGCTGGACTTCGGCTGCCAGAATCTCATCGAGCCTTGCGCGGTGGGGGTGCCGGTGTTGATCGGCCCATCGACGTTCAATTTTTCCGAGGCCGCCAGCGCCGCGGTGGAAGCCGGGGCGGCGTGTCAGGTAGCCAATGCCGCCGAACTGGTCGAGCAGGCGCTGAACATCCTGGCCGATAAGCCGCGCCAACGAGCGATGGCGGAAGCCGGCCGCGCTTTTGCCAGTCGGCATCGGGGCGCAACGCAGCGCACCATGACGATGATCATGGCACTCACCGAAAAAATTACTCCAGTAGTGCGTTGAGCGCCGCCAGATCGTCCTCGGTGAGATTGCCGACGGCGGACTTGAGTTTGAGCTGGGCGACGAGGGTATCGAGGCGCGCCTTGGCGAGTTTCTGTTTCGTGTCGAACAACTGGCTTTGCGCGTTCAGCACGTCGATGTTGATGCGCACGCCGACTTCGTAGCCGAGCTTGTTGGATTCGACGGCGAGCTGCGACGAGGCGACGCCTGCTTCGAGCGCCCGTACCTGGGCGAGGCCGGCGGTGACGCCGAGATAGGCCTGGCGGGCGCCCAGCGTGGCGCTGCGGCGGGCCAGGTCCAGATCGGCGCGCGCCTTTTCGTTGAGGGCGGTGGCTTCGCGCTCGCGGGACGAGACTGCGCCGCCCGCGAACAGCGGCACGGCGAGTTGCAGGCCGATGGTGCTGCTTTTGCCGTCGCTGCCGACGCCAGTCGTCGTCGCCAGGCTGGCGCCGGCCGCGCTCCGGCCGTGGGTGGCGACCAGGTCGAGCGTCGGATAATGGCCGGCGCGCTGTTTTTCGATTTCGCGGCTGGCCACTTCAAGACCGGTCTGGGCCAGTTGCACACCCAGGTTGCCGGTTTCGGCGGAGGCCACCCACTGGACGATGTCGTCGGGCTGCGGGCGGCCGATCTGCACGTTGGGCATTAAGACTTTCAGAGCAATGGCGTCCTTGCCAGTCAAGGTCAGCAGGGTCTGCCGCTTGACGGTCAGATCGTTCTCGGCGGCGATTTCCTGCGCGACGGTCAGGTCGAAGCGCGCCTGGGCCTCGTGCGTGTCGGTGATGGTGGCCGTGCCGACCTCGAAGTTGCGCTTGGCCGATTCGAGCTGCTGGGTAATCGCCGTTTTCTGCGCCTG
>JAUSBB010000156.1 GCA_030652245.1 Rhodocyclaceae bacterium | reverse complement strand
CATCAGGCCGATGTTGCCTTCCTGGATCAGATCGAGAAACTGCAGGCCGCGATTGGTATATTTCTTGGCGATCGAAATGACCAGGCGCAGGTTGGCTTCTGTCATCTCGCGCTTGGCGCGGCGCGCCTTGGCCTCGCCGGTGGACATCTTCTTGTTGATGTCCTTGAGTTCCTTGATCGGGATGCCGATGCGATCCTGCAGGTCGATCAGGGCCTGCTGTTCTTCGAGGATGGCCGGGGCCTGGCGCATCAGCACGGCGGCATAGGGCTTGCCCGACTGCACTTCGCCCTTCAGCCATTCCATGTTGGTTTCGTTGCCCGGGAACACCTTGATGAAGTGGGCGCGCGGCATGTGGGTCTTATCCACGCAGAGGTGCAGAATCTTGCGCTCGTGGTTGCGCACCGCTTCGACCATGCCCCGCACCGAGTCGCACAGGCGTTCGATGGTCCGCGCGGTGAAACGGATGTTCATCAGCTCATCCGAAATCAGCCGCTGGATGCGCAGATAAGCCTTGTCCTGCGAGCCGCGCTTGACCAGCGCCGGCATCAGCTTGCCATACAGTTGGTGAATGATGGCGAAGCGCCCGAGGGCATCCTGCTTCAGCCGCAGCAGCGAGGCGACCACCCTGGCCTCGGCGGCTTCTTCGTCGTCCTCGTCGATATCCAGCGCGTCAACGCCGCCTTCCTCATCCTCGTCACCGGCCTTGGCATCGATGTCCTCGTTCGGCGCGCTGGGATCAAGCAGGCCGTCGATCACTTCATCGATGCGCATCTCGTCCATGGCAACCTTGTTGGCCATGTCGAGAATTTCGATGATGGTCGTCGGGCAGGCGGAAATCGCCAGCACCATGTGCCGCAGGCCTTCCTCGATCCGCTTGGCGATCTCGATCTCGCCTTCGCGCGTCAACAGTTCGACCGTGCCCATTTCGCGCATGTACATGCGCACCGGGTCGGTGGTGCGGCCGAACTCGGAATCGACCGAGGACAGGGCCTGCTCGGCTTGCTCCTCCGCGTCGGCGGCATCCACCGGGGCGGTGGCCTGCTCGTTCAACAACATGTCCTCGGGCGCGGGCGCCTGGTCATAGACCTGGATGCCCATGTCGTTGAAGGTGCTGATGATCGACTCGATCTGTTCGGCATCGACCAGGTCGTCCGGCAGGTGGTCGTTGATCTCGCCATAGGTCAGGAAGCCGCGCTCCTTGCCCAGCGTGATCAGGGTTTTCAGGCGCGTGCGGCGCGCTTCCAGATCAACGGTCACGGGCTGCGACTGTTCGAGCGCGGCCAGCATTTGCTTGTCTTTGATCTTTTTGGCCCGGTGCGGCCGGATGTGGGGGGTTACCGCCTCAATCACCACCGGGGCGACCGCCACGGGTTCGGGCGCGACCGCGACCACCACTTTGGGCGCCCTGGCCGCTTTGCCGTGCGCAGTTTCGTGCAATGTTTCGTGCAATTTCTCGGCAGGCGGCAGATGTACCGTCTTGCCGGGCTTGCTGGAGGCCTTGGGGGCAGGCTTGGTGGCCGCCTTGGTGGCGACCGTCGGAGCGACTTTCGCCACCGCCTTGGCGGCGGATTGGGACGACTTCACTTTGGCTGCGACACTGTTTTTGGCGGCCGCTTTTGCGGCGGGCCGGGGTGAAGCTTTGGCAGTAGATTTTGACATGGGCGCGGGCTCGGCTCGAATCACGGCGGAACCCGTGATTATACTGCTCTTTTTTTGGCAAGCAGATCAAGAAGCTGCTGCATTTCCGCCGGGGAAAGCGCCCCGGCGCGGGCCCGGACGTTCAACGCGTCGATCTGCCGGGACCGCGCCCGGTCGCGCAGGCGCTCCAGGGTATCGATGAACACCGCTTCCTGCTCGCCATCATCCCCCTGGCTCTCCTCGATCTGCCCGGCCAGCAGGGCAATCACCTCTTCGTGCGGGGTGCCGCGAAAATGCTCGATCAACCGGCCGAGATTGCCCCCGGCCAGCGTCGCATGATCAACCGCCTCGGCCAGGGCGAACAGGGCCGCGCCCTCGGCATTGTCAGGCGCCAGCAGATCCAGCAAGTCGGGCGGCAGGCGGGCGGCCCGTTCCGGGTGACGCAACACAGCGATGAGGAGGTTGCGCTCCAGCGCGTGCGGCGCCGGCCGCTGGCGGTTCCTGGGCGGGGCGGGACGGCCGCGCGGCTGCGGCTTGAGCCCGCACTGCGCTTCGACCTCGGCGGGGCCGAGCGCGGCCGCTTCGGCCACGGCGCGCGTCAGTTGCAGGCGCAGCAAGGGCGCGGCGAGCTTCACCAGATAGGGCTTGGCTTCATGCACCAGACGGGCGCGGCCTTCGGCGGTGGCCAGATCGACGCCCGACTTGAGCTCGCGCATGAGCAGTTCGGTCAGCGTGGTCGGTTGCGCCGCCAGACGGCGAAAGGCATCAGCGCCCTCGGCCCGCACAAAACTGTCCGGATCATGCTCGGCCGGCAGGAAAAGAAAGCCGACCAGCTTGTCGTCGGTGAGCACGTCCAGGCTGGCTTCGAGCGCGCGCCAGGCGGCCTTTTTGCCGGCGGTGTCGCCGTCAAAACAGAAGACGACCTGCGCGGCCTGCCGCAACAATTTGCGCACATGGGTCGAGGTGGTGGCGGTGCCCAGCGTGGCGACGGCGTTGCCCACGCCAAACTGGGCCAGCGCGACGACATCCATGTAACCCTCGACGACGATTACGCGATCCTCGGCGCGCATGGCCTGGCGTGCCTGCGGCAGGCCGTAGAGTTCCTGCCCCTTCTGAAACAGGGGCGTTTCCGGCGAATTGAGATATTTGGGGCCAGTTGGCGCCACAGCGGGCGCCCCTTCTGCAGCGGCATCCCTGGCGGCGCCGAACACCCGGCCGCCGAAACCGATGACGTTGCCGCGCTGATCCAGAATGGGAAACATGATGCGGTCGCGAAAGCGGTCGTAGCGCCGCCCCTGCTCGCTATCGACCACCAGGCCGCATTCGGCGAGCGCCGGCGCGGTGTAGTCGTCAAAAACACGCTGCAGGCCTTGCCACTCGTCCGGCGCATAGCCCAGACCATAGCGCGCGGCAATTTCGCCCGTCAAGCCGCGCCCCTTGAGGTAGTCGATGGCCTTGCCCGACGCCTTGAGCTGATCCTTGTAGAAACGCGCGGCGACCGCCATGCGCTCGGTCAGTGGTGCCTGGCGCGCCTTCTGTTGCGAGTGCGCGCCAACTTCGCGCGGCACGGGCATGCCCAGGCTATTGGCAAGTTCCTCCACGGCCTCGACAAAACCGAGCCCGGCATACTGCATGACGAAGCCCGCGGCGCTGCCGTGGGCGCCGCAACCGAAGCAGTGGAAAAACTGCTTGGCCGGACTGACGGTAAACGAGGGGGTCTTTTCGGAGTGAAACGGGCAGCAGGCCTGGTAATTCGCGCCAGCCTTTTTCAGCGGGACGTAACGCTCGACGACGTCGACGATATCAACGCGCGCAAGCAGTTCCTGAATGAAGCTGTCCGGGATCATCGGCGTCCATTATCCACGGTGCGCCGCTGGACGATCAGGCCAGCTTCGCTTTGACCAGCTTCGAGACTTCGCCCATGTCGGCGCGCCCGGCAATCCGCGGCTTGACCAGCGCCATCACCTTGCCCATGTCCGCCGGAGATGTTGCGCCGGAAGCGGCGAGCGCTTCGGCAATGATCATTTCGACCTCGGCGGCGCTCATGGCCTGTGGCATGTAGGTCGTGAGCACTTCAATTTCGAACTTTTCAACGTCGGCCAGATCCTGGCGCTTGGCAGCCTCATATTGGGTGATCGAATCCTTGCGCTGCTTCAGCATCTTTTCGATGACGGCAATGACCGCCGCATCGTCCAGCTCGATGCGCTCATCCACCTCGCGCTGCTTGATGGCGGCAAGCAGCAGACGGATGGCGCCAAGGCGGGCGGCCTCTTTCGCCTTCATGGCGAGCTTCATGTCTTCGGTGACGCGGGCTTTGAGGGACATTTGATTCTCCGAAACCAGAAACGACAAAACCGCCCACAGTGGTCACCGGGGCGGTATCGGCTACTAGCGCCTGCTGCTTAATTGTTGACTAAGCAGGCAGCCAGTGAATCAATACATCTTTGGCGGCAGGAGCTGGCTGCGGATGCGCTTGTGATGGCGCTTCACGGCAGCGGACAACTTGCGCTTGCGCTCGGAGGTGGGCTTTTCGTAAAACTCTCTTGAACGCAATTCAGTGAGCGTACCGGCCTTCTCGATGGTGCGCTTGAAGCGGCGGATGGCAACCTCGAAAGGCTCGTTTTCCTTGACGCGAATACCGGGCATGCGGATTTCCTGAATGGATGGGTTGAAGCAGAAAGGCGCGCATTGTAGCCGTTTCTTTTTGATTGTCAAAGCAAAAGTCTTTTCTGTTTTGCATACAATGGAGCAAATGACCAAACCCGGCGCCATGGATATCAACGCCACCCCCTTGCAAGCCCCCCGCGCGGATGACGAACTGCGGCGTCAGCGCGCGCGCATGGAAGCGGAGGTGGCCACCCGCCAGGGGGTCGAGCGGCGGCTCTCCCAGGTGCAGGCGGCCTATGCGCGCTTCGTCCCCCCGCAACTCCTCGAACTGCTGGGCAAGGAAAGCATTCTCGACGTCGACTGGGGCAATCAGGCCGAAAAGAAAATGACGATCCTGTTCTCCGATATTCGCGGCTTCGCCTCGATGTCGGAACGCATGTCGCCGCAACAGTGCTTCGATTTCATCAACGCCTATCTGAGCTTCATGGAACCGGTGGTGCTGGCGCACGGCGGCTTCATCGACAAATATATCGGCGATTCGGTCATGGCGCTGTTCCCGGCGCGGGGCGATGACGCCCTCGCCGCGGCAATCAGCATGCTCGCCGAACTCAATCATTTCAATGCCCAGCGCACCCAGTTGCTCACCGAACTCCCGCCGGACCACCCGGAGCGGCGCGGCGCCACCGAGGTGAAGATCGGCATCGGCATGAATTCCGGCTTGTTGATGCTGGGGGTGATCGGTGGCGCCAGCCGCATGGAAGTCACGGTGATCAGCGACGCCGTCAATCTGGCTTCGCGCGTCGAGGCCCTGACCAAGACCTACCAGACGCCGATCCTGATCACCCAACACACGCTCAACAGCATTCGCCACCCGGCCGACTTCTCGATCCGTTTCATCGATCGCGTGCGCGTGCGCGGCAAGCATCTGGCGCAGTCGATCTACGAGGTCTTCGACGCCGATCCGGCGCCGCTCAAGGCGGCCAAGCTGGCCAGCCTGGGCACCTTCGAAAATGCGCTCGCCCACTACCACTTCCGCCGCATGGAAGATGCGCTGACCCTGTTCGGCGACTGCCTGGAACAAAACCCGGGCGACACGCCGGCGGCGGTGTATTGGCAACGTTGCCGTCAGGCCAATCGCGCCCACACGGGCGAAGCCGGCGAAACCGACAGCGCCACGCACTGGCGTCAGGAATATCTGCTGGGCCTGGCCGGGCTGGATGACATGCATCAGGCGATTTTCGGCCAGATTGTCGCCCTCTCGGAAGCCTTGCAGCAGGATTCTCCCGGCACCGCCGGGCGCCTGGTCGGCAAACTGGTCGAATGGACGGCCGAACACTTCGCCGCCGAGGAACTCTTGATGCAGGCGCATGGCTACCCGCATTCACCGTTAGCCGAGCACCGCCAGCAGCACGAAAAATTTCGCGAATTTCTCGACATCCTCGCGGCGGAAATCCATAACGGCAGAACCTCGTCATTACGCCTGGCCTTCCGCTGCCAGTTCCTGCTGTTGGACTGGTTTATCAGCCACATCAACATCACCGACCGCCACCTCGAGCGCTATCTGGCCGGCCGCATCACGCCGGACGCCACGGATTGACGCCGTCCCGCCAGCGCCGACTTTTACTGGAAGTCGAGCAAGACTCACCGCCAAGATGTTAAGCTAGCCGCCCTACCATGAGCATGGGATTTCAAGCGCCCCCCCGCGATGGATCGCATCAACGTCATTGAACATCTGCAAGAGGTCATTCAGGACCTGCACGGCGCGCAAGTCGACCGGCAGTTGCAGCGGCATGCACCGCGCGACCGTTTCGATCCGACGCGCACCGACGTTTCACCGCGCATTCGCCGCGCCATCACCGAGCGTCTGCCGGTCGAAGCCATTGTGATGACGGCCGATATCCGCCGCTCCAGTTCGGTGATGAAGGAGTCGATCGACATCCTGCAATTCGCCAACATCCTTGACGACTTCGTCGGCGAATTCCGCACCGTGCTGTGCTATCACAACGGCTGGTTCGACAAATTCACCGGCGACGGCTTCATCTG
>JAUSBB010000155.1 GCA_030652245.1 Rhodocyclaceae bacterium | reverse complement strand
CTGGCCGTGGCGCTGGCCTGTCAGGCCACGCAGGATGGCCATGTCTGCGCCGATCTCGACCAGGAGGCGGGCTGGGGGCCCTGGGCGGGGGAGATGGATGGCAGAGCGCGGGCCAGGTTGCGCGCGCGCCTGCAGGAAATGGCCATTGTCGGTGGCGCCGATGAACTGACACCGCTGGTGTGGGATGGGCGACGCCTGTTTCTGCGGCGTTACTGGGCGTATGAACAGCAGGTTGCGCATGATCTGCAGGCGCGGGCGAAGGTTCCGGCGGCGCTCGGCGCTGCAATGCAGGCGGCGCTGGCCGGCCGTTTCGCCGATGCGGGACAGCAGAATGCGGCGCGTATTGCGTTTACGCACCGGCTGGCGGTGATTTCCGGCGGCCCGGGTACCGGCAAGACGCATACGCTGGCGCGCATCATCGCCTTGCTGCTTGAGGAAAATGCCGCCTTGCGCATCGCGCTTGCCGCGCCGACCGGTAAGGCCGCCGCGCGCATGACCGAGGCGCTGCGCGCTGCGGGCGTGGCCGCCGCGCCGGAGGGGCAAACGCTGCACCGCTTGCTGGGCATGCGCGCTGATGGCAGCGGTTTTTATCATTGCCGGGAACGGCCGCTGGTTGCGGACGTGCTGGTGGTCGACGAAGCCTCGATGATCGACCTGTCGCTGATGTGTCATCTGCTCGATGCGTTGCCCGCCGCCGCCCGCCTGATCCTGCTCGGCGACCGCGACCAGTTGGCCGCCGTCGAAGCGGGCGCGGTCTTTGCCGATCTGTGCGCCAGCAAGCAGTTGGCGCTTTGCGTGGCGACGCTGGCCACCCGTTTTCGCTTCGCCGGCGAGAGCGGCATCGCTCGGCTGGCCGAAGCCTTGCGGACCGGGGACGCGGCGGGGACCCTCGCTCAGTTGCAATCCGCCACGGACGATCTCGACTGGCAGCCGCGCTCTGACACGCAGGAGCTGGCTGCCGCCGCGCGGGACGGCTACCAGGCCTATCGGGAGGCCGTGGCGGAAGGCTTGCCGGCGGGCGAACTGTTTGAACGCTTCCAGCGCTTTCGCGTGCTCTGTGCGCACCGGCAGGATGTCGCCGAGATCAACCGGGCGCTCTCCCAGCCCGATGGGGCGCTGGCTCAATCGGGCACGCCGGTCATGGTTGTCAGGAACGACCCGCTGTTGCGTCTTTTCAACGGTGACATCGGCCTGGTATTGCCCGATCCGGTCGACGGCAGTCTCAAGGTCTGTTTCGCCAACGCCAACGCAGGTGATGGCGCGTTCGCCCTACCGCGCTGGATTCCCTTCGCCCGCCTGCCGGACTGGGAAGTGGCCTGGGCGATGACGGTGCATAAGGCGCAGGGCTCGGAATTCGAACGGGTCATGCTGGTCCTGCCAGGAACGGCTTCAGCAGTGGTCACGCGCGAGCTGGTTTATACCGGCGTGACCCGGGCGAAGCGCCATCTCAGCCTGTGGGCGACGGAGCCCATCCTGCAAGCGACCAGCGAAAACCGCGCCGGGCGCATGTCCGGACTGCCCGACAAGTTGCAGGCATAGCCTTTCCGCCGGGCCGCCCCAAGGAAAGGCGGCACGCGCCGCCAGGCGCAATCTGCTCCCAAACATGAACGGGTGCGCCCCGTAACAAACGAGCGCAGCGAGCCACAAGTCTCCCCTTCCGCGAGGAAGGGGCTGGGGGATGGCGGGTCTACTTCTCTGACTGGATCTTGTTCAGGATGCGCGCCCGGCCGGATGCTTCGGCCTGATTGGCGGCGGAGACCTGGCGACCGTATTGGTCACGCTCATCTTTCGAGCGGCGCACGGCTTCGATGCTCTTGACGCAACGCCAACGCGAGCCGGTCTTGGTGATGAGCAGCTTCATCTCCTCCACCGGATGGTGGGTGCGGCAGTGATAGCAGTAGCGGGTAGCGGGTTCTTTTTTCTCGGCACTCATAAGCCTGCGGATTATAGCAGTTTGGAATAGTTTGCTAGCTGGCCGCCAGGCCCGTTGGTTTGATCTTCGAGTCGATCGGTTGTCCCTTGCGGGCGCGGCTGCCGCGATGGTTGGCGAGCTCCTTGGCGGTGATCCGGTATTCGGCGGGTTTGCCGCCGCGACCGATGCCGCTGACCGTGAAGGCGGCGCCGTCGCCGATGGCGACCGCCACGAGTTCGTCCTTGGGACCGATGCTCTGGATGATCAGGCCACGACCTTTGCTCATGGTCTTCATTTCGGCCACCGGAAATACCAACAGGCGGCCGGCCTGCGAGATGGCTGCCACTGACGCCGTCCCGCCAGCGCCGACTTCTGCGGGAAGCAGTGGCTGTTCGCCTTTTTCAAGCGTCATGAAGGCCTTGCCGGCGCGATTGCGCGAAACGAGATCGCCGATGCTGGCGATGAAGCCGTAGCCAGCAGAGTTGGCAAAGAGATACTGCGCGTCGGTTGTATCGGTAATGGCCTGGGCGAGTTTGCCGCCATCCTGAAATTCGACGAATGTGCTGATGGGCGCGCCGTCGCCACGCCCGCCCGGCAGGTCGGCGACGCGCACGCTGTAAGCCCGTCCGTGGGTGTCGATGATGACCAGCGGCCAGACGGTGCGCGCTTCCATCACCAGCAGCGGGCTGTCGCCGCTCTTGTAGGCGATGCTGGAGGGGTCGATGCCATGCCCCTGGCGCGAGCGCACCCAGCCGTTTGCCGAGAGGATCACCGTCACCGGTTCGTCGGGAACGGCGACTTCGGCGGTGCTGACGGGGGCGACGGTTTCGATCAGCGTCCTTCTCGCGTCGCCGTATTTCTTCGCGTCCTCGGTGATTTCGCGGACGACGAGCTTGGTCAGTGCCCCCCGGTCCTCCAGGACGCGGCGCAGATCCTTGGCCTCCTCGGTCAGTGCCTGCTGCTCCTGTTCGATCTTGATGCCTTCGAGGCGCGCCAGTTGGCGCAGGCGGATTTCGAGGATGTCCTCGGCCTGGATCTCCGACAGCTTGAATTTGCTCATCAGTTCCGCCTTCGGCTCGTCAGCCGCGCGGATCGTCCTGATGATCTGGTCGATGGAGAGGAAGGCCGTCATGCGGCCGGCGAGAATGTGCAGGCGACGCTCGACCTCATTCAGCCGGTGTTTGCTGCGCCGCTCGACCGTGACATGGCGGAAGGCGATCCACTCGTGCAGGATGGTCAGCAGCGGCTTCTGCGCCGGCCTACCATCGGTGCCGATCATCGTCATGTTGAGCGAAACGTTGGCTTCGAGGCTGGTGCGCGCCAGCAGCACGGCCATGAATTCGTCCTGCGGTACGCGTGAACTTTTCGGTTCCAGCACGATGCGCACGGGGTCCTTTTCGTTCGACTCGTCGCGCACGGCGTCCAGCACGCCGAGCATCACCTGCTTGAGGTTTTTCTGCTCCTGCGAAATATCCTTCTTGCCGGTGCGCGGCTGCGGATTGGTGACGGCCTCGATTTCCGAAAGCACCTGGGACGTTGATACGCCATGCGGCAGTTCGTACACGATGACGCGCCACTGAGAACGCGCCAGTTCCTCGATGCGCCAGCGGCAGCGCATGCGCAAGGACCCGCGGCCGCCGGCGTAAGCCGCGCGGATGTCGGCGGCGGGCGCAATCAGTTGGCCGCCGCCGGGGAAGTCCGGCCCCGGCAGCACGGTCAGCACTTCTTCGAGCGGGGCGGCCGGCTTCCTGATCAGCAGCTTAAGAGCATCAGCCACCTCGCGCAGGTTGTGCGGCGGAATTTCGGTCGCCATGCCGACGGCAATGCCCGAGGCGCCGTTCAAGAGGACGAAGGGCAGCCGGGCCGGCAGCAGCGCGGGTTCGGTCAGCGTGCCGTCGTAGTTGGGCACGAAGTCGACCGTGCCCCGATCGATTTCCGCCAACAACAGTTCGGCAATCGGCGTCAGGCGGCACTCGGTGTAGCGCATCGCCGCCGCGCCATCGCCGTCGCGCGAACCGAAATTGCCCTGGCCGTCTACGAGCGGATAACGCAGCGAGAAGTCCTGCGCCACGCGCACCATGGCGTCATAAATGCTGCTGTCGCCGTGCGGGTGGAACTTGCCGATCACGTCGCCCACCACGCGCGCGCTCTTGACGTGCTTGGCGGTGGCGGCCAGCCGCATTTCGTTCATCGCATGCAGGATGCGGCGCTGCACGGGTTTCATGCCGTCCTCGACCTGCGGCAGGGCACGGCTCTTCACCACGCTCATCGCGTAGGCGAGATAAGCGCGTTCGGCGTAGCTGTCGAGGGGCAGGGTGCTGCCGTCGTCGGTAAAAGTCGGCGCTGGCAGGACGGCGTGG
>JAUSBB010000170.1 GCA_030652245.1 Rhodocyclaceae bacterium | reverse complement strand
GGCTCGCTCGCCATCGTGCTGCTGCTGGCGCTGGGACTGGGCGCGCTGATCACGGCCCTGCTGTCTTTCCCTTCGGTGATCCGGGGGCAATGGACGTTGGCGCGCCTGCGCCGCCAGATCGCCGATCTGGAGCGGGACGTGGCGGAACACCAGCGGCGCAACAGCGAACTTGCAGCCGAACTGGCGCGGCTGGCTCCCGCGGCCGGGACGACGGAGCCGAAACCGGAAAAACCTTATGTCGGCTTGCGCGCGCTGCTTGCCGGGACGGAAGCTGTCAAGCCGTCGGCAGACCCGCCGCCGCTACGCGACGAGAGCAGCCGGTAAGTGCAGCGGCCGCCTCGCCTGATCCCGACAGAACTTGACGAGGCACATCGCGCATGAACATCCTGCTCGGTCTGCCGCGCCGGCTGCCGGCTATCTGAGTAGCTGCTCGTCGTGATCAAAAAGCCTGGTCCCAGCGTATCGACAGCCGTATTGCGGCATTGATCAGCCCGACCATGCTGTAGGTCTGGACGAAGTTTCCCCACTGTTCGCCGCCGCGGGTATCGATGTGTTCCGCCAGCAAGCCATGGCGGTTGCGGCAGGCCAGCAATTTCTCGAAGAGCTCGCGCGCCTCCTCGCGACGATCCAGCGCGGCCAGGGCATTGACATACCAGAAAGTGCAGACGAGAAAGGCATTCTCCGGCTCGCCGAAGTCGTCCTTCTCGACGTAGCGGAAAATGAAATCGCCGCGGCGCAGGTCCTTCTCGACGGCGCCGACCGTGGCGGCAAAGCGCGGGTCGGCCGCATCGAGGAAACCGACCTCGGCCAGCAGCAGGAGGCTCGCATCCATCGCCTCGCCCTCGAAGGTGGAGACGAAGGCGCCGCGTCGTTCGTTCCAGGCACGTCGGCTGACGGTTTCATGAATCCGCCGCGACTGATCGAGCCAGTAGGTGGCTCGCTCGGCCAGCCCCAGCCGGGTGGCGATCCGGCCCAGACGATCGCAGGCAGCCCAGCACATCACGGCGGAGAAGGTATGCACGCGCGCGCTGCCGCGCAGTTCCCAGAGGCCGGCATCCGGCTGGTCATGGCAGCGCATGGCCTGTTCGCCCAGAGGTTCGAGACGGTGAAACAGGGCTTCGTCGCCCCGCCGGGTGAGGCGCTGGTCGAAAAAGATGTGGGTGGCGGCGAGGATGGCGGAACCGTATACGTCGTGCTGTACCTGGCGATAGGCCAGGTTGCCGATGCGCACCGGCCCCATGCCGCGATAGCCTGCCAACGCCGGAACCTCCCTTTCATCCAGATCCACCCGGCCGTCGATGCCGTAGACCGGCTGCAGCGGACCGCCCCCGGCATTGGCGGCAATATTGACGATGTAGCCGAGATAGCGCTCCATGGTGCGAGTCGCGCCCAGCCGATTCAGGGCGTTGACGACGAAATAGCCGTCGCGTAGCCAGCAGTAGCGGTAATCCCAGTTGCGGCCACTGCCGGCCGCCTCGGGGATGGAGGTGGTCATGGCGGCAACGATGGCTCCGGTGTCGTCGTAGGCGTTGAGCTTGAGGGTGATCGCCGCGCGAATCACGGCCTCCTGCCATTCGTAGGGGATCCCCAGGAAGCGCACCCACTCGTGCCAGTATTGAGCGGTCTCGTCGAGGAAACGGCGGCCGACTTCGCCGGCCGCCTCGTGCACGGTTTCGTCCGCTCCGAGCAGGAGCGTGATGGTGTCCTCGAGGAAGAAGGGAGTTTCCTGGAGGATGGAGGTCAGGGAGGCGTCGGTGGTCAGCCTGAGCGTGAGCGTCGGCGCCACATAGCGGATGTGATTGCTGCCCCAGGTGACTTCCGGCCGCCCGGCACCGTTGTCGCAGGCGGGGCGAAGGCGCACGGTCAGGCGCGGACTGCCGGTAAGCCGCTTGACCCGGCGCACCAGCATCATGGGCCGGAACATGCGGCCGTACTTACCGAAGCGGGGCGCGAAGTCCGTGATTTCAACGGCGCCGCCATTACAGTCGTGGAGGCGCGTCACCAGAATCGCCGTGTTCTCGAGATAGTGCTGTTCGGCCCGTTCGCAGTCGCCGAGTTCCACGGCGAAAAAGCCATAATCGGACGAATCCTTGAGTAGGGAACAGAACATCGGGTCGCCGTCAAACCGAGGGAAACACCCCCAGCTGATGGTCGCCCGTTCATCGACAAGCGCACCGACGGTGCAGTTGCCGATCAGCGCAAGGTCCAGGTTGCTCATGTTTTCCTTTCCAGTGCCGTAGCCAGCCAGTTACGCACCGCTGACACGTTGGGCAAACGGTAGCGGGCGCAACTGCCGCCCCTACCCACCTTTATGGAGATTCCATTCATCTTGTTCACCGCGGCGAAGCCGTGCTCGTCGTTGAGATCATCGCCGATAAACACCGGGCGCCGCGTTCGGAACGGTGACTCGTCCAGGTATTCGGCGACAGCGGTGCCCTTGTCGATGCCCGCCGGCTTCACTTCCACCACGCGCTTCCCGTGCTGCAGTTCGAGCCCGCCACCGGCCGCCTCCGCCAACCTTGCCATCAGTCGATGCGCGTAGGCGGCAAGGTGCGGCGCCAGGCGGTAGTGCAGCGCGAGCGTCAGGCCCTTGTCCTCGAGCAGAAGGCCGGGGTGACGCGCCAGCGCCGGTGCCAGCGCCTCCTTGATCGCGCACTTGGCCGCCGGCGGCGCGGGGTGAATCCACAGGCGCCCGGCGGCATCGCGGCGTTCCAGCCCGTGTTGCCCGGCCAGCGGCAGACGCAGCATGCCGAGACGGCTCTCCAGATCCGACAGCGCGCGGCCGCTGACCAGCGCGACCGCACCGTCGCTGGCCCGGTATAGGCGCGCTATCAGGTCGAGCAGCGCGGTATCGACCCGGACGGCGTCCGGCGTGTCGGCGATGTCGATCAGGGTTCCATCGACATCGAGAAAATAGGCCCAATCGATGCAGGGCGCCGGAGGGAGGCTGGGGCGCGGCGTCTTCATGAGTTCGCGGCGCCGGGCTTGTCGATCAGGCGGCTGCGGCGGCGCATGGCGGCCGCATCCAGCAGCATGCGGCCGGCCCAGCGGAAGACGTTGAACTCGGCCACCAGCCCGCGCATCAAGCGCATGCGATCGCGCTGCTCGTTTGCCGGCATGACCAGCGCCAGGTGCAGGGCGGCGGCGCACTGGTCGGCATCGTAAGGATTGACGATCAGCGCCTCCGGCAACTCCCGGGCGGCGCCGGTGAATTGGGAGAGGATGAGGACGCCGCGCTCGTCGTCGCGGGCCGCGACGAATTCCTTGGCGACCAGGTTCATGCCGTCGTGCAAGCTGCTGACAAAGCAGAGGTCGGCGGCGCGGAAATACTCGTATACCTCGCGCGGCTCATGATGCTCGACCTTGAGCACGATGGGCGGCGGCCCCTGGTGCTCGAAGCGGCCGTTGATGCGCGTGGCCATGGCCCGCACCTGCGCCTCGTGATGCTGGTATTCGTCGATGCCCGAGCGCGTCGGCGCGGCAATCTGGACAAAGGTGAAGCGGCCGACCCACTGCGGATTCAACTCCAGCAGACGCTCGATGGCACGGAAGCGTTCCACGATGCCCTTGGTGTAGTCGAGGCGGTCGACGCCGATGCCGAGCTTGTGCTCGGCCGGCAGGTCGTTCATTTGACGGATGTCGGCACGGCAGGCCGACACATCCTTTTGCAGCATTTCAGCTTCCGGTGGCCAGGCGATGGAAATCGGGTAGCGGCGCACGGCCGTAAGTTTGCCGCCGAAGGAGACGGTGAAGGATTCCCGATCGACCCGCGCTTCGAGAAAACGATCCACCGTGCCGACGAAATTATTGCAGTGAAACTGGGTGTGGAAACCGAGAATGCTGCTGCCCAGCAGTCCCGCCACCACTTCATCCCGCCAGGGGCAGATGGCGAAGGACTCGGGGTTGGGCCACGGGATGTGCCAGAAGGCGATCACCGTCGCATCCGGCAGTTCCTCGCGGATCATCTTCGGCAACAGCGCGAAGTGATAGTCCTGCACCAGGACGATGGGGGCTTTGGTCTTGGCCTCGCTCACCACCGCCTGGGCGAACTTGCGGTTGACCGCGACATACTGTGCCCAGTCGCCCGAGCGGAAGGTGGGCCGCACATGGGCGATATGGCAGAGCGGCCAGAGACCTTCATTGGAGAAGCCGTAGTAGTAGCCGGCCTCCTCCTCTGCGGTCAGCCAGACGCGGCGGATCTGGTAGGCGGGTTTTTCCGGCGGCACCGCGATGTGATCGTGCTTATCGACGACGTCGCGGTCGGCCGAGCCGCTGCCATGGGCGATCCAGGTACCCGAGCAGGCGCGCATGATCGGTTCCAGTGCCGTGACCAGCCCGCTGGCCGGCCGCTGCACCTCGATGTGCTCGCCGCGGCGCTGGTGGATGTAGGGTTCGCGGTTGGAAACCACGATCACGTCCTCGCCGCGCAGTTCGCCGTGGAGAATGGTGCGCAGGGATTCGGGCGTCCAAGTGATCTGGCTTTCGTCCCGCGCGCGCGTCTCGGCCTCCAGTTCGCGAATCAGCCGCTGCAGGTCGCGGGCGATGGGCTTGAACTCGGGCCTGTCGGGTTGTGCGCCTGGGTCCGGCTGCCGCAGCAGCCCCTCGCCGCGCAGCAGGGAGTGCATCCCGGCCATCCAGCCGCGCCATGAGAGCTGCGCGATGATCACCGTGATCAGGGAAACCACGGCCGCCAGCGCCATGAAGAAGTAGAACACGTAGCGCTTGGTTTCCTCGCTGCGGCGGGTGACGAAGCTCATGTCATGAACCAGCACCAGCTTGCCCCCCGGCGCGACCTCGCTGGTCATCGGCTGAACCGCCACGTGCAGGGGTCCCCGGGCGCTCGGCAACAGGTGATCGCCCGGTCCCTCCCAGCGGTCGAGTTCGGCACAACGGATCTCCGCCGGAAGCGAGCGGCTGGCGAGTGCCGGGCCCTGCGGCGCGGCGCAGTAGCCGACGGCATAGAGGCGTTCGTCCTGGGTGATGCGGTTGAAGAATTCCCCGATCTTGGCCTTCTTGCCGGCCGCAAGCTGCTCCTGCAGCGGCTCTTGGATGGTGTTGACAATCAGCGACGACCGGATGTCGAGATCGCGCACGAACCAGCGCAGGGTCAATTGGTCGACCAAGGGGGCGACGGCGTAGGCGATGCCCGCCAAGACGAGCATCAACGGGAGAACGAAACGCAGGGAGAGTCTCATCAGATAACTCCTTCAGGCCGTTTCTGGAGTGGTGCCGCCGTGTCGCCAGCGCCGACTTTTGTTGCTGTTGGGCGATAATGCTCTCATGCGTACCCTCTTTATTCTCTGCGGCCTGTTTTTTTCCGGCCTCGCCGCCGCCAGCGGTCTCGACCAACTCAAGGCCTTCTGGGCCAACACCCAGTCAGCGCAAGGCAGCTTCGCTCAGAGCGTCGCCACCAAGTCCGGCCGCAAGCCGCAAAATTCGACGGGCCAGTTCGTCTTCGCCCGGCCGGGCAAGTTGCGCTGGGCCTACGAAAAGCCTTATGCGCTGCTGCTGGTCGCCGATGGCGAAAAGCTTTGGAGCTTTGACGCCGACCTGAATCAGGTTACCGTCAATAAAGTGGACAAAGCACTTGGCGCCAGCCCCGCCGCGCTGTTGACCGGCGAGTCGCTCGACAAGCATTTTACGCTGACGGAGGCGGGTGTTGCCGACGGTCTGGAGATTGTCGATGCCGTGCCGAAAGCCAGCGACGGTGCATTCGCGCGGGTGCGCATCGGCATGCGCGACAACCTGCCGCGCCTGATGGAAGTGCGTGACAACTTCGGTCAAACCACGACGCTGTTGTTCACCGAATTTCAGCCAAACCCGCGTTTGGCCAAGGACACATTCCGTTTCGTGCCGCCCAAGGGGGCGGACGTGGTGGGCGAATAGCGGGCGCGCTTCACCGCGCCCGCGTTCCAGATTAGAAGCCGAACGTCCGCACGCCAGGTTTCAGCATGTAGGTCGCGACTTCCGCCGGTTTGGCAACGGCCACGCCTTCGATCAAATCGGCCGGGGTGCGATCGACGTTGGGCAGGAAGAGCGCACAGACCTCGACCGTCGCGCCATTCTTGATCAGCCCCTGCATCATCTGCTTGGGCGTGACATTGCGCGGTTTGAGGGCGGCAGGCTCATAGGTTTTCAGCGCCAACTGGGCGGCCGGGCCACACAGCAGGATGCGCACGGCGGCTTTCTGTTCGGCCATTTGTGTCGCCAGAACCATCGCAAAGCCTTGTGATTGATTGTCGGCACTGGTCACGCTGACGAAGGTTTCGGTCTGCTGCGCGGCGGCCAGTCCAGACAGTGAAAAGGCAAGCAGTGCGGAGGCGAGGAATGAGGTACGCTTCATGAAATTTGATCCTTCCTGTGAGTGAGTGGAGAGCATTCATTGACGCGATATGCAAACTTCTTTGCAGCCAGCGGCCTTTGTCCATGAAATCGGTCAATGTGGCCATAAATTTGCACAAATGCATTGTATGGGGTCTTCTTGAAAGTGCGCGATTTATTTCAACCCGGCTCGCCGCTCCTTCCAAGGGATGCATGCCGCCTTGAGGCAGCCCGACGCAGGCATATGCTGCAAGGCAATAATTGAAAGCTTATTCTGACTATAAGAAAAAATGACTGGTACTTATAGATACCACATATTAGAGTTTGATCACCGACGCGGCGAGCTTGATTGACGGGCTTGCCGCGGCGCTGTTTTCCACTCCCTCTGGCATTTGCCAGTTTGCCCCCGCCCCTGATCAGGGGCGGGGATTTTTCTGGAGTGTGGGCGGCGCGCGCGATAAGATAAAAAACCGCAGGCTGTCGATTGGGCAAGCCGCAGACACAAAAGAGGAGGGAGCATGCAAGTCGGGCGCATCACACTGACGCAGTTCATCAACGAGGAGCAACGGCAGATCGAGGGAGCCACCGGCGATTTCACCGGCCTGCTCAACGACATTGCCATTGCCAGCAAGACCATCGCCAATGCCATCGGCAAAGGTGCGCTGCTGGCCACCGGCAAGGATCTCAACGCGAAACTCGAAACCCTGGCCAACGAGGTCATGTTGCAGGCGGGCATCAACACGGGTCACCTCGCCGCGATGGCTTCCGAGGATATGCAAGGTATCAGCCATATTCCGGCCGGGCAACCGCGCGGTAAATATCTGCTGTGCTTCGATCCCTTGAATGGTTCGGGGAATCTGGACATCAACTTCCAGAGCGGCACGATCTTTTCGATTTTTCGGGCGCCAGACCCCGCGCGCAAACCCAAGGAAGCCGATTTCCTGCAGCCCGGCACGCAGATGCTGTGCGCGGGCCTCGTCCAGTATGGCGCCTCGACCCGCCTGCTCCTGACCACCGGCCTGGGCGTCAACGGCTTTACGCTCGACCGCGAAATCGGCGAATTCATTCTGACCCACCCCAAGATCACCATTCCCGCCGAGGCCTCGACCTTCGCCATCAACGCCTCCAACGAGCGCTTCTGGGAGCCGCCGGTGCGCCGTTATGTGCAGGAGTGCATGGCTGGCAAGGAGGGCCCCCGTGGCAAGGATTTCGGCATGCGCTGGGTTGCCTCGCTGGTCGCCGAAGCCTATCGCATCCTGACGCGCGGCGGGGTGTTTCTCTACCCGCACGATGAGCGCACGCGCGAGCAGGGCGGTCGTCTCGGCCTGCTTTACGAAGCCAACCCGATTGCCTTCATCATCGAGCAGGCCGGCGGCGCCGCGATTACCGGCCGCAACCGCATCCTCGACATCAAACCGAGCGAACTGCATCAGCGCGCCCCCTTCATCTTCGGTTCCAAGGACGAAGTGGAGCGTCTGCATCATTACCACCACGAATACGTCGAGGGCAAGGACCTGGAGGGCTACAACATGCCACTGTTCTCTTCGCGCTCGCTGTTTCGCTAATTTCCCTTACTTTTTTTCCGGAGACCTTCATGTCGGTCAAGCATCCAGTCATTGCCATCACCGGCTCATCGGGGGCGGGCACTTCCTCGGTCACCAAATCTTTCCAGCACGTCTTTCGGCGCGAAAAACTCAACGCCGCGATCGTCGAAGGCGATTCCTATCATCGTTACGACCGCAAGGCGATGAAGGAGGCCGCCGCCGCCCAGGCCAAGCTGGGCAACAACCACTTCAGCCACTTCAGCCCCGAGACAAACATCCTCGATGAGCTGGAAAATCTGTTCAAGACCTATGGTGAAACGGGTACCGGCAGGCGCCGTTACTACCTGCACAACGCCGACGAAGCCGCGCCGTACAAGCAGGAGCCGGGCACCTTCACCCCGTGGCAGGAGTTGCCGCCCGCCGATCTGTTGTTCTATGAAGGGTTGCACGGCGCGGTCGTTACCGACCAGGTGAATATCGCCCAGCACGCCGACCTGCTGGTGGGCGTGGTGCCGATCATCAACCTCGAATGGATCCAGAAGCTGGTTCGCGACAAATCCGCGCGCGGCTATTCGACCGAGGCGGTGGTGGACACGATCATGCGGCGCATGCCGGATTATGTGAATTACATCATTCCGCAGTTTTCGCGCACCCATGTGAACTTCCAGCGCGTGCCGACCGTGGACACCTCGAACCCCTTCATTGCCCAGGACATTCCGACCGCGGACGAAAGTTTCGTCGTGATCCGCTTCGCCAACCCGAAGGGCATCGACTTCCCCTACCTGATGTCGATGATCCACGATTCCTTCATGTCGCGCCCCAACGTCATCGTGGTGCCGGGTGGAAAAATGGAACTGGCGATGCAACTGATCTTCACGCCGATGATCCTGCGCCTGATGGAGAACAAGCGACGCGCCACGGCGTTGTGACGCATGGTTCAAATAGCCGTTCTCCCGATACCTGCAACCCCTGAAGCCGGGTTTCGCGGATAATCGCGGATTCCCGAGGAGGAAATATCATGTCTGCCACTTTTAGCGATTTCGAGCCGCCCGTGTTCAACAACCTGACCAGCGCGATCCGCGCCCTGGCCATGGATGCCGTGCAGAAGGCCAATTCCGGCCACCCTGGCGCGCCCATGGGCATGGCCGAGATTGCCGAGGTGCTGTGGAACCACCACCTGCGCCACAACCCCAGCAACCCTAAATGGGCCAACCGCGACCGCTTCGTGCTGTCGAACGGCCACGGCTCGATGCTGATCTACGCCCTGCTGCATCTCACCGGCTATGACCTCAGCATCGACGACCTGAAGAGCTTCCGCCAGCTGCACAGCAAGACCCCGGGCCACCCGGAACTCGGCTACACGCCGGGCGTCGAGACCACCACCGGCCCGCTCGGCCAGGGCATCACCAACGCCGTCGGCATGGCCATGGCCGAAAAACTGCTGGCCAACGAATTCAACAAGCCGGGCCATGAGATCGTCGATCACCGCACCTGGACCTTCCTCGGCGATGGTTGCCTGATGGAAGGCATCTCGCATGAAGCCTGCGCGCTGGCCGGCACCTGGGGCCTAGGCAAGCTGACCGCCTTCTGGGACGACAACGGCATCTCCATCGACGGTCACGTCGAGGGCTGGTTCACCGACGATACCCCCAAGCGTTTCGAAGCCTACGGCTGGCATGTCGTGCCGAACGTCAATGGCCACGATCCCGAGGCCCTGCACGCCGCCATCGAAGCCGCCAAGGCCGTCACCGACAAACCTTCCCTGATCTGCTGCAAGACCGTGATCGGCGCCGGTTCGCCGTCCAAACAGGGCACCCACGACGTGCATGGCGCGCCGCTCGGCGACATCGAGATTGCGCTCACCCGCCCGCACATCGGCTGGCACTTCGGCCCCTTCGAGATTCCCAAGGAAGTTTACGAAGCCTGGGACGCCAAGAAAAAAGGCGCCGAATGGGAAGCCGGCTGGAACCAGAAGCTCGAACATTACGCAAAAGCCTTTCCTGCCGAGGCCGCCGAGTTCAAGCGCCGCATGGCCAACGAGCTGCCCGCCCAGTGGGCCGAGCACGCTGCCAAGGCCATCGAAGGTGCCAACGCCAAGGCCGAAACCGTCGCTACCCGCAAGGCTTCGCAGATCGCCATCAACGCCCTGGCCCCGGCCCTGCCCGAGTTCCTCGGCGGTTCCGCCGACCTGACCGGCTCCAACCTGACCAACTGGACGGGCTGCAAGCATGTCTCCGGCAAGTCTTGCGGCAATTACATCTCCTACGGCGTGCGCGAGTTCGGCATGGCGCACATCATGAACGGCATGGCGCTGCACGGCGGGCTGCTGCCCTTCGGCGGCACCTTCCTGATGTTCTCGGAATACGCCCGCAATGCCCTCCGCATGTCGGCGCTGATGAAGCAGCGCGTGATCTATGTGTTCACGCACGACTCCATCGGCCTCGGCGAGGACGGCCCGACGCACCAGCCGGTCGAGCAGATCGCCACGCTGCGGCTGATCCCCAACATGGATGTCTGGCGCCCCTGCGATACCGTCGAGACCATGGTGGCCTGGACGGCTGCCGTCGAGAAGGCCACTGGCCCGAGTTCGCTGGCCCTGTCGCGCCAGAACCTGCCCTTCGTCGCCCGTGACGCCGCCACCATCCAGAACATCAAGAAGGGCGGCTATGTGATCTCCGCCGCCAAGGGCGCCGCCCGTGCCATCATCATCGCCACGGGTTCCGAAATCGAATTGGCACTCAAGGCGCAGGCCGCGCTGGCCCAGGAGAACATCCAGGTCAGCGTGGTGTCGATGCCCAGCACCAACGTCTTTGACCGGCAGAGCGCGGCTTACCAGGACAGCGTGCTGCCCAAGGGGCTGCCGCGCATCGTCGTCGAGGCGGGCGTCACCGGCGGCTGGTGGAAATATGTCGGCGGCGCGGGCACGGTGATCGGCCTCGACCGCTTTGGCGAGTCGGCTCCGGCTGGCGTGTTGTTCAAGGAATTCGGTTTCACGGTGGACAACGTCGTGAAATCCGTCAAGCAATTTATCTAATTTCAATCAGGAGATTTACACATGACTATCAAAGTCGGTATTAACGGCTTCGGCCGTATCGGCCGCATGACTTTCCGCGCCATCGCCAAGGATTTTCCCGAACTCGAAGTTGTCGGCATCAACGATCTGCTTGAGCCGAGCTATCTCGCCTACATGCTGAAGTACGACTCCGTGCATGGCCGCTTCAATGGCGACATTTCAGTCGAGGGCAGCAACCTGATCGTCAATGGCAAGAAGATCCGCCTGACCGCCGAGAAGGATCCGGCCAACTTGAAGTGGAACGAAGTGGGCGCCGACCTCGTCATCGAGTCGACCGGTTTCTTCCTGACCAAGGAAACCTGCCAGAAGCACATTGACGCGGGCGCCAAAAAGGTCGTCCAGTCCGCCCCGTCGAAGGACGACACCCCGATGTTCGTCTATGGCGTGAACCACGAGAAATACGCTGGCGAAAAGATCGTTTCCGCCGC
>JAUSBB010000154.1 GCA_030652245.1 Rhodocyclaceae bacterium | reverse complement strand
GCTTGCTGTGTTGGCCCTGTTCGCGATTCTGTATGGCGGCGCGCAACTGCTGCTCACTCTCGACAAAGGACAAAACATTCGGTTCGGCCTTAACTAAGCCAGCCTACCCCCGGCGCCAAGTCGTCCCCTCCGGCCCGTCTTCGAGGACAATGCCAGCGGCCTTGAGTTCTTCGCGGATGCGGTCGGCTTCGGCGAAATTCTTCGCTTTTTTCGCCGTGTTGCGAGCGCCGACTTTTGCGTCAATGTCCTCGGTGCTCAAGCCGTCGGCTGCGGCTGGTCCGGCTTGTAAAAACATCACGGGGTCGCGCTGCAAGAGGCCCAAAACACCGGCCAGCCCCTTGAGTTGCGCGGCGAGTTTGGCGTCCTTGTTGCGGTTGAGTTCGTTGGCGATGTCGAACAGCACGGCGACGGCTTCAGGCGTGGCGAAGTCATCGTCCATCGCCGCGCGGAAGCGAAGGGCGTGGCTCTCGTTCCAATCGACGGCTGGCTGGACATCGAAGCCCTTCAGCGCCGTGTAAAGCCGCGTCAGGCCGGCGCGGGCGTCGTCGAGGTGGGCGTCGGAGTAGTTGAGTGGGCTGCGGTAGTGGGCGCGCAGGATGAAGAAGCGCACGACTTCGGCGTCATATTTCTTGAGGATCTCGCGGATGGTGAAGAAGTTGCCGAGCGACTTCGACATTTTTTCATCATCGACGCGCACAAATCCGTTGTGCATCCAGTAGTTGACGAAGGTGTGGTTGTGGGCGCCCTCACTCTGGGCGATTTCATTTTCGTGATGGGGAAACTGCAAGTCCTGGCCGCCGCCGTGGATGTCGAAATGCGGGCCGAGCAATTGCGAGCTCATGGCCGAGCATTCGATGTGCCAGCCGGGACGGCCCGTGCCCCAGTTCGACTCCCACCTCACTTCGGCCGACTCTTCCGGCTTGGCGTGCTTCCAGAGCACAAAGTCGAGCGGATCCTGCTTTCCGGCCATCACGTCGACACGCTCGCCGGCGCGCAGGTCTTCGAGCGACTTGCCGGAGAGTTTGCCGTAGCCGGCGAATTTGCGCACCGAGTAGCAGACGTCGTGGTTTTCGGCGACATAGGCGTAGCCGTTTTTTTCGAGCGCGCCGATGATGTCGAGCATCTGCGGCACATATTCGGTGGCGCGCGGCTCGTGGTCGGGCGACTGCACGCCCAGAGCGGCGGCATCCTCGCGCATGAAGCCGATGAAGCGATCGGTCAGCGCGCGCACCGTTTCGCCGTTTTCGGCGGCGCGTTTGATGATTTTGTCGTCAATATCGGTGATATTGCGCACATAAGTCACCGTGAGGCCGCTGGCCCTGAGCCAGCGCACCACCATGTCGAACACCACCATCACCCGGCCGTGGCCGAGGTGACAGTAATCATAGACCGTCATGCCACAAACGTAGAGACGCACCCGGCCGGGTTCGATGGGAATGAATTCTTGCGGAGCGCGGGCGAGGGTGTTGTAGATTTTCAGCATAAGGAAAGGTAAACGTGTCGTATTAGGGCTTTAGACACAGCCCGAACGGCACGTTGGGCGGTGCATCTTTGTTAGAATGATACGTTGAATTTTTCAGCACTGACCAGCACAAAATGCCAATTCTGCCCGCCATCCCGACCGTCGCGTCTTCGACCGCCTTGCGTCCGCGCCTTGGCGAGCGGGCTTTCACGCGGTCACTCACGCATTCATTCATACTGGCCCTGGGGCTTGCGGTTGCCAGCCTGACCGCCTTGCCCGTACGCGCCGACAGCTACAGCGAAGCGGGCCAACTGCTCAAATCCGGCCAGCATGCGGAGGCGCTCAAGCAGGTCAACCGGCACCTGTCGACCAAGCCGAAGGATGCGCAGGGACGCTTTTTGAAGGGCATCATCCTCACGGGAATGAACAAGCAGAAAGAGGCCATCGAGGTCTTTCAGAAACTCACCGAAGACTATCCCGACCTGCCCGAACCGTACAACAACCTGGCCGTCATCTACGCTCAGCAAAAGCAGTACGACAAGGCCAAGCAGGCGTTGGAGTCGGCGATCCGCACCCACCCGGCCTACGCCACCGCGCACGAGAATCTGGGTGACATTTATTCGCGGCTGGCGAGCCAGGCTTACGGCAAGGCGCTGCAGATCGATTCTTCCAACGCCTCGGCGCAAACCAAGCTGGCGATGATCAACGATCTGGTCGGCGGAGAAAAGGTCGGCGCTGAAGGCGCAAAAGCCGGCGCTGGCAAGACGGCAGACAGCAAGCCTGCCGCACCGGCCAAGGCGCCCGCCGCAACGCCCGTCACCCCGCCGACGCCGGTCGTGATTGCCAGTGCCGAGCCCAAGCCGGCCCCGGCGCCCGCCGCTCGCCCCGTCGAGAGCAAGCCGGTTGAAGTCAAGCCGGCTCCCGCACCGGCGGTGGCACCCGTTGCCGCGCCGGCTCCCGCCCCTGCGCCCAAACCCGAACCCGCCAAGGCCGCGGACGCCAACAGCGAGATTGCCGCCGCCGTCGATGCCTGGCTGGCCGCCTGGTCGAAGAAGGATGTCAGCACCTATCTCGCGCATTACGCCCGGGACTTTCATGTGCCGGACGGCCAGTCGCGCAAGGAGTGGGAGACGGATCGCAGCCAGCGCGTCGGCAAGCCCGGCAAGATCGAGGTCAGTCGCGACAAGCTGAACATCAAGACCGAAGGCAGCGACAAGGCCGTCGTGCGCTTTCGTCAAGGCTACAAATCCGCCACCTTCAATTCGTCCTCCGGCAAGACGCTGGTGCTGATCAAGCGTGACGGCAAGTGGCTGATCCAGCAGGAGCGCATCGGCGGATGACCGCGATGCGCCAACTGATCGGCGTTGTCTGTGCCGTTTTCTTATGCGTGCAAGGCGCGGCGGCGGATGTCGGCATCCCCGCGCGCTACACCGATTCCGGCCCGGACCCGCTTCTGGCGCGCATCTTCGAACAGATCGAGAAAAATCGCTGGGAACCCGCGCTCAATGAAACCGAGGCGCTGCTCAAGGCCTACCCGAAATTCCGCCTCGGCCACCTGATCAAGGGTGACCTGCTGCTCGCCCGCACCCGGACGCTCAAGAGCTTTGGCGAAGGCGGCGCACAACAAACCGCTGCACAGGCCGGCGCCCCCATCGCCGAGCAGGTCGCCGACCTGCGCCAGGAAGCCATCGCCCGCCTGCGCGCCTACAAGAACCGGCCGAACGGCGCCCAGGTGCCGCGCTATCTGTTGCAGATGCGCCCGGACCAGGAACACGCCGTGGTCGTCGATACGCAGAAGGCGCGGTTGTATCTCTACCAGAATGACAAAGGCACGCCGCGCTTCGTCGCCGACTACTACATCTCGCACGGCAAGCTCGGCGCGGACAAACTCAAGGAAGGCGACCAGAAAACGCCCATCGGCGTCTATCACGTCACGGCCAATCTGTCGCGCAAGAAGTTGCCCGACCTCTACGGCAGCGGCGCTTTCCCCATCAATTACCCGAACAAGTGGGACAAGAAGTTGGGCCGG
>JAUSBB010000159.1 GCA_030652245.1 Rhodocyclaceae bacterium | reverse complement strand
CCCATGGCGCCGTCGAGGATGAGGATGCGTTGCGCGAGCAGATCGCGCAACTCGCTGGAGCGGTCGGGTGACATCGGGAAAGGATACGGAAATGGTTGAAAACAAGGGAAATTCTAGCATGCGGCCTATATTATCTTGATTAATGGCTAGATTAGCATTACTGTTCTCACTCAACCCGCAAGGAGAAAACCCCGATGGAACACCTGACGCCAAAAGAGGCCACTCAATTCCTGCACGACAACCCCAAGGCCCTGTTTGTAGACTGCCGCAGCGAAATGGAATACCTCTTTGTCGGCCATCCGGCCGGCGCTTTGCACGTCGCCTGGAACGACGGCCCGGACTGGGAAATCAACCCCCATTTCGTCGGCGAGGTGAAGAAATTCGCCGGGCATGCGCACGACCGCCCGGTGGTGCTGATCTGCCGCTCCGGCTACCGCTCGGTCGATGCCGGCAATGCGCTCGAAGCGGTGGGATTCACGCGTGTTTATAACGTGCTGCACGGCTTTGAGGGCGACCTCAACGACAGCCACCATCGCGGCAGCGAGAATGGCTGGCGTTTCGAAGGCCTGCCTTGGGAACAGTGCTGATGTTGCTGGATCAGCGGCGGCGCGGGACCGCAATGAATAGCGCCCGCAACGCCAGCAGCATCATGGCACTGAAGAACAGCAACGACCATTCGGCAATCGACAGGCCGAGAAACACCCAGCCGGCCTCCGAACACAGGCCGCTGGCCTCGAACAGCAGCGGGAGCTGCTTGCCCGCCCAGTCCACGAATTGTTCCCACCAGGGCTGTCCGCCGCCGCAACTGATGCCCTTGGCAAAGCGTTGCAGCCAGGTCTGATAAGCGGCAATGAAAACGCCCGTAGCCGCCGTCACGGCCATCAACAAGGCAAGCAGCCGGTGAAAATTGACTCCAAGCAATAGCAACGCCTCGACGCCGAGCAACAGGTACAGCATGCGCTGCAGGATGCACAGCGAGCAGGCGGCCAGATTCAGGGTTTGGGCCAGCACCACCCCGCCACCGACCAGGGCCAGGCCTGCCAAGCCGATGCCCGCGAGTTGCCAGCGCGGGTTAAGCCAGATGGTGGTCAGCAACTTGCGCATGGCGCGATCTCTTAAAAAGGGGAACGCGATAATAACAGGGCGCGGCACTGCTAATATTGCGCCATGACCCATCCTCGCCTGACCGCCATCCGCGCCGCTTTGCGCGACCCCAAACGCTGGAAACGCTGGGCGCTGGAAGCGCTGCTCCTGCTGGGCATCGTCGTCGCCATCACGCTCTGGCAAAACCGCGGCCTGCCCGAGGGCGCGGCGCCGCCGCTGGCGGGGGTGCGGAACGACGGCGTGGCGGTCAGCCTGGCCGGAATGCAGCAGGGACACCCGACGCTGGTGGCGTTCTGGGCGACCTGGTGCCCGGTGTGCCGGGCCGAGGAAGGCAACATCGAGGCCGTCGCCAAGGATTGGCCGGTGCTGTCGGTGGCGATGCAGTCGGGCGATGCCGAGGCGGTCGATGATCATCTGCATGGGCGGCGGCTCAGCGTGCCCGCCGTCATTGATGACGATGGCGACATTGCCGAACTCTGGCGCGTGAAGAGCGTGCCGACCCATTTCATTGTCGATGCCGCCGGCATCATCCGTTTCCGTATCGTCGGCTACGCTTCCGAATACGGCCTGCGGGCGCGGCTCTGGTGGGTGGAAAGGTTTCCGCTTTGATGCACCCGCCGGCCCGGCTCGCCTGGACGATCTGGGGGCTGGGCGCCCTGCTCTACCTGTTCGCCTTCTACCAGCGCGTCGCGCCCGCCGTGATGACCGACCAGTTGATGGCCGATTTCGCCATCGGTGGCGCGGCGCTGGGTAATTTGTCGGCCTTTTATTTCTATGCGTATGTGCTGATGCAGATTCCCACCGGGGTGATGGCCGACCGCTGGGGGCCGCGCCGGGTGCTGGCCGGTGGCGCTGGCGTCGCCGCCCTGGGCAGCCTGTTGTTCGCCTTCGCCCCGGATTTCGGCTGGGCCGGTTTCGGCCGCCTGCTGGTCGGCGCGTCGGTGGCGGTGGCCTTTGTGTCCACCTTGAAACTCGCCAGCCACTGGTTCCCGCCACAGAAATATGCGCTGGCCTCGGGCATGGCGCTGTTCATGGGCGTGGTCGGCGGGGTGATGGCGGGGGTGCCGCTGCGCATGCTGGTCGAGAACTTCGGCTGGCGCATCGTAATGGGCAGCGCCGGGGTTTTTGCGACCCTGCTGTGCATCGCCATCTGGCTGTTCGTGCGCGACGACCCGAGCGCGCGCGGTTACCAGAGTCACCATCATGGCGGCGGAGAAGCCCATCGTCATCCCCCGATTCTCGCCGGCATCTTCCAGGTGCTGTCCTACCGCAACACCTGGCTGTTGATGTTGATGCCAATCGGCTTTTCCGGCGCGGTGCTCACCTTTGCCGGCCTGTGGGGCGTGCCGTGGCTACGCCAGGTGCATGGACTCGACCCGAAGGCGGCGGCGGCGGTGACCTCGACCTTGCTGGTGGCCTGGGCGCTGGGCGGTCCGCTCCTGGGCAGCTGGTCGCAACGCATCGGTCGGCGCAAGCCGCTGTATCTCATCAGCGGCGCCGTGGCGACGGCCGGCTGGTTTGCTGTGATCTTTCTCGCGCCGCCGCTGTGGTTGATGGTCGTGCTGCTGGCCATCACGGGTTTTGCCTCGGGCAACATCATCATCGGCTTTGCCTGGGCGAAGGAATCGCTGCCGCTGCGCCTGACGGGCACGGCTTCCGGCGTGGTCAACATGGGCCCGCTGATGGGCGGCATGTTGCTGCAACCGGGGGTGGGCTGGCTGCTCGATCGCGGCTGGGGCGGCCAACTCGCGGGCGGCGCGCGGCTTTACGACGCCGCCACCTGGCAGACCAGCTTCGGCCTGATGTTTGTCACCGTGGTCATCGCGCTGGTTCTCGTGCCCTTTGTGCACGAATCGCACTGCCAGCAGACGGTTTGAATTTCAGCGCTGGGCGGACCGTCGCCAGGGCGCATGCCCGAACTCCTCGATAAGGAAATCCACCATCGCCCGTACCTTGGGCGCAACATGGCGACCGCCGGAGTAAATGGCATACAGCGGGATGGGTTCGACATGCTGGCAATCGGCAAGAACGGGGACCAGTTGACCGCTACGTAGCGCCTCGCCGACCGTCACATCGGTCAGCCGGGTGATGCCGACGCCGGCCAGTGCGAGCTGCAGGACCGTGCCGGCGTAGTTGGCGGCCACGTTGCCATTCACATTGATGGTGCGAATGCCGTCGCGCGTGGTGAACGGCCAGCGGCGCAGGGCGGGCAGGCGAGTAATCCATAGACAGTTATGTGCCAGCAGCTCATCGGGGGTGCGCGGGGTGCCATGCTTTTCCAGGTAGGCCGGCGCGGCACAAATTACCCGCTCGACGTCGCAAATGCGCCGCGCGACCAACGATGAATCCTCGAGCTGGCCCTTGCGGATCACCACGTCGAAATTCTCGCCGAGCATTTCCGGTGGCTGGTCGCTGATCGACAGTTCCAGATGGACGTCCGGATAGCGTTCGAGAAAGCGCGGCAAAGCCGGCGCCAGCTGGTGCGAGCCGAACGACGAACCGCAATACAGGCGCAACAGACCGCTGGGGCTGGCGTTGGCCTCGATGACCTCGGCCTCGGCCTCGTCCAGGGCTGCCAGTATCGATTGGGCGCGCAGATAAAAGGTTTCCCCTTCGGTCGTCAGCTGCAGGCGCCGGGTGGTCCGGCTGAGCAGGCGCACGCCCAGCCGGTTTTCCAACCGGCTGACCAGCTTCGACAGGGCCGAGGGCGTCAGGTCAAGTTCCCGTGCCGCAGCAGAGAACCCCCCGCAATCCACGGCACGAACGAATGCCAGCATTTCTCCGGTTCGGTCCATATGTCTTTATGGAAATAAATTCAGCAAAGTTATTACGGAAACATGGCTTGTTCTTATAAATAAAAATAATTAGATTGGGGCTATGCCGCACTGCAATAAAGAGAACGGGTCATGGACATATTTCATAAATAAACTCAATCAGACGCTATGTGAATCAAATGCGGGATGGAGATGCGCAATGCCAGACAAAATCAGCGTTTAACGAGCCAAATGGTAACGTGATTTTGGAAAGCATGTGGGTTTTTCAGCTGCCGGTTGCTCCCGCTTTCTGAATGGTGGCGCCATCACGAATCATCGAATTGGAGTAATCGAAATGCAAGATTTGGCCCAAGACAGCATAAAGCAAAATTATCGTCGCTACAAAGAGGGGGATCAGAAGTTCGCTCACTGGCAAGACAAAATATTCCAGGGCGACTGGAGCTACAAGTGCCCAACCTACGTGCTTTCCTCGCCGCCCTGCCAGGGCGCCTGCCCGGCCGGCGAGGATATTCGGGGTTACCTCAATATCGTCCGCGGTATTGAAAAGCCGCCGCTCGGTGCTGACGGCAAGCCGAGCATGCCAATGGAAGAATACGCCTGGCGGCGGATTACCGATGCCAATCCTTTCCCTGCCATCATGGGCCGCGTCTGCCCGGCTCCCTGCCAGGCGAGTTGCAATCGCAGCGAGGTCGATGATTTTGTCGGCATAAACTCGATCGAACACTACATAGGCAACTGGGCTATCGAAAATGGGCTGCGTTTCTCGCCCCCCGCAGAGGCAAGCGGCAAGCGGGTCGCCATCATCGGCGGCGGCGTCGCCGGTCTGTCCTGCGCCTATCAGTTGCGCCGCAAGGGCCATGCCTGCACTGTCTTCGAGTCCAGTCACAAACTTGGCGGCATGATCACTTTCGGTCTGCCGGGTTATCGTACCCCACGCGCTATCGTCGATGCCGAAGTAAAGCGCATCCTTGACATGGGCGTTGAGGTACGCCTCAATACGCGCGTTGGCAGGGACGTCGGCTTCCCTGATCTGCAACGCAATTTTGACGCCATTTTCATTGGCATCGGCGCCCATCAGGGCAATCGGCTTGATATTAGCGGCGCGGATGCGCCCAACTGTATCGACGGCCTGACCTTCCTGCGCGAGTTCAACGACGGCCGGCTGGGGTATGCCGGCAAACGCATCGTCGTGATCGGCGGCGGCGATACGGCGATGGATTGCGCTTCCGTCGCCCGGCGTCTGGGTTCCTACAATGCCGACGCCGAACTGCAAACCAGCACCAAGGTCACGATCGCTTCCCCAGAGTGCAACGGCGGCTTCGGCCTGCGCGGCGGTGCGTGGCATTGGCGCCAGAGCGCGGCGGTGGTGATTGCTTATCGGCGCCAGGTCAAGGAAATGCCGGCATCCACTCATGAAATCGACGCCGTGCTGGAGGAAGGCGTTGAAATCCAGTCCTGTGTCGTGCCGCTCGCCGTCGTCAAGGACGAGTACGGCATGGCTACTGCATTGCGCGTCGTGCGCGTCGAATGGGTCAACAAGAAAATGGTGCCGCAGCCGGGTTCGGAGTACGACATTCCGTGCGATCTGATTGTCGCGGCGGTGGGTCAGTCGGTCAACTGGACCGGACTGGACAAGTTCAAGAACGACAAGGGTCTTGCCCTGGTCGACAAGAATCTGATGGCCGAGACCGGCGTATTCAGCGGCGGCGATGTCATCAAGCCGTTCCTGCTGACCACGGCCATTGGTCATGGCCGCGTTGCCGCCGAGGGCATCGACCGCTATCTGTCCGGCGTCGAACTCGAGCGACGCCCCCGGGTCGACGTCAAGCACTTCAGCCTGACCGGCAAGATGATCGAGTTTGGCGCAAAGTTCGAGTTGGTCACCGAGCCAATTCTGGGCACGGATAGCCACCCCGGTGGGGTCCACAACTTCGAGGACCGCTCGAACCGTTTTGTGATTCCAGCCGCTGCGCTTTTCCTTGGTCATTTCCATCAGGTACCGCGCAACGAGCGCTCCATGCGCGAAATCAACGAGGTCAACGTGCTCGGCAGCCTTGAGGAGCGGTTGATTGCGCTCGACCACGCGCAGGTACACGCCGAAGCCAAGCGCTGCATGAGCTGTGGCTTGTGCTTCGAGTGCGATAACTGCGTGGTGTATTGTCCGCAGGGCGCCGTCAGGCGCGTGCCGAAGAAGGAAGCCACCACGGGCCGCTATGTCGTGACCGATTACGGCAAGTGCATCGGCTGTCATATCTGCGCCGATGTCTGTCCGACCGGCTACATCCAGATGGGCATGGGCGAGTAGAGGCGGCGACCGATCTAATACCGAGGCCAAGCAGAGCACTCTAAGCCGCTGTGGCGGCTACCCCCGCCCCTTTTTGAGGAAGGGGCGGGAGAGCAACCGTGTTCCAAAGTCAAGCGGTTTTGGCTGCCCAAGGCACATTATTCTTCAGCATGGCATTCATGATCGTCAGCAGTTTTCGCATGCACGCGACGATGACGACCTTG
>JAUSBB010000145.1 GCA_030652245.1 Rhodocyclaceae bacterium | reverse complement strand
TTGGTCAGGATGATGCCGACGTTCGGGCGATAACCTTCCCGATCGAGCATGCTGAAACCTCAATATGTTTGTCTGGACTGGATTGTTCCACATTCGCCCGACCAATGAAAGCCAGACAGGTAAAATCGCCGATTCCTGCATTGAATTGAACGAAAGCCATGCGCGCCAGCCAGTTTTTCATCACCACCCTCAAGGAAGCGCCCACCGACGCGGAGGTCGTTTCACACCAGTTGATGACCCGCGCCGGCATGATCAAGAAGCTGGCCGGCGGGATTTATAGCTACCTGCCGATGGGCCTGCGCGTCATCCGCAAGATCGAGGCCATCATCCGCGAGGAAATGGACCGTGCCGGCGCCATCGAACTGCTGATGCCGCTGGTGCAGCCCGCCGAGCTGTGGCAGGAAACCGGCCGCTGGGACAAGATGGGGCCGGAACTGTTGCGCGTGAAGGATCGCCACGACCGCGACTTCATCATCCAGCCGACCTCCGAAGAGGTCATCACCGACATCGCCAGGAGCGAGATCCACAGCTACCGCCAACTGCCGAAAAATTTCTACCACATTCAGACCAAGTTCCGCGACGAACGCCGGCCGCGCTTCGGCGTGATGCGTGGCCGCGAATTCACCATGAAGGACGCCTATTCCTTCGACCGCGACGAGGCCGCCGCCGGGGAAAGCTATCAGGCGATGTACGCCGCCTACGTGAAGATTTTCGAGCGACTCGGCCTCCGCTTCCGCGCCGTCGCCGCCGACACCGGCGCCATTGGCGGTTCGCTGTCGCATGAGTTCCAGGTCATTGCCGACACCGGCGAAGACCTGCTGGTTTACTGCCCCGACTCCGACTACGCCGCCAACATCGAGCTGGCCGAAGCGCTGGCCTTGAGCGCCGTCCGGCCAGCGCCGACTTTTGCGATGACCAAGGTCGCCACGCCCAACGCCTCGCGCTGCGAAGATGTTGCAAAATTGCTTGGGCTGCCCATCGAGCGCACCGTCAAGTCCATCGTGCTGGCGGCCGACACCCCGCTGGGCGCCGAAATCTGGCTGCTGCTGGTGCGCGGCGACCACGATCTGAACGAGGTCAAGGCCGGCAAGCTGCCGGGGCTCGAAGGCGGCTTCCGCTTTGCCTCCGAGCCGGAAATCATCGAACACTTCGGCTGCCCGCCCGGCTTCCTGGGCCCGCTCAACACCAAAAAACCGGTCAAGATCGTCGCCGACCGCACGGTGGCCAACATGAGCGATTTTGTCAGCGGCGCCAACGAGATCGGCTTTCACATCCAGGGCATCAACTGGGGCCGCGACCTGCCCGAAGCGGATCTCGTCGCCGACATCCGCAACGTTGTCGCCGGCGACCCGTCACCCGACGGCAAGGGCTGGCTTTCGATACAACGCGGGATCGAGGTCGGCCATGTCTTCTTCCTTGGCGACAAGTATTCGCGGGCGATGAACTGCACCTATCTGGACGAAACCGGCAAGCCGCAATTCATGGTCATGGGCTGTTATGGCATTGGCGTGACCCGGCTGGTCGGCGCGGCCATCGAGCAGAACCACGATGCGCGCGGCATCATCTGGCCCGCCAGCATCGCCCCCTTCGCGCTGGTCATCTGCCCGGTTGGCTGGGGCAAGTCGCCCGCCGTGCGCGAGGCGGCCACCCGGCTTTACGATGAGCTGGTTGCCCTGGGGCTCGACGTCATGCTCGACGACCGCGACGAACGCCCCGGCGTGATGTTCGCCGACTGGGAACTGATCGGCGTGCCGCATCGCATCACCATCGGCGAACGCGGCCTGAAGGAAGGCGTCGCTGAATACCAGCAACGCCGCGATACGGAAGTAACCAAGGTGCCTCTGGCCGATCTCGTTGCCGTGGTATCCCAACGAGCATGCGCCTGAGATTCCTCTGCATTCTTCTGGCGTTCTGGGCGAACCTGGCCTGGGCCGGAGCGCAGCAGTACGAGCCGCTCGCCGCCAGCGTGCAGGCCGCCCTCCATGCGGCCGTGTCGGATCAGGCTTCCCCCGAGCCGCGCTTCGACACCATCGAGGAAAAGATCGACTGGCTGACCGAAATGTCGCGGCGGCTCGAAAAACGCATGCCCGATCGGCGGGCGCGTCACGAATTTCTTCGGGCGGTGCACTACGAAGCCCGCCGCGCCGGGCTTGATCCGCAACTGGTGCTGGGCCTGATCCAGGTGGAGAGCGGCTTTCGCAAGCATGCGGTGTCCTCGGCCGGCGCGCGCGGCTACATGCAGGTGATGCCATTTTGGGTGAAACTCATTGGCAAGCCCGACCACAATCTGTTTCACCTGCGCAGCAACCTGCGCTTCGGCTGCACCATCCTGCGCCATTATCTCGATATCGAGAATGGCGACCTGTATCGCGCCCTCGGCCGCTACAACGGCAGCCTCGGCCGCCCCGAATATCCGAATATGGTGCGCGCCACCTGGGAAAAACAGTGGGCCTGGGCGCCGCGTCAGCTCGCGGCGCGGTGAGCAAGCACTCACGCTTCGGCTTCCTGGCCTTTTTCCTTGGGAGCATCAGCGTCGCCGGGTTCGCGCCACTTGAACTGTTTCCCCTGCCGATCCTTGCGCTGGCCGGGGTGTTGGGGTTGTGGCAGGCGGAGCCCACGCCACGCGGCGCGGCTTTATTAGGCTTCAGTTGGGGGTTGGGATTTTTCCTGACCGGTGTGTCATGGGTCTATGTCAGCCTGCACGACGTGGGCGGCATGGCGGCACCACTGGCCGTCATCGCCACGGTGTTGTTTTGTTGCTGGCTGGCGCTGTTTCCGGCGCTGGTGGGTTACTGCTATCGACGCTTCATAACCGGCGTCTTTTGGCACGATACCCTGCTATTCGCCGGACTCTGGATGCTGGCCGAATGGTTGCGCGGGGTGTTGCTCACCGGTTTTCCCTGGCTGGCGCTGGGTTATTCGCAGACGCCGCCGAGTCCGCTGGCGGGTTTTGCGCCGGTGCTGGGCAGTTACGGCATCGGCTTCCTGGCGGCATTGATCGCCGCGGCGCTGGCCTTCGGGCTGCGGCGGCGCGGGGCATGGCTGCTGATTCTGGCCCTCTTCGGCAGCGGTGCATTGTTGCGTGGCATGGACTGGACACAGCCGGTCGGCGCGCCGCTCTCCGTCAGCCTCTTGCAGGGCAATATCCCGCAGAGCCTCAAATGGGTGCCCGAGCGCCTGCCGCTGTCGATCGAGACTTACACCCGGCTGGCGCGGGAAAACCCAGCCGCGCTGACCGTGCTGCCGGAAACCGCCCTGCCGTTGTTCTTCCACGAGGCGCCGCGCGAGGTGCTGCAAGCGCTGACGCAGCATGGCGATGTGCTGGTCGGCATGGCGGTGCGCCATCGCGAAGGCGGCTATGTGAATGGCGCTATCGCCATTCAGAAAGACGCCGTCCCGCCAGCGCCGACTTTGCAAAGTTATGCCAAGCAACATCTGGTGCCGTTTGGCGAATACGTACCGCTGGGTTTTGCCTGGTTTTTCGGCCTGGTCAACATTCCCATGTCCGACTTTTCCGCCGGGCCGCCCCGGCAGGCGCCGCTGGCCATCGCCGGCCAGCAGATCGCGGCCAACATCTGTTACGAAGACCTGTTCGGCGAGGAAATCATCCGCGCCCTGCCGGCCGCAACCCTGCTGATCAATCTGTCGAACACCGCCTGGTTTGGCGATTCGCTCGCCCAGCCGCAGCATTTGCAGATCGCCCGGTTACGCGCGCTGGAGACCGGACGCATGATGCTGCGCGCGACAAACACCGGCATCACGGCGGCCATTGCGCCGGATGGCCGGGTGATCAAAGCGCTGCCGCCATTCACTGCCGGTGCACTGCGGGTCGATGCGCAAGGCTTCACTGGCCTGACGCCCTACGCCCGCTGGGGCAATGCGCTGGCGCTGCTGTTGGCAATGAGCGCCTGTTTGCCGGCGCTCATACAGGCTTTGCGCCGACGGCGAAGCCAGTAAAATGCCTTTTCTTCGTACATCTTCCGCCATGAAACCCACATTTCAAGAAATCATCCTGCGTTTGCAAGCATTCTGGAACGCGCAGGGCTGCGCGCTGCTGCAACCCTACGACATGGAGGTCGGCGCCGGCACCTCGCACACCGCGACCTTCCTGCGCGCGCTCGGCCCCGAGCCCTGGAAGGCCGCCTACGTCCAGCCCTCGCGTCGCCCCAAGGACGGCCGCTACGGCGAGAACCCCAACCGCATGCAGCACTACTACCAGTATCAGGTGGTGCTCAAGCCCGCGCCGGAAAACATCCTCGAACTCTATTTGGGCTCCCTCGAAGCCCTGGGCTTCGATCTGAAGAAGAACGACGTGCGCTTCGTCGAGGACGACTGGGAGAATCCGACCCTCGGCGCCTGGGGCCTCGGCTGGGAAGTCTGGCTCAACGGCATGGAGGTGACGCAGTTCACCTACTTTCAGCAGGTCGGTGGCATCGACTGCAAACCAATCACCGGCGAGATCACCTACGGCCTCGAACG
>JAUSBB010000144.1 GCA_030652245.1 Rhodocyclaceae bacterium | reverse complement strand
CGGCCAATGCCGCCTGGCCGGCCTGGCGGGCGCTCACCGCCAAGCAGCGCGGCGCGATTCTGCGCAACTGGCATGACCTGATCGTCGCCAACGCCGACGACCTGGCGCTCCTGATGACCTCCGAGCAGGGCAAGCCGCTCGCCGAGGCGCGCGGCGAGGCGCTTTACGCCGCCACCTTCGTCGAGTGGTTCGCCGAGGAGGCCAAGCGCGTCTATGGCGAGGTGATTCCGCAGACCATCGCCAGTCAGCGCCTGATCGTCCTGAAGCAGCCGATCGGCGTCGCCGCCGCCATCACGCCGTGGAACTTCCCGGCGGCGATGATCACGCGCAAGGTCGCGCCGGCCCTGGCGGCCGGTTGCCCGGTGGTGGTCAAACCCGCCGAGCAGACGCCGCTGACCGCGCTGGCGCTGGCGGTGCTGGCCGAGCGCGCCGGCTTCCCGGCGGGGGTGTTCAACATGGTGACCGGTTCGGCGGCATCCGCGCCGCTGATCGGCGGCGAACTGACCGGCAACCCCATCGTGCGCAAACTGTCCTTTACCGGTTCGACCGAGGTGGGCCGCCTGCTGATGGCGCAATGCGCGCCGACGCTCAAGAAGCTCTCGCTCGAACTCGGCGGCAACGCGCCCTTCATCGTGTTTGACGATGCCGATGTCGACGCCGCCGTGGCGGGCGCGATGGCGAGCAAATATCGCAACGCCGGCCAGACCTGCGTGTGCGCCAACCGGCTGCTGGTGCAGGCGGGCATCTATGAAAGCTTCGCGCAGAAACTGGCCGCGCAGGTCGCGGCGCTCAAGGTCGGCGTCGGCACCGAGGCGGGCGTGACGCAAGGCCCGCTGATCGACGCAGCGGCACTGGCGAAGGTCGAGGCGCATATCGCCGATGCGGTGGCCCAGGGCGCCCGCGTGCTGGTCGGCGGCAAGCGCCACGCCCAGGGCGGCACCTTTTTCGAGCCAACCGTGCTGGCCGACGTTCTGCCTTCGATGCGCTGCGCGCGCGAGGAAACTTTCGGGCCGGTGGCGCCACTGTTCAAGTTCCATGACGAGGCGGAGGCCATCGCCCTGGCCAACGCGACCGAATTCGGGCTGGCCAGCTACTTCTATGCCCGCGACCTGTCGCGCGTCTGGCGCGTCGCCGAAGCGTTGGAATACGGCATGGTCGGAGTGAATGTCGGCCTGATCGCCAACGAGGTCGCGCCGTTCGGCGGCGTCAAGCAATCGGGCCTCGGCCGCGAGGGCTCGCGGCACGGTATCGAGGAGTATCTCGAAATCAAATACGTCTGTTTAGGCCTCTGACCGCGCCCCCCGGTGGGTAATCGCGGGCAGAATCGAGAAAAGTCGGCGCTGGCGGGACGGCGTCGCCGAACCGCCGCCACTTGGGGACGGCGGCGTGGTTGCCGGCAGTTCGCGTTCGAGGATTTCCAGCGCGCAGACACCCTCAGCCTATCGATTAACTCTATTGTCTTGCAGCATAAATGTAGTCGCGATAATAATCAATAACGCCCCGACCCAGCCTGACCCGGTCAGGGTTTCGCCCATCAGCAATGCGGCAAAGATCGCGCCAAACACAGGCTCGCTGCCCATGAGGAATGCAACCCGACTCGGACTAATCCTTGCGGCTGCATAGTTTTGAGCAAAAAATGCAAAAATGGTGCAGAAAAAAACTAGAAACCCTAAACGACCCCAGAAAGCCATGTCGTCGGGAATATTCAGATCCAAGGTGCCATTCACGGCGTACAAAGCATAGAGCGACCCCAAGCACACTACCGCCGATTGCATGGCCGTCAGAGCAAGTGCCGGGATGCGATGCCAACCTGTAAGGCGCTTGGTAATAGTGATCATCAACGCCCTGAGGACCGCGGCACCAAGTATGAGCCAGTCCCCGGTGTTGTCAAAGGGATGTGTAAGCGAACCAGGAATCATCAGTACGGCGCCCATGATGCAGGCGGCAGCCGCCAGCATGACGCGAGGAGCTGGTTTTACTCCCAGAAAAATCCATTCCGCAATCGGCGTGAAAACCAAACATAAGCTGATGAGAAATGCGGCGTTAGTCGCTGTGGTCAATGAGACGCCAAACGTTTCACACAAAAAGATGGCAAACAAGGTGGAGCCCAGCAATCCGCCAACCACCAGCGTTTTTCGCCATTCACGGGTAAACACAAGCCGTAGCGAGGGTAGAAGCAGAATCGTCGTCAATCCAAATCGAAGCACCAGGAAGTCCAGCACCGCTACTTGCAAAGTGATCTGCTTAGCGATTGCGTAACTTCCCCCCCAGGCAGCGGCCACCATCAGCAGCATAAGTTCGGGCAAGCGGTCGCTGATCATGATGGCCCCAGACGGAAAGCGCATCCAGTGTCTCGTCAGTGCACGGGTCAAGCTGTTTTCAGTCATTGAACACCTTGGCGAAAGCAATGACTAAAACGTCGCGATAGGCGGTGGTCTGCGGGTTAACCGGGGACACCGGCGTAACTTCGTGCATTGTGTTTTCATCGTTCAGAATCATCAGATGCATTGGTTCTGCCAATGTCACGCGGTCAAGCGGGGTTCGCTGTGCGTCAGTCAGTGAACTTTCTCCGCCTATGATGTTGGCACGTTTAACCATCATTGACACGATGTAATTCACGCCATCTCTATGCAGACCTTCGGGAGTGGGTTGTCCAGCAGCGTCTGGCTTGGCAACGATGCGGTACGGATGCAGTTTGACATTCCAAGGCGTGAACACCCATTCAACGTCATTGACGATCATCATCAGCACATTCAGGATGTTATGCAAGATCGCATGTTGTGCAAACCCGGATTCCAGCGGCTCAAATTCGCGTGCAATCCCGCCGTTGAGCCGATTGATGTAACTCGGTTGTTCATAGGAGGCGTGCGGCAGTTGACGCAGTGTTCCGTCAGAAGCAGTCTCAAATTGACCGTATCGACGCAATCGATAGGTACCGCCGTCACCCATGAACCGATCTGGAGTCAAACGATTCCAGTATTCGGCGAAGTCTTCCCATTGTTCGAGCGACACCCCCGCCCATTCAGCGATTGACTCACCGGCAATGACCGAATAGTCACGTGCGCGCAATTCGTCGGCAGCTTCGAACCACGGTTTGACGCCGATGATTGGACTGGAGATTTCTTCTACATTACTCATGCGGTCACCATGTACTGTTGTTGAGGTGCGGGCAAAGACATCCGGCTGCGCTCGCGTGAGATCGATTTTTCCCAGGAGTCGCGATCAGTCAGGTACAGGGGTGCATCGGCGCGGATCGAGCACACGTCTGCGGCGCCCTGTCGAAGTTTGTAGCGAACCGTCCCGCTTACATACTGTGCTGTTGCACAAATGAATTGGTCGGCCGATTCACGCATGCGGCCGAACCATCGGCCCTCAATGGCTTCTCTCACCCACAACTGTTCCTGGTGCGACTTTTCCCGCAGAACTTCATAGTCGATGGTCGCTGTTTCCAGATGACGATAGGCATCCATGAGCATGGTCGCCGCCGGCGCTTCTCGAACTTCCAACACCTTCTCACCTTGCTCAAGGTGCTCCAGCCCGCAGTAGCGACCGATGCCGAAGGAGCCCGCCTGCCGATTGAGCGTTGCAATGAGTTCCAGAGGAGTCATGCGCTCCCCGTTGAGTGCAACTGGCGTCCCAGATTCGAACGTGATCGCGATGTCATCGTTTATCGGCACATCACTGGATGCGGTCCACTCAAAGAGTGAAACCGGCACCCAAAACGCCTCGGGATTGTCCAACGATCCGGATTCGAACTCCCTGACCCACAAATTTGCATCACCACTGATCCCGCGTGCCTGGAATCGCTGCAGGCCGATCGTCCTGAGGGACTCGATCTTTTCCTCCCGGCTCATGGCTGAGAATTCGTAGGGGGTGCCATACCAACCCGGAAATCCTAGTTGGGCAATGGCTCCATTGAGGCGTCGCAGACTGTTTTGAGATTGATTCGCCGTGTGGATCAATGCATCGCATCCAAGTTGACGGGCAACTCGCAGTGCTGTCAAAGCCAACAAGGGCCGCGACAACGATGAACTGATCGGGTAGATACCGAGGTATTTTGCTTGGGCCCGGATGGCCGGAAGCACCGCAGAGGTGACGAACTCCTCTTGCGCATCAACGATTTCGAGTGACGCGCCGAACTTCTGTGCAATCGCATACAAGTCGTTGCGATTGATTCCATCACCAACGTTTACTACCAAAGCGGTTACTCGGCAGCGCCTTTCTGCCAGCTCTTTGAGCACGTATGTGCTGTCCAGTCCGCCGCTAAAAAGCGTCAGGACATGCTCGGCATGCTTGGCAATTATGTCAAGATCGGCAAAACTTCTTATCCGTTTTGAATCCATTTTTTCCTCTATGCTTACCATCAACAGGAGAATTCCGGCAGTATCAGTATCAGTTGCGGTTCGCGGACTCACGAGGGGTTTTTGCGAGTCTTACGTGTATCGTCGCGACTGATCGCAGTGATAAATGGTCTCACCATTAATGACAAAGAGTTAGCCATAACAGGGAATAGGACATTTGCACGATGGGAACGAATGATTTTTTGGAAGTACTGCCAGAAATGGTGACTTTTGTGCGAGTGGCTGAACGTGGCAGCTTTTCGGCGGCGGCCGTCGAGTTGCAGATCACACCCTCTGCGGCAAGTCGCCGCGTATCGCGGCTGGAAAAGGTTTTGGGCCTCCAGCTGATCCGCAGAACCACGCGTCAGCTTCGACTGACGGACGCTGGAAATGAGGCCTTTGAAAAGTGCAGCGAACTTGTCGTCGCCGCACAGGGAGCCATGCAGGTTGCCCAAAGGTTCATGGAAAGGCCTCAAGGGCTCATCCGGGTAAGTGCGCCCAAGGCTTTCGCCAAGCATGTCTTGCACCCCTTGATTCTTGATTTTCTGAATCAGTACCTCGCCGTCGATGTGCAATTGCTAGTCACCGACAATAAGGTTGATCCCATTCACGAAGGGGTTGACCTCGTAGTGCAGGTGACCAAGTACCCACCCGAAAATTTGGCCTCGCGGAGATTGATGCAAGCTGAGCACATCATTTGTGCATCACCTGAATTTTTAGAAAAAACGCACCCAATCCACCATCCAAACGATCTGATTGGCTTAAGCTGCCTTTATCTGGGAGAAAAGGAGAAGGACAACTGGTGGCGCTTTTGCAAGGGGGAGGAAGTTGTGGATGTGCTGGTCAAGGGGCGCTATGTCGCGAACCACAGCGAAATTCGACTGAACGCCATAGAGGCCTGCATGGGAGTTGGTTGCGTACCCGATTTTGTTGCCCGGCAGGCGCTCGTGGATGGGAAGGTCAAAAGGATCCTGGCCGACTGGGAATTTGAGGCCAACTATCACGGAACAGTCCACATCCTGTATCCGCAAAATCGATTCCTGGCGCCAAAGTGTCGAGTCTTCATCGACTTTTTGGCTGAGAGAATCGGCGCGCGTTATCCGGAGCCCGTGAATTTTTCGCCCGCATGACTGGATAGTCGCGCAAGGTCGTCGCGGCGCTCGCGGCACGGCATCGAGGAATACCTCGAAATCAAATACGTCTGCTTAGGCCTCTGACCGCGCCTCAGGCTTGGAAACAGCGGGCAGAATCGGGAAAAGTCGGCGCTGGCTGGACGGCGACTGCTGTCGGCCGAGTTCGCGGGCGAGGATTTCGAGCGTGGCGCGGCCGATATATTCGCCCTGGGTATCGTCCATCTTGCTCGAATATTCCAGCGCCGCCAGGTAGGCGCGGCCGATCTGCCGGCCGAGCGGCTGCGGGTTGTAGAGCAGCTTCTTGATGAGGAAGGGATTGAGGGTCAGCGGATCGTAGCCCTTGGGCAGGTAGCCGGCGGCGATCAGTTTCTTTTCAATGGGCGTGTTGGGTTGCACGCCGACGAAAAAGATGAAGGGCAGCACCTTGTCGCGGCCAAACATCTCGTAGAGCTCATCGACACGGTCAATCGTGGCAAACAGCGTTTCGGGCGACTCGTCGGGAGCATTCAGCGGCAGGTAGAGCTTGATCATCTGATCGGTCATGCCGGCGTCCTGGAAGAGGCGGAACGCCGCCATCTGCTGGTCGAGCGCATAGCCAAGGGTCAGGCTGTCGATCATGTCCTGCGAGCCGGTGAAGGACAGGTCGATGCTCTCCAGGCCGCTCGCCACCATCTTCCTGGCAATCCCGGCGGTCAGGTAATTCAGGCGCAGATAGCCGGTCCAGCGCACCTTGACCTTGCGCGCCAGCATTTCGTCGAGAATCGCCTCGACATGGGCCATGCTGCGGCGGGTCGAACAAAACTGGGCATCGGTGAACCAGATGTGCGTGACGCCATACACCGTACTGAGGGTTTCGACTTCCTTCGCCACCTCGACCGGGTCGCGGTAACGCTGATGCGCGCCCTCGATCTTGTTGTACAGGCAAAAATTGCACTGGAAGGGGCAGCCGCGCTTGGTATGTACGCCGATGGCCTCCTTGCCCGGGCCGACATAATCGCGGAACGCCGGGAAGATCGAATCGATGTAGGGAAAGTCGATGGCCGTCAGGCTCGGCAGGTCGAAGGTCTCTTCCGCCGGATGGTGGTGGACCTGCCCGGTCGCATCCTTGTGGTAGTAGTTGCCCGCCGGGGCCGTGAAGCCGTCGACGATGGAGATCATGGCGTCCTCGCCCTCGCCGACCACCACCACGGTATCCGTGGGGCAGCGCGCGGCAATATATTTGCCGAAGATCGACACGGCGGTGCCGCCGACCACCAGTCGCGACTGTGGCAACAGCTTGCGTACCAGTTTCAGGTAACCGAAATTGCGGACGCGCTGCATGGCGTAGTCGGTGATGATGCCGACGGCCTGCCAGGCGGCCTTGACCCGTTTCCAGGGGTTGGGCGAGTGGTCGAAATTCATCACCACGTCGAGTGCATCGTTTTCCGGATGCGGCCCGAAGGTCTGCATGTTGCGCCAGGAGAAGGCGACCACCTCGGGTTTCAGCGCATCAAGCCGATCGGCCAGGGCCGCTTTGCGCCGGGCCGGCGGAATGACCGCCAGATCAAGGATTTCCTGGCGAATGGCGGGCCGCTGCTTGTGGATGTAATCAGCCACGTAAACGACGCCGCCCGGCCAGATTTTCCAGACCGGCAGACGCACGTAAAGCACGGAACTAACCTGTTGCGACATGGTGCAACTCCTACCAACAAACCGGCCGGTATGTTACCTAAGCGTCAGGCAATGAGAAAATAAGAATAATCTAATTGCGCTGCACAAAATCAAATGGAGCCGAAATTACGCGCCCTGCCGACCGGGGGAGTCATCGCGATGCTGGCGGCGCCGATCGAGCCACCAGGCCAGCGCGGGCAAGGCGAGAAATGAGCCCGGCAGCACCAGCACGACGAGGTAGGGCGACAGATGCGCCAGGGCCCGCAACTGTTGCAGCAGCTCACGGCGCTCGCCGGACGACCAATTGACGCCGTTGCGCCGCTTCATCAAGAGCGGCATCAGTCCCTTGATTTTGACGAGTTCAGCGGTGATTTGTCGGCGCTCGCGCTGCTGCGCTTCGAGCATGCGCCGCACCAGAAAGGGGGGCGCCGCGCCAGGTTCGGCGGCTAACGGTTGCTGCCGGGAGGTCTCCCGAACGGCCTCGCGGCTATCCGGCACGATTGGGCTGATTCAGCCAGCGATTGCCGTCGCGCCACAAACGCCAGGCAACGAAACCGCGCCGCGTCCAGCGCCAGAAGAATCCCCGCACGCCCGGCCGCACCGCCACCAACAGCGCCAGCGCACCGGCGATGATTTCCGGATGCCGGGCGACCCAGCGCGCGCCGTCCCGCACCCGGTCTGCCGCCTCGAAAAGCGGCGACAAACCCTCCGCGTATTGCGACAGCGCCACCCGCTGGCTGGCCGATTCAAGCTGCAGGCGCTGTTTTTCGAGCGCCAGTTCGAGCGCGTTCAAGGCAACCCGCCCGATTCGCGCCCCGCCCGCAGCGCCGCCTCATCCTGACGCAATTCAGCGAGACTGGCGGCAAACAGTTGCGAACCCTGCCGCGCCAGACGCAACACCGCAGCCACCGCCACCGAGGCGGCAGCGATGAACAGGGCGGCGAAAACGCCCAACGCGAGCAGACGGTGACTATCCCAGAGCAGGACGGTGAGGAACAGGGCCAGAAACACCGCCCCAGCCACGCCGAGCAGCACGGCGGCGATTCCCCACAGCAACATCCCCCGGACGCGCCCGACCTCTTCGAGCGCCTCGACCTTCAGCAGGCCGACCCGCGTGCGCAGCAGCGCAACCCCCGTCGCGGCGAAGCCGCGCAAGGAAACGAACAGACCGGGCGACGCGTCAGTCACGCTGGCCTACAAGCGCTTCAGCGGCGCCCAATCAGCAGGCCGACGATGAAGCCAATCCCGGCGGCCACGCCCACCGAGCGCCAGGGATTGTCATGCACATAATCATCCGCGGCGCGACCAACCAGCTTGGCGCGTTCGACAACGGCCGCCTCGGCATCCGCGAGCTTGATCTTCGCGTCGGTCAGCCGACTCTGGATCCTGGCGCGCAGATCCGCAGCCTTGTCCCCGGCCTGACTGGCCGTGGCGCGCAACAACTCCTCGGCATCGGCGATAACCACTTTGAAATCGGTGATCAGTTTTTCCTTGCTGACATCGGTTGTTTCGGTCATTTTCAGCTCCTTCGATGAAAGATCAACGTGCTGCGGGGGTTACTCCATATCCTAAGGTTAGCAGGGTTTAACGTGAAAAACACAGCGTTTGCGCCGGGCCGCCCCAAGCAAACGCGGCACGCGGCGCCAGCCGCAACCCGCACCGCTGCCAAAAGAAGCGCCCCGTGATACGCGAGCGAATGCGAGCCGTTGAGAACCCCTCGCGAGGGGGGTGAAGAGGGGCGGGCGTTTTCATAGTGCGGGGGCGTAGCCCCCGCACTATGAAAGTCAGGGCCATGCGTAATCGATTATCAGCGGCGCATGATCCGAAAAGCGCGCGTCCTTGAATACCCGTGCCGCGCGTGTCTTCGCGGCCAGTTCCGGAGATGCGATCTGATAATCGATGCGCCACCCGACGTTGTTCGCCCAGGCCTGCCCGCGGTTCGACCACCAGGTGTAAGCCTCGCCTTCCGCTTCCGGATGCAGTCGGCGATAGGCATCCACCCATCCCAGCCGGCCGGTCACGTTGGCGATCCAGGCGCGTTCCTCCGGCAAAAACCCGGAATTCTTCTGATTCGATTTCCAGTTTTTCAGGTCTTTTTCGGTCGGGGCGATGTTCCAGTCGCCGCAAAGCACGATCTCCCTGCCGGCGTCCGCCGCCTCGCGCTTCAGGGCCGCCAGATGGGGGGAGAAAACCTCCATGAAGCGAAACTTGGCGGCCTGCCGTTCCGGCGATGACGAACCGGAGGGCAGATAGAGCGAGATGACCGACAGCCCAGGCCAGTCGGCGCGCAGATAGCGGCCCTCGGCATCGAACTCGGCAACGCCGATGCCCTCGACCACGCGTTCCGGCGCGGTTTTCGCGTAGAGGCCGACGCCGCTGTAGCCTTTTTTCTCGGCGTGGTGAAAGTGGCCGGTCAGCCCGGCGACGTTCTTCATTTCATCCGTCAGGTCAGTTGCCTGAACCCGAATCTCCTGGACGCAGACGATATCGGCATCCTGCGCGGCCAGCCAGTCGAGCCAGCCCTTTTTCGTCGCGGAGCGAATGCCGTTGAGATTCAGCGTGATTATTTTCAGCATGTAGAATGGCCCGACCATGAGTGACGCAAACAACTTCAGCCGCGACTTTATCGCGTTTGCCTGCGACAGGGGCGTGCTGCGTTTCGGCGAATTCAAGACCAAAGCGGGGCGACTGTCGCCCTATTTCTTCAACGCCGGCCTGTTCAACGACGGCGTCGCGCTGGGCCGGCTGGCCGACTTCTACGCGCGGGCGATCACTTCCGCCGGCATCGAATTCGACATGTTGTTCGGCCCTGCCTACAAAGGCATTCCGTTGGCGGCCGCGACGGCCATGGCATTGGCGGCCCGGGGCCGCAACCTGCCCTTCGCTTTCAACCGCAAGGAGGCCAAGGATCACGGCGAAGGCGGCTCGCTGATCGGCGCGCCGCTCAAAGGCCGCGTGCTGGTCGTCGATGACGTCATTTCGGCGGGCACTTCGGTGCGCGAATCGGTGGAGATCATTCGCGCCGCGGGCGCGATTCCCGCTGGCGTCCTCATCGCCATCGACCGCCAGGAACGCGGCACGGGAACGCTCTCCGCCGTGCAGGAAGTGGAGCAGAGCCTGCAACTGCCGGTGGTCGCCGTGGCGCGGCTCACCGATGTCATCGATTATCTGGCCGGCCAGCCGACGCTCGAACAGAACCTCGTCGCCGTGCGTCGCTATCGCGAGACCTATGGTGTTATCTGAAAAACACCTCCTCTGGTTTGCCGCACTGCTGCTGGGTCTTGGCGCCGTCACCCCGGCTTTTGCGCTCGTCACCTGCTGCGAGGTCAATCACCAGCGGGTTTGCGGCGACCCGCCGCCGCCGCAATGCATCAACCGGCCGAAGATTGTGTTCAAAAAAGGGGTGGCGCACGAAATCGAGGCGCCGCCCACCACCGAGCAGCGGGCTGCCCGCGATGCCATGGCGGCGAAAAAGGCCGAGGAAGAGAAGCGGGCTGACGAACAGGCGCGTCGCGACCAGGCCCTGATGGGTAGCTACACGAGCGAAAAGGAAATCGACCTGGCGCGCGACCGCGCGCTGGCCGAAATCGAGAAAAACGCCGCCCAGGCCAGCGCGCGCCTCGAAACCGCCCTGAAACGGCAGAAAAAGCTGGAACAGGACAAGGAGTTCTATCTGAAAAAACCGCTGCCGGCGCAGTTGCAGGCGCAGATCCGCGATAACGACAACGAGATTGCGACACAGCAAAAAGCCCTGCAGGAAAAAGACGCCACCACGGCGGCAATCAGGGCGCGCTTCGATGCCGACAAGGCCAGATACCGGCAGATCACGAGGACCGGCGCCATCCCGCCAGCGCCGACTTTTTAGCCTTCCAAGCGCTTGCGCAGCAGGTCATTGACCTGTTGCGGGTTGGCCTTCCCCTTGCTGGCTTTCATCACCTGACCGACGAGGGCATTGAAGGCCTTGTCGCGGCCGGCGCGAAATTCCTCGACCGATTTCGGGTTGGCGGCGAGCACCGCATCGATCAGCGGTTCGATGGCCGAAGCGTCGGACACCTGCCTCAGGCCGCGGACCTCGATGATCGCGTCGGCGTCGGTTGCTTCCTGCGTCCATAGTGCGTCGAAGACTTCCTTGGCGAGCTTGGATGAGAGCGTGCCGTCGGCGATGCGCTTGATCATGCCGGCCAATTGGGCTGCGGAAATCGGCGAAGTCTCGATGGGCATTTCGGCCTTGTTGAGCCGGGCAGCCAATTCGCCCATGACCCAGTTGGCGCAGAGCTTGGCTTGTTCCTTGCCGACGGCAGCCACGGCGTCCTCGAAGAATTGCGCGGTGGCGTGTGTCGCGGTCAATGCCGCGGCGTCGTAAGCTGAAAGGCTGTAGGCGGACTGGAAGCGCGCCTGCATCGCCTGCGGCAGTTCGGGCAACCCGGCCCTGATTTCGTCGATCCAGTCGGCCTTGATTTCCAGCGGCAACAGGTCGGGGTCGGGGAAGTAGCGGTAGTCGTGCGCGTCTTCCTTGCTGCGCATCGCGCGCGTCGCGCCGGTGTCGGGGTCGAACAGCACGGTGGCCTGCTGGATCTTGCGGCCTTCCTCGATCTCGTTGATCTGCCACTGGATTTCGTAATCGATCGCCTGCTGCAGGAAGCGGAAGGAGTTGAGGTTCTTGATCTCGCGGCGCGTGCCCAGGGGGTTGCCCGGTTTACGCACCGAGACGTTGGCGTCGCAGCGGAAGCTGCCTTCCTGCATATTGCCGTCGCAGATGCCGATCCAGGTCACGATCTTGTGCAGTTCCTTGGCGTAG
>JAUSBB010000142.1 GCA_030652245.1 Rhodocyclaceae bacterium | reverse complement strand
GAAGTGCTGTGTATTGTGGCGTAAGGAGTAGCAAATGTCCCGTATCGCCAAAAATCCAGTAGTTCTGCCGAAGGGTGTCGAAGCCATTTTGTCCGCCGGTGAAATTACCGTGAAAGGACCTCTCGGTTCGCTAACGCAATTTATCCTGCCCGCAGTGACGGTTGATCGAGAGGGCGACGGCATGATGTGTCGCGCAATCGAAAATCAGCCGAACAGTTCCGCAATGTCGGGAACCATGCGCGCGCTCTTGAATAACATGGTCATCGGCGTCACCAAGGGCTTTGAGAAAAAGCTCACCTTGGTTGGCGTGGGTTATAAGGCGCAGGCACAAGGCTCAAAGCTGAACCTTTCGCTCGGCTTTTCCCATCCAGTGGCACACGAGATGCCCGAGGGCATCAAGGTTGAAACGCCTACCCAGACAGAAATACTGATCAAGGGTATTGATCGGCAGTTGGTCGGACAGGTTGCTGCCGAGGTGCGCGCTTACCGCTCTCCCGAACCCTACAAAGGCAAGGGTGTTCGTTATTCCGACGAAATTGTGGTAATCAAGGAAACGAAGAAGAAGTAAGTGGTGGTTACTCTGCTTAGCTAGCAAACTTAAAGGTCGAATGATGAACAAGAAAATGGCTCGTCTGCGCAGGGCGCGCAAAACCCGCGCCAAAATTGCGGAGCTTAAGGTGATGCGACTGGCTGTGCATCGCACCAATTGCCACATTTACGCTCAGGTCTATTCCGGTTGCGGCACGGCGGTCGTCGCCGCCGCATCGACTGTGGAGGCTGAGGTGCGCAAGCAGCAGCCCAATGGCGGTAATGTCGGCGCGGCACAACTCATTGGCAAGCTCATTGCAGAGCGGGCCAAAGCGAAAGGTGTTAGCGAGGTAGCTTTCGACCGATCGGGATTTAACTATCATGGGCGCGTCAAAGCGTTGGCCGACGCGGCCCGCGAAGGCGGACTGAAATTCTAAGCCGTCAATAGAGCGAGATCAAAATGGCTAAACCGCAAAACAGAAAGCAGCAGCAGAACACCGAAGAGCGTGATGATGGCTTGCGCGAAAAGATGGTGGCGATTAACCGTGTCACAAAGGTTGTCAAAGGCGGCCGTATTCTTGGCTTTGCCGCGCTGACCGTGGTGGGTGATGGTGATGGCGGCGTGGGGATGGGTAAAGGCAAGGCGCGCGAAGTGCCGGTCGCCGTTCAGAAGGCGATGGACGAGGCGCGTCGCAAGCTTTCCAAGGTGAGCTTGCGTAATGGCACCTTGCACCACCCGGTAACGGGAAAGCACGGCGCAACCAAAGTGTTGATGTCCCCGGCAGCGGCGGGTACCGGCGTCATTGCCGGCGGGCCGATGCGCGCGGTTTTCGAGGTCATGGGCGTAACGGACGTTGTGGCGAAGGCCCTCGGTTCCACCAATCCCTACAACCTCGTGCGGGCGACCATCAAAGGCTTGATGGCCATGAATACCCCAGCCGAAATTGCCGCCAAGCGTGGCAAGAGCGTGCAGGAAATCTTGGAGGCGTAAGCATGGCTGAAATCAGCGTGGCGGAAAAGAAAATCAAGGTGACGCTTGTCAAAAGCATCATCGGCACGAAGCAGGATCATCGGGCGACGGTGCGCGGCTTGGGTCTGCGCCGCATCAACCATACCTCCCTGCTTCAGGATACTCCCGCGGTTCGCGGGATGATCAAAAAAGTAGCCTATCTAGTGAAGTGCGAGGGTTGAGGCATGCGGCTTAATAATTTGAAACCGGCTGCCGGCGCCAAGCATGCCGCCAAGCGTCCTGGCCGCGGTATTGGCAGTGGCTTGGGTAAAACTGCCGGGCGTGGCCACAAAGGCCAGAAGTCCCGCGCGGGCGGATTCCACAAGGTTGGCTTCGAGGGCGGCCAAATGCCGTTACAGCGCCGTTTGCCGAAACGCGGCTTTGTCTCCCTGACGGCTGGCAGAAATGTGGAAGTGCGCTTGTCCGAACTGGAAAAGCTGCCGATTGAAGATATCGATTTGTTGACATTGATGCAAGCCGGCGTCATTCCGGCGGATAGTCTGTCCGCCAAGGTGATTCTGTCCGGCGAGTTGACGCGCAAGGTTAATCTCAAGGGCGTTGGCGCCACCAAGGGTGCGCGGGCGGTAATCGAGGCAGCTGGCGGTTCTGTCGCAGATATTGCGGCCGCCGCAGTCTAGGCGCGCCAAGTGTTGATGGTTGGGAGCGCAAGACGTGGCTAATGCCGCCGCTACGGCGAATGCACTGGGCAAGGCAGGCAAGTTCGGGGATTTGTGGCGTCGCCTCGGGTTTCTGCTGGGCGCGCTGATAGTTTTCCGTATCGGTGCGCACATCCCTGTCCCGGGGATTGATCCGGTACAGCTGGCCGAACTCTTCAACACGCAGCAGGGCGGTATTCTCGGCGTCTTCAACCTGTTTTCCGGCGGGGCGCTGTCGCGCTTTACGATCTTTGCCTTGGGGATCATGCCCTACATCTCTGCCTCGATCATCATGCAACTGATGACGATCGCCATACCGACCCTTGAGCAGTTGAAGAAAGAGGGCGAAGCAGGACGCAGGAAGATCACACAGTACACGCGTTACGGCACTGTGGTGCTCGCCCTGTTTCAGGCCATTGGAATTTCGATTGCGCTTGAGATGCAGCCTGGTTTGGTGCTTGATCCTGGTCTGATGTTCCGCTTGACCGCAGTCATGACGCTGGTCACCGGGACGATGTTCCTGATGTGGCTCGGCGAGCAGATTACCGAGCGCGGTCTGGGGAACGGGATATCGATCATTATTTTCGCCGGTATCGCAGCCGGACTGCCGAGCGCGCTGGGTGGGTTGTTCGAGTTGGTACGTACGGGGGCGATGCACCCGCTGACGTCGATCGTGATTTGCATTCTGGTGGTGGTCGTTACCGGGTTTGTCGTGTTTGTGGAACGTGGGCAGCGCAAGATTTTGGTGAATTACGCCAAGCGCCAGGTGGGTAACAAGATATACGGCGGTCAGAGTTCGCATCTGCCCCTGAAGCTGAATATGGCCGGCGTCATCCCGCCCATCTTTGCTTCGTCGATCATTCTGTTTCCGGCAACCGCGGCGGGCTGGTTTGGCGCCAGCGAGGGCATGCTGTGGCTTAAGGATATCGCCGCAACGCTTTCCCCCGGGCAGCCAGTCTATGTCCTGCTTTACGCGGCGGCAATTATTTTCTTCTGCTTCTTCTATACGGCGTTGGTTTTTAATCCGAAGGATACGGCGGACAATCTGAAAAAGAGCGGCGCTTTTGTTCCAGGCTATCGTCCCGGCGACCAAACGGCGCGCTATATCGACAAAATTCTGATGCGGTTGACGCTGGTCGGTGCCGGATACATCACGCTGGTATGCCTGCTCCCCGAGTTCCTGATCCTGAAATGGAATGTGCCGTTCTATTTCGGGGGGACCTCCTTGCTGATTATCGTTGTCGTGACGATGGACTTCATGGCTCAGGTGCAGGCTTACGTCATGTCTCATCAGTATGAAAGTTTGCTGAAAAAGGCTAATTTCAAGGGTGCGGGGATGCCCACCCGTTAGCGAGTCGCGTAGCGTATTTCGAGCGAATTAAATAAGTAACAGTAATTGCGGAGAGAAATGATGAGAGTACAAGCTTCGGTCAAGTGCATTTGCCGTAAATGCAAAATCGTGCGGCGCCATGGCGTGGTTCGCGTGATTTGCACGGACCCGCGCCACAAGCAACGCCAGGGTTGAAAACGTTTTAATTTTTGTTAGAATCGCGGGTTCGCTTTTTAGAGCGGAGCGGCGATAAATGAGTGATCAGTCAGTCATGTCAAGAGTAACGTTCAAGGACAAGGTAAGAATATGGCCCGTATTGCAGGCGTAAATATTCCGAATCACCAGCATGTCGAGATTGCGCTAACCGCGATCTACGGCATTGGCCGCTCGCGTGCGCAAAAGATTTGTGACGCTGCAGGCGTAGTGCGTTCGGTCAAAATCAAGGATCTCACCGAAGCAGACATGGATCGTCTGCGGGAGCAGGTCGGCAAGGTCGCCGTCGAGGGTGATTTGCGCCGCGAGGTTTCCATGAGCATCAAGCGCCTCATGGACCTGAGCTGCTACCGTGGCGTCAGGCATCGTCGCGGTTTGCCCGTGCGCGGCCAGCGCACGCGCACCAACGCCCGTACCCGCAAGGGCCCCCGCAAGTCGGTTGCCGGCAGCAAGAAATAACCAGCAAGGTATCCAAAATGGCTAAAACGACAGGCAAGGCGACCGCAAAAGTTCGCAAGAAGGTCAAGAAAAATGTTGCCGAGGGCATCGCCCATGTGCATGCATCTTTCAACAACACGATCATTACCATCACCGACCGCCAGGGGAACGCGCTTTCCTGGGCAACTTCGGGCGGCGCCGGCTTCAAGGGCTCGCGCAAATCAACGCCATTCGCTGCCCAGGTCGCCGCCGAGGCTGCCGGCAAGGCTGCGCTCGAGTGCGGCATCAAGAACCTCGAAGTGCGCATCAAGGGCCCCGGTCCGGGTCGCGAGTCGGCGGTGCGCGCACTGAATGCCCTGGGGATCAAGATCAGCAGCATTACCGACATCACCCCAATTCCACACAATGGTTGCCGGCCGCCGAAACGGCGCCGCATCTAAGGTCGCATCAAGCAAAATTTAAGGAGACCGCCTAGTGGCCCGCAATCTAGATCCAAAATGCCGTCAGTGTCGCCGTGAGGGGGAGAAGCTTTTCCTCAAGGGCGAGAAGTGTTTTACTGACAAGTGCTCCATCGAGCGCCGTTCGTACGCGCCTGGTCAGCATGGCCAGAAATCAGGTCAACGCCTGTCCGGCTATGGCCAGCAATTGCGCGAGAAGCAGAAAATCCGTCGCCTCTACGGCGTCCTCGAACGGCAGTTCCGCAAGGTATTTGCCGAAGCCAGCCGCCGCAAGGGCCAAACCGGCGAGAACCTGTTGCAACTCTTGGAAGGCCGTCTGGATTCTGTCGCCTACCGCATGGGTTTCGGTGCTTCGCGCGCCGAGTCGCGCCAGATCGTTCGCCACAATGGCGTTCTGGTCAATGGCAGGCGGGTGAACATCCCCTCGTTCAACGTCAGCCCGGGTGATACGATCCAATTGACCGAGGCCACGCGTGTGCATCTGCGCACCAAGGCCGCCATGGAAGCCGCCGAGTCGCGTGGTTTCCCCGAGTGGATCGAGGTTGACGTCAAGGCCGGCAAGGGTACTTTCAAGGCTTATCCGGCGCGTGACGAACTGCCGCCTTCCATCAAGGAAGGTCTTGTGGTCGAGTTGTATTCGCGTTAATTCCATTCTCTTGCGCCTGGGGGCATTTTGCCCACGGGCGCATTTGTCTATTTGAGGAACGAAGATGCAAAGTCACGCGCTTCTAAAACCCCGCATCATCGACGTTCAGGCGCTATCCCCATTGCATGCCCGAGTTGTTATGGAGCCGTTCGAGCGAGGTTACGGCCATACCCTGGGCAATGCGCTGCGCCGCATCCTGTTGTCGTCCATGCCTGGCGCTGCGGTGACCGAGATGACCATCGACGGCGTGCTGCATGAGTATTCGACCCTGGAAGGCGTGCGCGAAGATGTCGTTGACATCATGCTGAACCTGAAGGGCGTGGTCATGCGTCTGCACAATCGCGGCGAAACCATCCTGACCCTGTCGAAAAAAGGTGACGGGGCCGAGACGCTGGTCACGGCCGCCGACATCCAGGCCAATCATGATATCGAGATCATCAACCCGGATCATGTGATCGCCCATCTGGCGCCCGGCGGCAAGCTGGACATGCAGATCAAGGTCGAGGCGGGCCGTGGTTATGTGCCGGCCAACGTGCGCGCCGCGACACATGAAAGCAAGAGCATTGGCCGCATTCTGGTCGACGCCTCGTTCAGCCCGGTGCGGCGCGTCAGCTATCAAGTCGAAGCCGCTCGCGTTGAACAGCGCACCGACCTGGACAAGCTGATCATCGATATCGAAACCAATGGCGCGATTGATCCGGAAGAATCGATCCGTTACGCCGCCAGCATTCTGATGGACCAGTTGTCGGTATTTTCGGATCTCGAAGGCACACCGATTTCCATCGAGACGCCCAAGCAGTCCACGGTTGATCCCATCCTGATGCGTCCGGTCGATGACCTGGAACTGACGGTGCGCTCCGCGAACTGCCTGAAAGCCGAGAATATCTACTACATCGGCGACCTGATTCAGCGCACGGAAACCGAGCTGTTGAAGACTCCCAACCTGGGCCGCAAGTCGCTCAACGAAATCAAGGAAGTGTTGGCTTCGCGTGGCTTGACGCTGGGCATGAAGCTGGAGAATTGGCCGCCCGCTGGTTTGGAGAAGATGGGTTAAGGCTGGTTGCTTTGGTTAGACCGGGCCGTTGCTTGGCCCGTTTTTTGAAAAGTAAAACTCACAATAAAAATTAACCGGTCGCAGGCATAGCGCGGCGACCGCATAAGTGAAAGGTAAATACCATGCGTCACGGTAACGGACTCCGCAAGCTCAATCGCACCTCCTCGCATCGCCTGGCGATGCTCCGCAACATGACTGTTTCACTGTTGCGTCACGAGGTCATCAAGACCACGCTGCCCAAGGCCAAGGAATTGCGCCGCGTTGTCGAACCAATCATTACGCTCGGCAAGAAGCCGTCGCTGGCCAATCGCCGCCTGGCCTTTGATCGACTGCGCGACCGCGAGATCGTCGGCAAGGTTTTCGACGTGCTCGGCCCACGCTTCGCCAATCGCAACGGCGGCTATCTGCGCATCCTGAAAATGGGTTTCCGGGTCGGCGACAATGCGCCGATGGCCTATGTCGAATTGCTTGACCGTCCTGAAGAGGTTGCTGGAGAGGCGACTAAGGCTGAATAAGGGTTGAATAAGCGTTGATCAGCGCCCAACAAAAAAGCCGACCGTTGCGTCGGCTTTTTTGTTGGCGGCGCGTATCAATCGATCAATGGCTGAGAATCTTGGAGAGGAAAATCTGGGCGCGTTCGGAGCGGGGCGTGCCGAAGAATTCCTCTGTCGCCGCATCCTCGATGATGCTGCCGTTATCCATGAAGATGACCCGGTCGGCAACCTTGCGAGCGAAACCCATCTCATGGGTAACCACCATCATGGTCATCCCTTCCTGGGCGAGTTGCACCATGACGTCGAGCACCTCGTTGATCATTTCGGGATCGAGCGCCGAGGTCGGCTCGTCGAACAACATACAGATCGGATCCATGGCCAGCGCCCGGGCGAGGGCCACGCGCTGTTGCTGTCCGCCTGACAGTTGGCCGGGGAATTTGTCGGCCTGCGAGCTGAGGCCGACGCGATCCAGCAATTTGAGGGCGCGCTGCTGCGCTTCCTCCTTGCCGCGTCCGAGCACCTTGACCTGGCCGATGGTGAGGTTCTGCGTGATGCTCATGTGCGGGAATAGCTCGAAATGCTGGAAAACCATGCCCACATGAGCGCGTAGTTGGGGAAGGTTGGTTTTCGGATCGCCGATTGAAATGGCGTTGACGATGATGTCGCCTTGCTGGAATGGTTCGAGACCATTCACACACTTGATCAGGGTGGACTTTCCTGAGCCGGAGGGGCCGCAGACGACCACGACCTCGCCCTTGGTGACATGGGTCGAGCAGTCGGTCAGGACGCGGAACTGACCATACCATTTGCTGATGTTGTCGATCTGGATCATGGCGGTATTAGCGGATGATTGCGGTGCGGGCCTGGAAATGCTTCACCAGTCGGGACAGGGCGAAGCAGATGAGGAAATAGACCAGGGCGACGAAAACATACATCTCGATCGGCCGCCCGTAGTTCTTGCCGGCGATTTCGGCGGCCTTGAGCAGGTCCTTGGCGCCGATGGCATAGACCAGCGAGGTGTCCTGAAACAGGATGATCGTCTGGGTCAGCAGCACCGGCAGCATGTTGCGGAAGGCTTGCGGCAAGACGACGTAGCTCATCGTTTGCCAGTAGGTCATGCCAATTGCCTGGCCGGCGAAAACCTGGCCGCGCGGCACGCTCTGGATGCCGGCGCGCATGATCTCGCTGAAATAGGCGGCCTCGAAGGCCGTGAAGGTAATGATCGCCGAAGTTTCCGCGCCCATCGGCTTGCCGGTGAGCAGTGGAATGATCAGAAAGAACCAGAGGATCACCATCAACAGCGGGATGGAGCGCATCAGATTGACATACCAGGTTGCCGCCATCGCCAACGGAGCGATGGATGACAGGCGGGCTAGCGCGAGCAGGGTGCCGAGGAAGATGCCGCCGGCCATGGCAATCAGGGTCAGCTTGGCGGTGAATTTCAGACCTTCCCAGAGGAAGGGCAGGCTGGGTGCGATGACCGAAAAATCGAATTGGGCGAAAAAGCTCATTTTGCCGCCGCGATGTAGCCCGGCACGCGGGAACGCCGCTCGATGAGGGCCATGACGCGATTGGCGCTGAAGGCGACGATGAAGTAAAGCAGGGTCACCGCCAGGTAGGTTTCGATGCCCTGTTCGGAATCTTCCTGCATCTGCCGTGCCTGGAAAGTCAGTTCGAGCACGCCGATGGCGAAGGCGACGGAGGAGTTCTTGATGATATTCATGAACTCGGAAGTCAGTGGCGGAATGACGATGCGGAAGGCCATCGGCAGCAGGACGTGGCGGTAGGTCTGCGGCAGGGTGAAGCCGATCGCCAGCCCGGCCATTTTCTGGCCGCGCGACAGGCTCTGGATGCCGGCACGCACCTGTTCGGCGACTCGCGCCGAGGTGAACAGGCCGAGGCAGATCACCGCCGTGAAAAATTCCTTGGCCGGCATCTCTTGCTTGACCCAGAGGGAAAGATCACGCGGCAATAACTCGGGGACGACGAAAAACCAGAGCAGCAACTGCACCAGCAAGGGGATGTTGCGGAACAGCTCGACGTGCGCGGTAGCCAGACCTGACAGCCAGCGGTTGGGGACGGTGCGCAGGGTGCCGACGATGCTGCCGAGCACAAGGGCGATCACCCAGGCCGACAAGGCCACGGCGACCGTCCAGCCCAGGCCGGAGATCAGCCAGTGCAGGTAGGTTTCGTCGCCGCCCTTGACCTGTTCGAGGAAAATTCCCCAGTTCCAGTGGTAATTCATACGTTAAGTCGCTACTCGGATAGAGCCGTTTTCCACCCTCTCCCCTTGCAGCTCAGTTGGCAAATGAGGGCCGGGGAGAGGGGACGCCGTCCCGCCAGCGCCGACTTTCAGGATGGGCTTATTTTTTGTTGTACGCCTCGGCCGGTGCGTCGCTCGGGTTCTTGATGAGTTCCTTGAGTTTGTCGCTCATCGGAAAATTCATGTTGGCGCCCTTGGGCGGAATCGGCGCCATGAACCACTTGGCGTAAAGCTTGTCAATTTCGCCGGTCTTGGCCAGATCGCGGATGACGGTATTGACCAGGCCCTGGAACTGCGGGTCATCCTTGCGAATCATGATGGCGATCGGCTCGATGTTGAGCGTCTCGCCAACGATCGCGTAATCCGCCGGGTTCTTCGAGGTGACGATCAGGCCGGCGAGCAGGTTGTCGTCCATGACAAAGGCGACGGCACGATCGGTTTCCAGCATCAGGAAGGCGTCGGCGTGGTCCTTGCCATACACCTCCTTGAAATCGATGCCCTTGCCCTTTTCATGGGCGCGCATCAACTGGACCGAGGTGGTGCCAGTGGTGGTGGCCACGGGCTTGCCATGTAGTTGTGAAAGGCTGGTGATGCCGGAAGCCTTCTTGACGGCCATGCGCACGTTGGTGACGAAGGTGGTCGGGGCGAAGGCGACCTGGTTCTGGCGCGCGGCGTTGTTGGTGGTTGAGCCGCATTCGAGATCGACCGTGCCATTGGTGACGAGCGGAATGCGGTTTTGCGAGGTGACGGCCTGATGCACCACCTTGAGTGTCTTAAGATCGAGCCGGGTTTTGACGGCGTCGACGATGCGATTGCAGATGTCGATGTGGTAGCCGATCGGCAACTGCTTGTCATCCAGATAGGAGAGCGGATAGGACGATTCGCGGATGCCCATGGTGATGCTGCCGGAACTCTTGACCTTGGCCAGGGTGTCGGCCAGCGCCGGTTGTGAGAGGGCGAAAACTGCAAAGAGGGCGCCGCCAAGCGCGAGTGATTTTTTCATGGGATTCTCCTGAGGGAAAGCTGCGCGACTATACCGTTTTCGCGGCGGGTGAGCTGTCTTCTTGTTGTTGCAGCCACCACATTTTTGCATAGGCGCCGGCGCGCTCAAGCAGCGCGCGGTGGGTGCCGCGTTCGACGATCCGGCCCTGATCCAGCACCAGAATCTCGTCGGCGTTCATCACGGTAGACAGGCGGTGGGCGATGATCAGCGTGGTGCGGCCGCGGGCCACCTGATCGAGCTCGGCCTGGATCGACTTTTCGGTCTGCGAGTCGAGCGCGGAGGTGGCCTCGTCGAAGATCAGGATGGGCGGATTTTTCAGCAGGGTCCGGGCGATGGCGACGCGCTGTTTTTCGCCGCCGGACAGTTTGAGGCCGCGCTCGCCGACGCGGGTTTCATAGCCGTCCGGCAGACGCTCGATGAAGGCGTCGAGATGCGCGGCGCGGGCGGCTTCCCTGACTTCATCGAGACTGGCCGTCGGCCGTCCGTACTGGATGTTGTAAGCCAGGGTATCGTTGAACAGCACAGTGTCCTGCGGGACGATGCCGATGGCGGAACGCAGTGAAGCCTGGGTCAATTGACGGATATCCTGGCCATTGATGCGGATGGTCCCGGCATTCGCGTCATAGAAACGGAACAAGAGCCGCGCCAGCGTGCTTTTTCCCGAACCGCTCTGGCCGACGACGGCCAGCGTGTGGCCAGCGGGAATCTCGAAACTGACCTCGTGCAGGATCGGCCGGCGCGCTTCGTAGGCGAAGCTCACGTTCCCGAAACTGACCGCGCAGGGGCCGGGGAGGAGCGTGCGTGCATCGGGCGCATCCTGGATTTCCAGATTCTGGTTGAGCAGGACGAACATGCGCTCGATGTCGGTGAGCGACTGGCGGATCTCGCGATAGAGCACGCCGAGGAAATTGAGCGGAATGTAGAGCTGGATCAGGAAGGCATTCACCAGCACAATGTCGCCCACCGTCATGGTGCCGTTCGCCACGCCCACCGCCGCGCGCCACATCATCAGGGTGACGCCGACGGCGATGATGGCGGCCTGGCCAAGATTGAGCCAGGACAGCGAAACCTGGCTCTTGACCTGCGCCGCTTCCCACTTCAGCATCTGCTGGTCGTAGCGCGCCTTCTCCCAGCCCTCGTTGTTGAAATACTTCACCGTCTCGAAGTTGAGCAGGCTGTCGATGGCGCGCGTGTTGGCGGCCGAGTCGAGCTCGTTCACCTCGCGGCGCAGATGCACGCGCCAGTTCGAGAGCACGATGGTGTAAGTGATATAGACGATCAGCGTGCCGCTGGCGATGAGCACGAAGCTCGGTTCGTAGCGTGCCGCCAGAATGCCCAGCACCAGCACGACCTCGACCAGCGTCGGCAGCACCGAGAAAATCGTGTAGCTGATCAGCGTGCCGATGGCGCGCGTGCCGCGCTCGATGTCGCGGGTCAGGCCGCCGGTCTGGCGTTCGAGGTGGAAGCGCAGGGAGAGGGCGTGCAGGTGCTCGAAGACCTGCAGGGCGATCGTGCGCACCGCGCGTTGGGTGATGCGCGTGAAGAGCAGTTCGCGCAGTTCGGTGAAGAGCGAAACGCCGAAGCGCAGCACGCCGTAAGCGGCGATCAGCGCGAGCGGCGCCACCAGGACAGCTTGCACCGGATTGGCGGGCGCGAAGCCATCGACGATATCCTTGAACACCAGCGGCACCGCCACGTTGGCGAGCTTGGCGCCGATCAGGCAGGCCAGCGCCAGCAGAATGCGCCCGCGCCACTGGAGCAGATAGGGCAGCAGCGTTTTGACGGTTTGCCAATCGTGGCGATGGGCGGGGGGTGGGGCGGGCAGGGCGGTGTCGCGGCGCATGGTTGAAATTTTAGCAGCGGCACTGCTGCGGTATGATGCGGCGCATGAACGAACACGCCAAAGTGACGATGCCCGACCGGGAGCCGGTGTTGCGGGTGATGCCGATGCCGGCGGACGTCAATGCGTCAGGCGACATCTTCGGCGGCTGGGTGATGGCTCAGGTCGACATCGCCGGGGCCATTCCCGTGATGCGGCGGGCGCGGGGTCGCGTGGCCACCGTGGCGGTGAATTCCTTCCTGTTCAAACAACCCATTTCGGTCGGCGACGTGGTCAGTTTTTACGCCACCATCAGCAAGACCGGCCGAACGTCGATTACCGTCGATGTGCAGGTCTATGCCGAGCGCGACCCGGCGCATCCCATCGTGGTCAAGGTGACCGAGGCGACGCTGACCTACGTTTGCCTCAACGCCGACGGCAGCAAGCGTGAAGTGCCTGCCGCCGAAGAGCAGGCTTAAGTAACCACCAGTTGCGAGGCCAACTAAGCAACCACCAGTTGCGGGGCCAGTTGCTGGGTGACCAGCGAGACAAGCTTATTCGTGTCGGCACGCCGTTCCGCCGCCGCCGACTTCTCCGTGGCGCTGGCCTGGGCCTCCATCTGCTCGAATGAGTCGATTTCGGGTTGCACGATGGTGCGCGTGACGCGCGAGCGCTCGGGCGTGGTCTTGAAACACTGGGGTTGCAGCACCTCGATCAGGGTCAGCCGCCTGCGGTTCATTGCGAAAATCCTTTCGTTCAATTTTGATGGGTCATGCTGCGACCATCGATATGTAGCGGAGGTTCCCCGCTGCCAAGCCTGAATTTGTAAAAGGATGTGAGGGCTGAGGGATGAACTTCAAGCAGAAACATGGCGAAAACAACGCCCTGCTCGACTTTTAACGCGATTCACCCGCAGACTATGATGACGATGATGGAATGGATCGCACTCGGCTGGCGCGACGGAATTCTGCTAATGGCAGCGTTCGCCGTCGTCTATCTGGTCGTGATGTTGCTCAAGTTGGCGCAAATTGGCCGCCGCCATCCGGCAGGTCGCGAACCGGCGTTTCCCTTGGAGCCGGTAAGTGGCCCCGAAATAGGCTCCGAGTCGGCTGACGCCGTCCCCGTGTTACGCGGCGCTCCGGCTGACGCCGTCCCGCCAGCGCCGACTTTCGCAAACCAGCCGCCAGCGCCTGCCTTCGAGTGGACGGAGGTGAAGGATCTGTTTGGCGCAACGTCGGCAACTGGCGCGGATGCACCGCCACAGACCGGATTCGGCGAACATCTGGCCGAACATCTGGCGCGCGCCGAGATGGAAATGGAAGTGCAGCGCATGCGCGCCGAAATGGAACGCATGCGTGCGGAAATGGATGAACTACGCTTGGCGCGGCGCGTGTCGCCGCAATATGCCGAGGCGATGGAACTGGCCCAGCGCGGATTTCCCGCGCAGGCGGTGGCCGACCGCCTGGGAATTTCTCTGGCCGAAGCCGAATTGGTGCATGCCTTGAGCCGCGGCGACAAGAACTTTGCAGAAGGAGAGGATCATGGCAGAGACGAATACGTCCCCAACGACGGACCCGATGAATTCGACAACCGCCGTTTCGGCTGAAGACGATAATGCCCTGAGAAAAAGCCTGCTGTCGCGCATTGCCGTCGCTGGCGTGGTGATTGCCGGTCTGCTCGGCGCTCTGGCCGTGTATGACCTGCTCAACAAGCCGCAAGCGCCGGCCATGCCCAAGATGGCCGCAGCGCCGACGGCGCCGGCAGCGCCGACGGCACCCGCCGAACCGCCTGCCGAAGTCAAGGATGCCCAGGCGACCGAACCCAAGGCAGAGGAAAGCAAGACCGCCAGCGCCGAGCCGGCGGCCGTGCCGGAGCATACCGACACGCCCCGCGCGCCAGCGCCGGCCGAGAAACCACTCAAGGCGGCCAAGCCGGTAACCCCCCCGGCGACGGCCCGTGCCGCCGCGGTCAAGCCCACGCCGCCGGCCGCGGCCCCGCAAAAGCCCGACGCTCAGCGCGAAATCGCCCGTGGCATGCCGGAACGTGCTGCACAGGCGCATGCGCCGGCATCGCGGCCGCTGACGCAGGCGGCCGATACGACGCAGCGCTATCTGGTGCAGGTCGGCGTGTTCAGCAACCATGCCAATGCCGAGGAACTGGTGGCCCGCTTGCAGCAAGCCGGCATCCCGGCGCAGATCGAATCGCGCGTGCAAGTCGGCCCCTTCGCATCCCGTGCAGAGGCCGACGCCGCCCGCGCCAAACTGAAATCATTGGGCATGGCCGACGGCCTGCTGGTGAGGAGATGAAAACCATGAACATTGAGACCCCCAACGCCGCCACGCTCGCCATCCAACCCGACCGGATCATCGAATTTCCCGCTGGACTGGCCGGTTTTGAGGCCTTCCGCCGTTACACCCTGTTCCATCCGGAAACAGCGGGCGGCGCCCTGCCGCGCTATTTCATCCTGCAATCGCTCGACGATCCGGCGCTGGCCTTCAACATCGCGGACCCCGCCCTGTTCGGTTTCAGCTACGAGATCAAGCTGTCGGATGCGGAGTCTGCCGCGCTCGACCTTGCCGACCCGTCCGAGGCCGCCGTGGTGGTGATTCTTGCCAAGGACGCCCCGGCCGGCGGCGCGGGAGCTTTGCGCGCCAATCTCCAGGCGCCGCTGGTGCTCAACGTGCGGGCGCGTCGCGGCATCCAGCATGTCTTCGCCCGTCTCAACTACCACGTCACGGAGTAAAAATAATGGCCCCCACGCTCACTACGTTCGCTGCCCCCACAGGGGGCGCAGTCTCCTTCGGGACGGCCCTTCAGGAGACATGAAATGCCGCGCCAGATCATCAGCACCCCCAACGCCCCGGCCGCCATTGGTACTTACTCGCAGGCCGTGCGTTGCGGCGACACTATTTACCTGTCCGGCCAGATCGGCCTTGACCCGGCCAGCATGCAGATGGTCGAAGGCATCGACGCCCAGATCGCGCAGGTCTTCGACAATCTCCAGGCCGTCGCCGCGGCCGCCGGGACGACGCTCGATGTCGCCGCCAAGCTCAACATTTACCTCGTCGACCTGGCCAACTTTGCCAAGGTGAATGAGGTGATGGCGCGCTACTTCAAAGCGCCCTATCCGGCGCGCGCTGCGGTCGGCGTCAAGGAATTGCCGCGCGGCGCCCTGGTTGAAGCTGACGCCGTTCTCGTGATTGACTGACCAGACCTCACGAGAAACACGCCGGGCCGCCCCACGTGTTTCTCGGCCCCCGGGGGGGGGGGCTCCGCACAGCGGAGGCTTCGGGGGGGGCTTAATTCCGGGAGCGACGCCGCTTGTAGCGGACAAGCTCAGGAAACTCGGTTTGCTGACGCAGGCCGACCTTGTCTTGCACCTGCCGCTGCGCTTTGAGGATGAAACCCGCATCACATTGATCGCCGCGGCCGTGCCGGACGCGGCGGCGCAATTCGATGTCACGGTGATCTCCAGCGAAATTGTCTATCGCCCGCGTCGGCAGTTGATCTGTCGTGTCGAGGACGCTTCGGGAACGCTGCTGTTGCGCTTCCTGAATTTCTATCCCAGCCAACAGAAAGTATTGCAGCCGGGGGCGCGGCTCCGGGTGTTTGGCGAGGTGCGCGGCGGCTTCTGGGGTACCGAAATGATTCACCCGCGCTTTCGTGTGCTGCACGGTGATGAAGCGCTGCCGACCACCCTGACGCCGGTTTATCCGACCACTGCCGGGCTGGGGCAGGCTACGTTGCGGCGCTTGATCGGGCGGGCATTGCAGGAAGTCGATCTGGGCGAAACCTTGCCGGACCCTATCGTCAAGCGCTTGCAGCTGGCCGATTTGGCCGCGAGCGTGCGCTTACTGCACATCACCCCGCAAGAAACCGCGCAACCCGCGGCCCGGCAGCGCATCGCCTTTGACGAACTGCTGGCGCAGCAGATTTCCTTGCGTCAGGCTTACGCTGCCCGCCGCATGCACCAGGCGCCGCGCCTGGCGGGCGACGGTACGCTGACCGGCCGCCTGCTGTCCACCCTGCCGTTCCGTCTGACGGAGGCGCAAGCGCGGGTCTGGCAGGAAATTTCCCGCGATCTGGCCGAGCCCCACCCGATGCAGCGTCTCCTGCAAGGCGATGTCGGCAGCGGCAAGACCGTGGTCGCCGCGCTGGCGATGTTGCAGGCGGTCGAGTCCGGTCATCAGGCGGCATTGATGGCGCCGACCGAGATACTTGCCGAACAGCACTATCGAAAACTTGCCGTCTGGCTGGCGCCGCTGGGCATCGAAGTCGCCTGGCTGTCTGGCAGCCAGAAGAAACGCGACAAGGCGGTAGCGCTCGCAAAAGTCGGCGCTGGCAATACGGCGAAATGCGCGGCGCTCATTGTGGGCACCCACGCCCTGATCGAGGAAGGCGTCGAATTTGCCCGGCTCGGTCTGGCCATTGTCGACGAGCAGCACCGCTTCGGCGTGCGCCAGCGCCTGGCGCTCAAGCAGAAGGGTCTGCACAGCCATCAGCTCGCCATGTCGGCCACGCCGATCCCGCGCACGCTGGCGATGAGCGTCTATGCCGATCTTGATGTCTCGGTGATCGACGCACTGCCGCCCGGACGGACGCCCGTCGTCACCAAGCTGGTCGGCGCCGCGCGGCGCCACGAAATTGTCGCGCGCGTGCGCGAACTGTGTCGCTCGGGCCGACAGGTCTACTGGGTCTGCCCGCTGATCGAGGAATCCGAGGCGCTGCAACTCAAGACTGCCGAGGAAACCTACGCACACCTCGCGGCGGAACTGCCTGAGGTGCGCATTGGCCTGGTGCATGGCCGGCTCAAGTCCGCCGCAAAAGCGGCCGTGATGACGGCCTTCGTGAAGAATGAAATCCAGTTGCTGGTGGCGACGACGGTGATCGAAGTCGGTGTCGACGTGCCGAATGCGAGCCTGATGGTGATCGAGCACGCCGAGCGTTTTGGCCTGGCGCAACTGCATCAATTGCGCGGTCGCGTCGGGCGCGGGGCGGCCGAGTCTGCCTGCATCCTGCTCTATGAAACGCCCCTGTCCGCAACCGCCCGCGCGCGGCTCAAGATCATCTACGAGAACAGCGACGGTTTCGAGATTGCCCGTCAGGATATGCATTTGCGCGGCCCCGGCGAATTCATAGGCAGCCGCCAAAGCGGGTTGCCGTTGTTGCGCTTTGCCGATCTAGAAGATACCGCGCTGGTCGAAGCCGCCCGCGCGGCGGCCGAGGAAATGCTGGCTGAATGGCCAGAGCACGCCGAGCGGCATCTGGCGCGCTGGCTGGGCGGACGGGCGGAACTGTTGAAAGCCTAGGCTTTGAAAAAGCCGTAGCGGTTGCGTCCGGCGGCTTTGGCCTGATACATGGCGGCGTCGGCTTTATGCATCAGCGCATCGACGTCGTCCGCGCCGCCTGCCGGATGCACCGCGATACCGATGCTCGTGGTGATGGTCAGTTCCTGGCCGGCGACCAGAGCGGGCGCGGCGCAGGTGGCGATGATCTTTTCCGCGACCAGCGCCGCGTCTTCCGCCTGGGTGATCTCATCCAGCACGATGACAAATTCGTCGCCGCTGGGGCGAGCGACGGTGTCACCTTCGCGCACGCAGGTGATGAGCCGCCCGGCGATCTGTTTGAGCAGTGTGTCGCCCGCGGCATGTCCCAGGGTGTCGTTGATCTGCTTGAAGCGGTCGAGATCGAGGAACATCACCGCCATCGCGCGTTGATGGCGCCTGGCTTGGGCCAGGGCGTGATTGAGCCGGTCGAGGAGCAGGCGACGGTTGGGCAGGCCGGTCAGCGAATCGCGATAGGCGAGCTCGCGAATTTCGGCGGTTTTCGCATCGACCAGGACATTCAGCCGATGGGTCAGGCGATGATTGGCGAGTAGTCGCCCCAGCGACTGGCAAAACAACAGCGACAACCGCTCGTGCCACATGTTGAAGAAGTCGGGCTGCGGGTGAAAGACGTTGAGTACGCCCAGCACCTCGTTTTCGCAGGTAATCGGCACGCACAGCAGCGCGCCCGCCATGCCCTGGCAATTCTGCCGGATGCCCGCTTCGGGCTGGCAGGACGAGTAGTGGATCAGCGTGCCGCTCTTGCTGGCTTGCCCCATGATTTCATCGCCACAGCGGGACGGCCGGGAATTTTCCGCCGCGGCGGTGGCGCCGGTGACGTTCTGCAGCATTTCATCCCAGTCGAGGCCGGCGACGCAGTGCAGCTTGCCTGCCGGGTCGGGCAGAAAGATCGAGCAGCGCTCCATGTCCTGGTTGCCCATCAGGGCGCCGAGCGCCTGCTTGAGCAATGTTGCCTCGTCCATGGCGTGGATGGAGAGCTGCGCCAGTTCGGCCAGCGCCGACAGCGAATCGAGCAGGTTGATGATGTGCCGGTTAAATTCCAGCGACATCTCGGCGAGGTGCTGGTCGTTCATGCGGTGAATGCCGCCGCGATGCTGCGAATCCGGTCGAGCTGACCACCCATGTCTTGCCAGGCGATCTCGACCGCCGGTGTCGCCACGCCGAGCGCGTACAGGGTTTCGGGTTCGGCCTCGAAGCAGGTTTTTCCGCCGATGATGCAGTTGGCCCAGCGGGCGGCGAGCCCCTGTAGCAGCACCAGCGGCCAGTGGTCGCCGCGATAGGCGGGGTTGTAGTGATGTTCCATGACGAGGAGCAGTTCGCGTGGGAAATGCCACTTGCTGCCCAGCCAGACGCCCGCCTGGTAGTGGTCGGTTTCCAGCACGGCATGGATGTGTTCGCCGAGGTTGCGCTCTGGCGCGGCGGCGTAGGTCGTGAATGCCTGGTTCATCTCGCCGGGATGGAGGTGCACCAGCGCCAGGAGGCCGATGTTGTGCAAAAGACCGGCGAGATACACCGTGTCCGTCGGCGGCCGCACGCCGGCGGCCAAGAGCGGCGCAATCCGCTGCGCCAGCGTCGCCGTCAACACGGCCGACAGCCAATACTGTTCGGCGCGAAATGCCAGGCAATGTCGAGTATCGAGACGACCCGAGAAGGTCAAGCCGGCGGCAATGCTTCTGACCGTCACCAGGCCCAGCACCGAGATCGCATGCGGCAGCGCATGGACGCCGCCCTGCTGGCCGAAGAAGGCCGAGTTCGCCAGACCGAGAATGCGCGCGCTGATGGTGGGCGACTCGGCGAGCGCCGCCGCCAGCGCGGTCTGGCTGATCCCCTGATCTTCGCAGGCCGTCAAAATGCGCTGCATGCTCGGCGTCAGGGTCGGCAATTCTTTCTGCTGCTGGATTTTTTGGCGGGTCTTTTCGGTGGTCATGTTGGACGGTTCTGCAACGACGGCATAGTCATTTCGGCATAATACTCGCCTGCCTGCCCGCCGGCGCGTTCAAAAACTCGGCAAGCGCCTGCACCCAGGATTCGCGCACAAAAATAAACCCCTCGTTATGGCCGCCGTTGAGTTCGAGGAAACGCTTGGGGCCTTGCGCTGCTTCATACAGTGCGCGCCCGTGCCTGAAGGGGATGATTTCATCGCCCGGGCTGTGGGCGATGAAGACCGGGACGGTGGTCGCCGCCAGATAGGCGCGGGTGTCGTAACTGAAACGGGACAGCCACCTGACCGGCAGCCAGGGATAGATGTCCGCGGCAAGATCGGGCACCGATGTGAATCCAGAACTGATGACCAGCGCGGCTGGCGAGCCGTGTTCAGAATGGCGGCTGGCCAGCCAGGCCGCGACAGCGCCGCCGAGCGATTCGCCGAACAGCACGATGGATGCGGCGGGGATATTGCGGGTCTGCGTCAAGTAGTCCCAGGCGGCAGCCGCGTCGAGGTAGGTGCCCTGCTCCGTCGGCTTGCCCGCGCTGTTGCCATAGCCGCGATAATCCACGATCAGGGTGCTGTAGCCGAGCCGCTGAAACATGCCGAGCGAATCGAGGCGATGGGAGATATTGCCGGCGTTGCCATGCAAAAACAGCACCGTGCCGCGCGGGTTGCTGGCGGGAACGAACCAGCCATGCAGGGCGACGCCATCCGCCGCCGTCAGCTTGACGTCCTCATAGGGGAGGCCAGCCTGACGCGGCGTGGCGGCGATCTCGCGGCCGATTTCCGGGTAATAGATCAGGCCGGGTTGCAACAGATACAGCAGCAGGGCAAACCCGGCGTAGGTCATTGCCGCGATTCCGAGCAGGGATCCGATCATGCGCACCGTTTCCTCCACTGTGACTTGCTGGGCATGATGTCACAATTTTTTGCAAAAGTCGGCGCTGGCGAGACGGCGTCGTAAAATCGCCCGATGTCCAGTTTCGTCCTCATCAGGGAACGCCTCGATCGCTATGAAAAGCTGATGCGGCTCGATAAGCCCATCGGCATTCTGCTGCTGCTGTGGCCGACGCTCTGGGCGGTGTGGATCGCGGCGGACGGCCAGCCGCACTGGATGGTTGTCTGGATCTTCGTGCTCGGCACGGCGCTGATGCGTTCGGCCGGCTGCGTCATCAACGATTATGCCGACCGCGATTTAGACCCGCATGTCGAACGCACCAAGCTGCGGCCGCTGGCGGCGCGCACGGTGACGCCGCGCGAAGCCTTCATCCTCTGCGGGTTTCTGGTCGGCTGCGCGTTTCTGTTGATCCTGCCGCTCCTGACGCCGCTGCTGTTCGGTCTGGCCGTGGCCGCCGTGTTTCTTGCCGCCAGCTATCCCTTCACCAAGCGTGTTTTCGCGCTGCCGCAGGCCTATCTCGGCGTGGCTTTCGGCTTTGGCATCCCGATGGCTTTCGCCGCGATCCGGGGAGAAATTCCGTTGATTGCCTGGCTGATGCTCGTCGCCAACATCTTCTGGGCCCTGGCCTACGACACCGAATATGCGCTGGTCGACCGCGACGACGACATCAAGATCGGCATCAAGACCTCGGCGCTCACCTTTCAACATTTCTTCGGCCGTTTCGACATCGCCGCGATCATGTTCTGCTACGCGGCGACGCTCGCCCTGCTGGGCTGGGTCGGCCGGCAACTCGGTTTCGGCTGGCCGTTTTCGCTGGGACTGGCGACGGCGGCCGGGATTGCCGCTTACCATTACACGCTGATCAAGGACCGCGACCGCATGCGCTGCTTCAAGGCGTTTTTGCACAACAACTGGTTCGGCGCCGCCGTGTTTGCCGGTATCGTTGCCGATTATCTACTGCGCTCCCCGAAAGTCTGAACATGAATGCTGCCCAAGATTTGCGTGAATTCATCGCCCAACTGGAAGCCCGCGGCGAGTTGAAGCGCATCACCGTCGAGATTGATCCGAAACTGGAGATGACCGAGATTGCCGACCGCGTGCTGCGCGCCGGTGGGCCGGCCTTGTTGTTCGAGAAACCGCGGGGCGGCTCGATCCCGGTGCTGACCAACCTGTTCGGCACCCCGCAGCGGGTTGCATTGGGCATGGGCGCTGAGGGTGACGGCGGCGACTGGAAAACCAGCCTGCGCGAAGTCGGCAAGCTGCTCGCCTATCTGAAGGAACCCGAGCCACCGAAGGGTCTGCGCGATGCCTGGGACAAGCTGCCGATCCTGAAGCAGGTGCTCAACATGGCGCCCAAGGTGGTGTCTTCGGCGCCCTGTCAGGAAATCGTCTGGGAGGGCAAGGAGGTCGATCTGTCGCGCCTGCCGGTGCAAACCTGCTGGCCGGGCGATGCGGCGCCCTTGATCACCTGGGGACTGACGGTGACGCGCGGCCCCAACAAGGCGCGGCAGAATCTCGGCATCTATCGCCAGCAGGTCATCGCGCCGAACAAGGTGATCATGCGCTGGCTGGCGCATCGCGGCGGGGCGCTGGATTTCCGTGACCATTGTCAAAAGAATCCGGGTACGCCCTATCCGGTTGCAGTGGTGCTGGGCTGCGATCCGGCGACTATCCTCGGTGCGGTGACGCCGGTGCCGGATAGCCTTTCGGAATATCAGTTCGCGGGCCTGCTGCGCGGCGGCAAGACGGAGTTGACCCAGTGCATCGGCTCCGACCTGCAGGTGCCGGCGCGCGCCGAGATCGTGCTCGAAGGCGTGATCCACCCAGGCGAAACGGCGCTGGAAGGCCCGTATGGCGATCACACCGGCTATTACAACGAGCAGTCCGAATTCCCGGTATTCACGATCGAGCGCATGACCATGCGGCGCGACCCGATTTACCATTCAACCTACACAGGCAAGCCACCCGACGAGCCGGCCATACTCGGCCTGGCCTTGAATGAAGTGTTCGTGCCGCTCTTGCAAAAGCAGTTTCCCGAGATCGCCGACTTCTATCTGCCGCCGGAGGGCTGTTCCTACCGCATGGCGGTGGTGAGCCTGAAGAAGCAGTATCCCGGCCATGCCAAGCGCGTGATGTTCGGCATCTGGAGCTTCCTGCGCCAGTTCATGTACACCAAGTTCATCATCGTGGTGGACGACGACATCGACGTGCGCGACTGGAAGGAAGTGATCTGGGCGCTGACCACCCGCGTCGATGCCGCGCGCGACACCCTGATCGCCGAAAACACGCCCATCGACTATCTCGACTTCGCCTCACCCGTCGCGAGCCTGGGCAGCAAGATGGGCATCGACGCGACCAACAAGTGGCCGGGCGAAACCAGCCGCGAGTGGGGGCGGCCGATTGTCATGGATGCCGATGTGAAGCGGCGCGTCGATGAACTCTGGAACCAACTGGGACTGTGAGGAAAGAAGATGGCTGATTACGAACAGAATGGCGAAATCATTCGCGGCGACAACCTTGAAGGCCAGCGCGCCTGGTGCCACATCATGTACGGCCTGCATGCGCTCTCGGCGCTGTCGGGAATCATGACATCGGCGTCGATCATCGGCGCCTTCGTCTTCGGCTGGCCGTCGATCATCGCCGTGATCATCAACTACGTCACGCGTTCCAACGTGCGCGGCAGCTGGCTCGACACACATTGGCGCTGGCAGTTGCGCAGCTTCTGGTTCGCCGCGCTGTGGCTCCTGGTGGCGGGCCTCCTGGCTGTCACGCTGATCGGCATTCCCGCCGCGATCGTGGTGATCGTCGTTACCGGCCTGTGGGTGCTGTATCGCGTGATTCGCGGCTGGACGGCGCTGCTGAATCGGAACCCGATGCCGGTGCCGGCGGGCTGACCGGCGTCTGACAGGCGCATGACCGCCTGAAAGGCGACAGATAGCGCCACCACAGCCAGGCGATCAGCGGCAGGCTGGCGATCAGGACGTAGTCGATGAAAGTCGGCGCTGGCAAGGCCGCGTTCCACCAGTCGACGGCGCGGCGGATGCCCTCGATGCCGACCACCATGGCGGCGAAGGCCAGCAACAGTGTCAGGAAGCGCCTTGCCACAGCCATTCCAGTAGCGCGTCGAAGGCGGGTTGCGCCGCGCCGGCATTCGGGTGATTGACCATGAACACCACGATGTGGCGGCGGCCATTCCTGTCGAGCAGATAGCCGGCAATGCCGCGCACGCCTTCGAGCGAGCCGGTTTTCAGATGTGCCTGACCGGCGACGCCGTTGCCGTTGAATTTCTTGCGTGTCGTGCCGTCGATGGCGGCGATCGGTAGCGAGGCAACCAGTTCCGGCATGACCGGGCTGGCCCACGCCGCCGCCAGAAGCCGCGCGAGATTGTCGGCGGAAATGCGTTCGCGGCGCGACAGGCCGGAACCGTTGTCGATGACAAGTTCGGGAAAGTCGAGGCCTTTTTGCGCCAGCCAGGAACGCAGGGTTCGGTCCGCCGCCGCCGTCTCGCCAGCGCCGACTTTCAAGAATAATTGTCGCGCCATCACGTTGTTGGAGTACTTGTTGATGTCGCGTACCAGTTCGCCCAGCGCGGGCGATTCGCTGGATGCCAGGGCGATGGCGTTGGCGGGCGCGGGCCGTTCGCGCAACTGTCCCGCGAACTCGCCGCCCAGTTCGCGCCACAGGCGCGTGAACACACCCTGCAGCAGCAGGCCGTTGGGCAGGCCGGCGAGATGCCAGCGTTTTTCGCCACAGACGCGCGGGAACGGCCCGGATAGCTCCACCTTGCCGGGGAGCAGTTTGGCCTCCAGCCGCTCGCGCCACTCGCCACACGCTTTTGCGTCGGTCGCTTGCAGGCGATTGACAACCTCGAAGTCAGCCGGCAGCGGTTCCGCCAGCACGCGCACCGTGCCATTTTCCGGAACCAGCGTCAGATGCAGGGTGGCGAAGTTGAAGAGCAGGGCGTCGGGGCCGACGTTATAAGGCCGCAGCGATTTGCCGTCGAATGCCGCCGGGTCGTGGTCGACCAGCGCAAAGGCGCTCTTGTCGAGGACCAGGTTGCCACGGATTTCGCGCAGGCCGCGGCCGCGCAATTCGCGCAGCAAGAGCCAGAGCCGGTCGAAAGTGAGTTTTGGGTCGCCGCTGCCGCGCAGATAAAGGTCGCCGGCGAGCACACCATTCTGCGGCTGACTATCGGCCAGTATTTCGGTGCGCCAGACATGGGCCGGGCCGAGAATTTCGAGCGCGCCGAAGGTGGTGACGAGTTTCATCAGCGAAGCCGGATTCATCGGTGCGTCGCCGCGATGACGCAAGACGCCCTTCTCGCCATCGACAGGCCGGACAACGATGGCGACGGCTTGTTCGGGGATGCCGGCCGTCTTGAGCGCTTGCATTACGGAGGGCGGCACCGGCGCGGAGGCGAACGCGCTTGTTACCGTCAGGCAGCAACAGGCGAAGATGAATGCGCGCAGAAGTGTCATCAAATGACGATATGCCGCCGCGAGAATTCGAAGCGCTCCAGCGCGCGGCGGGCCTCGTCCTGATTCACCAGTACCAGCATGACCGCCCAGCGCCGTTGGTCGCGGCCGGTGAGTTCGGCGAAGTGCAGGGGCTCGCCGCTGCCGTCGGCGGTGATGATGCCGGTGCGGTCGACGGATACCGAGACCGGCGCGATATGCAGATAGGGTTCCGGCGCGACCAGGCAAGCGACCAGCGTGTCGAGCAGTTTGGCCGGTTGCAGGGCATCGGCGGTCGATTGCAGGCGGGTGTGTAGCTCGTCGAGACGGCGGGTGTGGGCCTCCGGCGCATGGCTGCTCTGACCGCTACGCGCCCAGGCGCTCTCGATGGCCTGCTCCTTGTTGAGGTCGGCACGGGCCGCGCGTACTGTGGTGATTTCGTCAGCCAGGCCTTTCAACAGGCTGTCGAACAGGGCGATGCGCAGGTGGTTTTTCACGGTGTCGAGATCGGGTCCGGGCGCCGTCAATGTGTGGTCGCTGAAATAAAGTGCTTTCTGTGGCTCGTCGCGCCGCACGACGCTCCCGGAGAGCTGCGTGCCGAATCCGGCCTTTTCGCGGTGGCGCATGCCCAGCATTGCGCAGCACTGGCCGCCGCCGAAGCTCGGGTCATGCAGGAGGTCGCGTGCGCATTGGTTGCTGGCCAGCATGGTTTCGACATCGTCGGCGGTGGCAAATAGTGCATGCACCAGCGGGTCGCTGGCGAAGGCGGCGCGGCTGATCTCATAAGGGCCGGGGATGCGCGCCACGATGTCCGCGCAGTAGTCCAGCGCGTGACGCACCGCCGGTGCAAGTTTGCCTTGGTAGCCGGCGACCTGGTGAATCAGCGGATCGACGGCCGTCACGGCATGTTCGATCATCGTCAGCGTGCCGGCGTCGATCGGCGGCGGCGATTTGAACCAGTCAAAGAGTCCCATGGCGTGCATTATCACCCGTAAAAAACATGCACGCCCCTTGAAAATAGGGGCAATGGCCCCTATCATTAGCACTCGTCGGAGGTGAGTGCTAACAGCCTATCGCCGCCGCAGTTTCCAGATCGTTTCCTGGTCGTTTCCAATATCCGAACAGACCACCTTACTCAGGTGGCTTCGATTTTTTGTCCAGAAGGAGAAAACTTCATGAAAATCCGTCCCTTGCATGATCGCGTGATCGTCAAGCGTATCGAAGCCGAGCGCACTACCGCTTCCGGCATTGTCATTCCCGATTCCGCCGGCGAGAAGCCGGATCAGGGCGAAATCGTTGCCGCGGGCAACGGCAAGATCATGGATGACGGCAAGGTCCGTCCGATGGCCGTCAAAGCGGGCGACCGCGTGCTGTTCGGCAAGTACTCCGGCCAGGCCGTCAAGGTTGATGGCGAGGAACTGCTGGTCATGCGCGAAGAAGACATCATGGGTGTGGTTGAGCTCTGATTGATCTAATTTGCCTGCTGTTAACTGAATTTACTGGAGATATACACAATGGCTGCTAAAGAAGTCCTATTTGGTGATTCCGCCCGTCAGCGCATGGTGCGCGGCGTCAATATCCTGGCCGACGCGGTCAAGGTAACCCTCGGCCCCAAGGGCCGCAACGTCGTGCTCGAGCGTTCCTACGGCGCCCCGACCGTGACCAAGGACGGCGTTTCCGTCGCCAAGGAAATCGAACTGAAGGACAAGTTCGAGAACATGGGCGCACAAATGGTCAAGGAAGTCGCTTCCAAGACCTCCGACGTCGCCGGTGACGGCACCACCACCGCCACCGTGCTGGCCCAGTCGATCGTCCGCGAAGGCATGAAGTTCGTCGCCGCCGGCATGAACCCGATGGATTTGAAGCGCGGCATCGACAAGGCGGTGATCGCCGTCACCGAAGAGCTGAAGAAAATTTCCAAGCCCTGCACCACCACCAAGGAAATCGCCCAGGTCGGCTCCATTTCCGCCAACTCCGACGCCGATGTCGGCGAGATCATCGCCCAGGCCATGGACAAGGTCGGCAAGGAAGGCGTCATCACCGTCGAGGACGGCAAGTCGCTGCAGAATGAGCTGGAAGTCGTCGAAGGCATGCAGTTCGACCGCGGCTACCTGTCGCCCTATTTCATCAACAACCCGGACAAGCAGATCGCCATCCTGGACAATCCCTTTGTCCTGCTGCACGACAAGAAGATCTCCAACATCCGCGACCTGCTGCCCGTGCTGGAGCAGGTTGCCAAGGCCGGCCGCCCGCTCCTGATCGTCGCTGAAGATGTCGACGGCGAAGCGCTCGCCACCCTGGTGGTAAACAACCTGCGCGGTATCCTCAAGACCGTCGCCGTCAAGGCCCCGGGTTTTGGCGATCGTCGCAAGGCCATGCTGGAGGACATCGCCATTCTGACCGGTGGCACGGTGATCGCCGAGGAAGTTGGCCTGACGCTGGAAAAAGCCACCCTGAATGATCTGGGCCAGGCCAAGAAGGTCGAGATCGGCAAGGAGAACACCACCCTGATCGACGGTGCCGGTTCCGAAGAGGCGATCAAGGCGCGGGTCGCCCAGATCCGCAAGCAGATCG
>JAUSBB010000138.1 GCA_030652245.1 Rhodocyclaceae bacterium | reverse complement strand
AGGCCAGCGCCACGGCCAGCCGGGCAGCGGGATCGTCTCCGCCCAGATAGTGCGACAGATGGGCAACGATTGCGTTAGCCATTAACGTGAAACACACTCAGTACCCCATGGCACTACGATAGGTGAAAGACATACGGGCTGACCGGCCCGGGAGTTGCTTTGCTGAAGTTGATCGACAACGGCACGGCAACGCGGGAGGTCAGCCCACATGGATACTATCAAACGGCAGGAACGGATGCGTCGTGATGTCATCGCATTACGTCACCAGTTTGCCCGAGGCGGAAACGGCGCGTTCTCGGATGGATTGAGTCCCTAATCTGCTGTAAATCGGGTGGGGGGTGGCTCCGGGCAGGTTGCCCGCCCATCTGGTGCGCTTACGCACTCAGCTTCAATTCGCCATCGTGGAAAAACGACGGGGGCGTCAATGCCCCCGTCTGGTTAAAGCCCTGCCAAAACGCTATGCCGTTCGTTACCTCAAAAAAAACCTTAACTGAACGGCATTACGGCTTCAAGCCGCCATTTTTATTGCCTGAGCAAGCTCGATCAGGTGCGCTGCTTGCGGCGCATGAAGCTCAGACCTGCCAAACCGATACCCAAGAGAGCCATCGATGCCGGTTCGGGAACTACCCCCTCTGAAGAAATACGGAAGTTCTGATTGGTTGTCCAACCGGTTTGAGCAAGCGCTTGCGTACCGGTTGATCCATCGCTCCAGTTAATAGTGACGAAGGCATTTGCAAGGCTGGTGCCGTCGTAGTCAATGGTTCCACCGGTAACATCAAGCGGGGAAAGCGTGAGGATTAAGTCAATGTCCAGCGAGAACGGTGCAATACTGAAAATACCATCTGGCGCCACCGACAGGCTGCCGAAAGTCAAAGTCTGGAACCACTGAGGATCGGACAGGAAGTTGCTGGCTACGCCACCGCCGGTACGTGTGTCCCATGTCGCAATGCCATTTGCTGCCGTCCCAAGGCTATATATCACCGAAGAAATGTTGGCCGTGCTTGAGGAATTGTTCAACACCGAAATACTCTGCAGGTAATCCCCTCCATCAAGCGAAACCGATGCGATGGAACTGGCTTCAACCGCACCGGTCGCAAGAGCCGATGAAAACGCGATTGCATACATAACCTTTTTCATAAGGATTCTCCTTTCAGGTCTACAAAACAACATATAAAGGATGGCAGCAGAAAGAACAAGTTGATTGATGTTTGGGTTTTTTCCAACTCGCTTGTGTCATCAGCTCATTACAAGCAATAATCATGCCAGTATTTTGTTTATATAATACAATATGTTAAATATATTGGCATTTGGCAGAACATTTGGCAGAAAATGAAACTGTAAAAAATCTCGACATTGGTTGCATTTTCTTGAACCAGTAACTTAAAAAATAGGTTGAAGTGCCAAGGCAGATCGCCAGACAGAAAATCTTCAATCAACATGCCGCTCGCGGGCTTATCGTAGTGCCATGACACTCAGTACCGTCATACCGGCGTAGGCCGGTATCCAGAAGAAAACCACTGGATTCCGGGTCAAGCCCGGAATGACGGGTTTCATGATCAGGGGTGGTGACTGTCGCCATGAAAGTTAGGCAGCGCTCCAGAATGTTTCGATTTCCGCGTCATCCGGCCGCGTGAAAAACACCCCAGCATGCGTGGCGGAACCCATGCCGCGCAGGAACAGGTAAAACACGCCACCAAAACTTTCCGCCCAATCGAGAGCGGGTTCGCGCAGATGCAGCGCGCGCTTCAGGGCCGCCGCATAGATGCGCAATTGCAGGTCATAGCGATGCGCGCGCATCACTTCCGCGAGAAACGGCGACGCGTAGTCGGCGGCCTGTTCGCCCAGCCAGTTCGACTTGTAATCGACGATGTACCAGCGCCCGTCGTGACGAAATACCAGATCGATGAAACCCTTCATATAGCCGGCGCGCGCCGCTACCGATCCCAGCGGAAAGGTGAATTCCAGCTCGATCAGCCGTTCCCCGCGCGCGACTTGCGCCAGACACAGGCCTTCGGCATTGAGCGGCGTCGCCACGACATCGGCCACCAGGCGTTCGAGCACCGGGCGCCATTCGGGTGTGTAAGCGAATTCTTCCAGCACGGCGGCGGCAATCGGCCCGGTTGCGGAGGACGATTGAAAGTCCACCCGCTCAAACAGGGCGTGCAGGCAACTGCCCGCCCGCGTGCCGCGTGGGAAAGCATGAATGTTTGTAAAAGTCGGCGCTGGCGAGACGGCGTCAATGACCGTCACCGCATCGCGATCCGGCGTCTCCTCGTTGCCCAGCCGCGCCGCCAGGCTGGAAAAGCTGCTGATGCGCCAGGGCGCGGGAATCGTTCCCAGGAAGGGCCGCGCCATCAGTTCTTGCGCAGCCACGGGTGCCGCCACGACAGGTGCGCCATCCACCGGCCAGGGCGCAATCGACATCGCCCCCTTCAACCTGTCAGCCAGTTCGGCAATCTCGGCCTGCAAAGCGGCCTCGTCCAGATTGTCCAGCCTGTCGGCCAGTTGTGCGCGTGGGTTGCCGGCGTCGCCGTCATCCGCCGTGCGCGGCGCGAACAAGAGCCAGGCGAGCGGCGAGCGCGCGCATTGATTCACCTTGCCCCAAATGATGACGCAGCGATGCTCGGCGCGGGTCAGCGCAACATAGGCCAGGCGCAGTTCTTCGGCGGCGTCCTCTAGATCGGCCTGCTGCCTCAGCGCATCGATTTGCGCGGAACCGAAATCGAGACAGGCACGGTTTAGAAACTCGCCGGGCCGCCCCAAGAGTTTCTCGCCCCTTGAGGGGAGAACCGAGCGTAGCGAAGGTTTGCGGGGTGGGCCAATATTGTGGGCAAACACCGGCCAATGCTTGTCGTCGGCGCCCGGCCCGTCCCACAGGAAGGGGCAGTAGACGATGGGATATTGCAGACCCTTGGCGGCATGGATGGTGACGATGCGCACCAGTTGTGCATCACTTTCCAGCCGCAGTTGCGCCTCCTCGGCTTCGCTGCCTGCCCGCTCACGCGCCACATGCCGCGCCAGCCCTTCGACGTCGAGCGTGCCGGCGTGTTCGGCCGCTTGCAACAATTCGGCCAGATGGCGGTAATTCGTCAGACGCCGTTCGCCGTCGGGACGCGCCAGCACACGGGCAACCACCCCCTCGCGCCGCAACAGCCGACGCCACATCGCCATGAAGCCGCGCTCGCGATAAAGCAGCAAGTCGTCGTGGAACGATCCCTGGCGCGCGCTCCAGGCCGGATCAGAGTCAGCCCAGGCCGCGAGTTCTCCGGCATCCGCGCCGAGCAGCACCGTCGCCAGCGCCGCCCGCACCAGGCCGGCCCGCGACGGGGCGGCCACCGCGAGCAGCCAGCGCTCGATTTCCTCGGCCTCGATGCTGTGCCAAACGCTGCCGCCGCCCATGCTGACGCTGGCAATGCCGCGCCGCGCCAGGGCCTGCTTCACCGCCTCGCCCTGATGATGCTTGCGCACCAGCACGGCAATGTCGCCGCCGCCGAGCCTGCGCGCGTCGTCCCGCGCGCCTCCCTTCCCTGCGCCCAGCGTGGCGCGCCCCGTCGCCGCCAACGCCAGCAGGCGTGCTATGTCAGTTGCAACTGCCGTGGCGGCCATCCCCAGCGCCGCCTCCTTCGTAAAGCTTTTCTCGTCGCCTGGTTTCGACATCGACCAGAGCGTGAGCGGGGACAGGCCATCGTCGATGCGGCAAAGCTGGCGCTCCATGGTCGCCGCCCTGGCCGGCTCGAATGGCAAGTCGTCGAGCAGGAAGGGATTGGGGCGCGCGAACAGGGCATTCACGGCCGTCAACAAGGGCGGAGCGGAGCGCCGATTTTCCAGCAGGACGTAGCGTGCGTCGGCCTGCCGCCGCGCCGTCAGATAGGCAAACACGTCCGCGCCGCGAAAACCGTAGATCGCCTGCTTGGGGTCGCCGACAAAAATCAGCGGGTGATCTTCCTGACCGAATTTCTGCCCAAATATGCCAAAAAATATATCGAGTTGCAGCGGGTCGGTGTCCTGGAACTCATCGACCAGCGCCGCCCGGTAACGCTCGCGCAGACTGCCGGCGAGCGCGGCGCCGGCCGGCTCTTGCAGCGCATGGGCCAGATCGGCGAGCAGGTCGTCGTAGGCCATCTGTCCGCTGCGGCGTTTTCTGGCGGCCAGCTCAAGCCGGGCCGTGCGCAAAAAGTCATGCAGCAGCCGGCGCACGGCATTGTCATACGCGGTTTCGAGACGCCCGGCCGTTTGCAACAGCGCGTCGACCGCGCCAAAGAATTCATGCTCGGGTTGCGGGCTGGTTTTGGTGCGCTTTGCCGTGATCTTTGCCAGTCCGAAAAATTCCACTGCAGCGGGCAAGGGAAACAGCGGGGTTTCGCCGGCGAACAGTTGCCCCAGCCAATCAATCCGGGGCTGCATTTTTTCCGGCGCATAGCTGGCCTGGTGGAGCCTGGCGCCGTCCAGCCAGGCGCAAATCTTCGCCGCATCGGCCTGCCAGAGCAGGCGCGCCGTGGCAAAGGCGGCGGCAAAGGCCTGTTCTGCCTCTTGCGGATCATCGGCGTCCGGCGCCAGGATCTCTGCGTCGATACGACCCACATGGGAGCGCACCCGGCGAACCAGCCCGTCCGGTCCGCCCAATGCCTCGATCAGCCAGCGCGCCCAGGATGCCGATGCCGTTGCCAGCAACTTGCGCCAGGCGTCGCGGGCCACGTCAGCCAGCATGTCCTGCTGATCGGCGAGCAGTTCGCGCTCGAATGGCTGTCCGGCGGCGAAGGCCGTTTCCGTCAGCGCCCGCTGGCAAAAGCCGTGAATGGTGAAGATGGCAGCTTCGTCGAAGCTTTCGATGGCGAGCCGCAGCCGGGCAGCGGCCTGTTCGGGATCATGCCGAAGCAGCAGCGCTTGCAGGTATTCATCCTCGGTCGTCCCCGCCTCAAACGCCGCCAGCGCCTGAATCAGCCGCTTACGGATGCGGCCGCGCAACTCGCCGGTGGCGGCGCGCGTGTAGGTGACGACGAGAATCTGGCCGATTTCCAGATTCTGTTCGAGCAACAGGCGCAACACCAGCGCGGTGATCGTCCAGGTCTTGCCCGTGCCGGCGCCCGCCTCGACCAGGCCGACGCCGGCGAGCGTCACATCAAAGGGAGGCCGTTCAAGCATCGCCGGCTTTCCCCATGGCCTGCCGCAGCGGCCCGAAAATTTGCCGCGCCAGTTGCTGGAACTCCTGGCCCAGCGGGCCGCCACCATCCAGCGGATCGTCCGCCCGATCGCGCAACACTAAGCGCAGATAGGCATCATCGCGCTCGCCGGGGCGGGGCGGGTGTTTAAGGCCGCTCCAGACGCCGCGCCAGCCCGATTTTCCTTCCAGCCAGGCCCAGGCGGTTTTTGGATAGAACGGCAGCGGTGCGTGCTGGCCCTGTCGATACAGCGCAACAAGCTCCCCCAAGCGCACGGACGCTGCACCGACGGGACTGAGCACCGTCACGCCATTGTTGGCCAGCAGCACGCTTTGCTTCACCACGCCGGGCGGCGCGGCAAGCTGCAACAGCAGATGATCGATCCACAGGCGCAACAGATCCTGCGGACGGGCGCTGCCGAAGCGCAGACGCCACAGTCCGTTTGCCGTGATCTGATCCAGCCGACCGGAAAGGACCGTCTGCCCGTCGTCGAAGCGCGCCTCCAGCGGCGGCAAGGCTTCGGCCATGACGAAGGCTTGAGCAGATTGCCAGAGCGCGCGGGCTTCTTCCTGCGCCGCCGCGCTGGCGATTTCCCCGGCCACGCCATGCGGCAGCCAGCCCTTCGCCCGGACGAGACGCCTGGTTTCGTCAGCCGTCGCGCCCCCTTTGATGCCGGCAAAATGCGCCTCGCGCAGGCGGTAGTTGTCGAGGTTGTCGGTGATGAAGGGTTCGTGAATTTCGAGCAGCTCTTCGCTTTCTTCGAGATGAATGCCCAGTTGCTCACGCAGGTAAAAGCGCACGGGATGGTCGAAAAAGCGTTGCAGGCGCGGCAATTCAAGTTCCGGGGGAGCGGCTGTGGCTGGCCCATGCACCGGCGTCTCGACCAGAAATGGGCTGGCGGCACGTTCTGCACGGATGGCGTTGCATTGTTCGGCATCGAAGCTGAACAACGTCGGCGCGGACCGATCGAAATACGCCGCACTGAAAGGCTGCAAGGGATGTTGCACCACCAGTGCCGCGGCCTCCCGACCAGTCATCTTGACCAGTGTGTCGAGCAATTCGGCGAGCGGCGCGGCGGGCGGGAATTCGACATTGCTGCGCGAATCGCGGCCGGTATAGGTAATGACGAGGGCATCGCCCGCGCACTGCAGCGCCTCAAGAAACGCATAACGCTCCTCGCCGCGCCGGTTGCGATCACCCGGCCGGGGATGGCGCTGAATGAGGTCAAAACTGGTCGGCGCGTCAGGACGCGGCCAGGCGCCGTCGTTCATGCCAACCAGGCACAGCACCCGCGCCGGCAGCGGTCGGCCGGGCTGCAAGGCGGCGATGGTCGCCGCGCCGGAGGCAAAGGCCCGCGCGCTCGCCCGTTCGGTGAGCGCGGCGTCAAGTTCGCGCAGCATGACGGCCAGCGGCAACCGGGTTTCGCAGCGGGCCGCGCGCGCATGCGTTGCCAGCGCTTTGATCCCGTCGCGGATGCGTTGCGCTTCGTCCTCCTCCGCTTCGGTCGGGGCGAGAAAGCGTTCCTGCGCCTCGCTCAAGGTATCGACCCATTTCAACGCCGTTTCGCCAGCGCCGACTTTCTGTACCAAAGTAAACAGGGCTTCGAGATAGTCGGAAAAACGGCCCAGCAATTCAGCGCGGCCGCCCTCGATGCCGGCCACCGGTAATACCTCGTCATACAAACGTTCGGGTACATCGGGCATTGCGACGCCCAACAACAAACGCTGCAACCCCGCCCGCCAGGTATGGGCATCCTCCGCCGGCAAGCCGCGCCGCGCGCGCGCGCGGCCATCCAGGCCCCAGCGGATTCCCGCCACGGCGACCCAGTCGCGCAACAGTGGCAATTCACTTTCGGCAAGGTCAAAGGCGCGCCGCACGGCCGGCTCTTCCAGCAGGCCCATGACGCTTTCGGCGTCGAGTGGACTCTCGGCCACCGCGCACAGACGACGCAGCGCGCGCCACAACGGCGCGGCAACCCGCGGGCGATCGGCCACCACACAGGGAATGCGTCGCTTTGCCGGCGCATGCAGCAGCACCGCCTCGATGGCCGGCGCATAGGTTTCGATGTCGGGGGTGAGAATCAGGAGATCCGCCGGAGAGAGGTCAGGCATGGCCTCGAACAGCGCCAGCAGCGCATCGTGCAGCACCTCGGCTTCGCGCAGCGGGCCGTGACAGGCATGGATTTGCAGCGAAGCATCGAGCGGCACATCAACGCTGGTCGTGAGGTCAAGAATATCCTCCTGCAAACGCCCCAGCAGCGTAAAAAGATCCCCCCCCGAAAAAGCCGCTGCGCGGCTTTCTCCCCCCAGGGGGCCAAGAAATACTTGGGGCGGCCCGGCGTATTTCTTCGGACCAATGAAATACTGATGCTCCCGGGTCGGCAGGCGCTCGCCCGCCTCGGCAAGCCGGGCAACCACATGCTGGCGCGCCCGTCCCAGCGAGGCCAGCAGGGGGTGCCCCGCTTCGAGCAAGGCGGCGGCCGCGGGGTTTTCGATGGTCATGCGCAGCCGCACGCGCTCCCGGTCGATGTCGCCCCAGTATTCGCGGCAGGGCGTCAGCACAAAGACATGCAGGTCGACCCATTCGGCCAGGCCGAGGAACACCTCCCAGTAGAGTGCGGGCATGGCCTCGACGGCAAACAGGCTAATCCGGCGCGGCAGGCGCGCGCGCGCGGTGGCGTCCCGCCGCAATTGCGCCATGAAGCGTGTCCGCGGATGCTCGGCGACAACATCCTTGAGTTCGCTCATCAGGGTTCGCCACACGCCAGCCTGCCAGGCTTCGTCCGGCCCGAGTCCCAGCAGCTTGCCCGCACCCCAACACTCGATCCAGTCGGGGCGCTCGACGAGATAGCGATCGAACTGGGCAGCCAGCCGGCTGGCGAGTTCATAGCGCTTGACGCCATCATCGTCAGCCAGATAACGCCGCACCTCCGGCGCGGTGCTCTCGCCCAACAAGCGCAACAGACGCCATTGCAGCGCGGCGCGATCAAACGGATTGACCGCGGCAACCTCCGCCAGCACCCGCCCAAACAGATGCCAGGCGTAAGCGGCGGGAAACGGAAAGGCAATCCGGGTGGCGATCCCCAGTTCGTCGGCCAGCCGGAGCCCCAGCCAGCGCGCCACCGCCGTGGCCGGGACCACCACCTGCTCGGTTTCCAGCAAGGGCAGCGGCGCGGCGCGCAACAACGCCGCCTGCGCCAGGGCCAGCGTGTCGGGGCGATTACTTAGATGAAGGTGCAGCATGACACTGCTATTCTAAGCCGACAAAAAGGGCCACCCGCAGGCAGCCCTTTTTTGGGTGAAACAAGGATTGGCTTACTGCTCGCCGACCACCGTCACCGTTACCTTGGCCACGACATCGGCATGGGGCGAAACTTCGAGGACGAACTCGCCGATGGTCTTCAAAAGACCTTCCGGCATGCGCACGGCGCTCTTGTCGGTCGCGACGCCTTGGGCGGTCAGCGCTTCGGCAACGTCGGCGGGACTCACCGAACCGAACAGGCGACCATCGACGCCGGCCTTGCGGGCGATCTCGACCTTCAGGCCTTCGAGCCTGGCGGCCACGGCTTGCGCCGCGGTCAGTTTGTCGGCGGAGAGGCGCTCCAGCTCGGCGCGACGCGCCTCGAACACCTTCATGTTCTCGGGGGTGGCGCGCTTGGCGAAGCCTTTGGGAATCAGAAAATTGCGGGCATAACCTTCCTTGACGCGGACGACATCGCCGAGACCGCCGAGGTTAACCACTTTGTCCATCAGAATCACTTGCATGGGTTATCTCCTCGTTACTGGTGCAGGTCGGTGTAGGGCATGAGCGCCAGGAAACGCGCGCGCTTGATGGCGGTCGACAACTGACGCTGAAAGCGCGTCTTGGTGCCGGTAATGCGCGCCGGCATGATCTTGCCGTTTTCACTGATGAAGTCGCGCAGCAGGTCAACGTCCTTGTAGTCCACCTGCTCGATCTTCTCGGCGGAAAAGCGGCAGAACTTGCGACGCTTGAACATGTTGCGGTTCTTGTTCTTGGTCTTGTCGTCTTTCTTTTTGCTACTGGGCTTGAAAGCCATATCAAAATCCTTTTATCAAATTGTCTCTGCAAATTCGATCATGGTCACGTGCAGCACGGGCATCTTCTGTTTCAGACTCTTCGCGGCCAGAAAACCGCTGACAGTCAGTTCCGTGCCGGGTGACGCTTCCTTGAGCAGCAGGGCGGTTGGGCCGAGGGCTACGCAGGCAAGCTCGCATTCGACGTTGCGGGCGGTTCCGGCTTCCATCTGCTCCGACGCATGGACGACCCGGAATTCGATCACCGGGACACCCGCCGGGGTGTAACGCAGAATGCCTCGCTCCAGCAACCGACCTGCGAGCTCGGTGCGATTAGCCAACTCAGGCGGCAGCCTCTACGCTGGCAGTCGGAACCTCCGCGACTTCGACCGGCTTGAGCTCGGCCGACTTAACTTCGGCGGGCGCAGCCGACGCGGTGAACGAACGCGACTTTTCCTCTTTCATCATCGGGGAAGGCGCGGTTTCAGCCTTGTCCGCCTTGATGGTCAGATGGCGCAGGACAGCGTCGTTGAATTTGAAGGAATTTTCCAGCTCGGTCAAGGTCTCGCCGTCGCACTCGATGTTCATGAGCACGTAGTGCGCCTTGTGCACTTTCTGGATCGGATAGGCCATCTGGCGACGACCCCAATCTTCCAGGCGATGAATGACGCCGGACTTGCCGGTAACAAGCGTCTTGTAACGCTCGATCATGGCGGGAACCTGGTCTGATTGGTCCGGATGGACGATAAAAGCTATTTCGTAATGTCGCATGCACGCTCCTTTTGGGTTGGGTGAAGCCCCCCCGCATGCAGTTCGGGTGGGGCAAGGATGAAAGGGGCGTGATTTTATCTGGAACGAACTGACAATACAAGGTAATGTGCGGGCATGAAAACCGCCTGCTCCGTATTTTTCTGCCTGCACCCGCGCCGATAATGCACCGATGATTGATAAACCTTTCCCCGATCTCGACGCCTGGGTGGCTTTTTTCAACCAGGCGAGCATTCCCGTGCTGCGCCACACCGAGCAACGCTTGTCCGAATTGCGCGCCAATGCCAACCAATCCAACGCGCGCGTTATTTCGTCGGTCATTCTTCACGACCCGCTGATGACGCTGCGCGTGCTGGCCTATATCGAGGCCAAACGCAACAAGAACCGCGACACCGACATCACCACCATCGAACGCGCGCTGATGATGATCGGCATGGAGCCCTTCTTCCGCGACTTTCAGGAACTACCGCTGATCGAGGATCAACTGAAGCCGCATCCGCGCGCCCTGCTCGGCCTGCTCAAAACCATCAACCGCGCGCGCAAGGCAGCGCTGTGGGCGCGCGACTGGGCGATCTATCGGCACGACCTCGACGTTGATGAAGTGATCGTTGCCACCCTGCTTTACGATTTCGTAGAGATTCTCATGTGGTGCTTTGCGCCGAAACTCACCGTACAGGTTGCTGAAAGACTCCAGGCCGACCGGACGCTACGCTCGGTCGCAGTCCAAACAGAAGTTTTCAACGTCCCGCTCCATCAAATCAAACTGGCACTAGCCCAGTCCTGGCGCCTGCCCGAGTTGCTGACTACCCTGATGAATCACGACAACGACGACCATCCACGCGCGCGGAACGTCAAACTCGCGGTTGACCTGGCGCGCCACTCAGCCAACGGCTGGGACGATGCCGCCTTGCCGGACGACTACAAGGCCATCGGCGAATTGCTGCACTTGAGCGAGGAAGCGGTGATGCGCCGGTTGGGGCTGGACAAACCCGACGCAGCGCCAACAGCCGAAACGACCGGCAGTCAACCACAGTAGCGCAGATTCAACTGCTCCAGCAGCAGTTCCGGCTGACCGTAGGCGAGGAAGGCGGCCACCAGCGCCGCGCCGAGCACGGCGCCCAGCAGCAACCAGCCAAGGACGCGCCACCCGCGTCGGGGAGCCCGGGATTGCGGCGTTATTTCCACTGACCTGTCACTCATGATCGAACACCGATCCAAGTAATCGTTAAAATACGCATTCTGCCCCCATAGCTCAGTGGATAGAGCACCTTCCTCCTAAGAAGGGGGTCGCACGTTCGATTCGTGCTGGGGGCGCCACTGTTATTTGATGCGTGTCAGGTGGGTGCCGCGGGGTGTGGGCGGCTCTGTTTTTTCAGTCGCGGCTTCCAGGTTCGCCGTCCCGCCAGCGCCGACTTCTTCACCCTGCGCATTTTCGGGGCTGGCTTCGAAGGCCATGCCCTGCCCGTTCTCGCGCGCGTAGATGGCCAGCACGGCGGAGAGCGGCACCAGCACGGGGAAGGATGCACCGTTGAAGCGGGCTTGAAAGCTGATCTCTTCGTTGCCGATCAGCAGTTTATGGGTGGCCTCGACGCCGACGTTAAGGACGATTTGCCCGTCCTTGACGAACTCGCGCGGCACGCGGGTTTGCGGATCGACCTGCACGGCGAGGTAGGGCGTGAAGCCCTCGTCCAGACACCATTCGTGGATGGCGCGAATCAGATAAGGCTTGGTGGATGCCATCGTGATACAGGAAAATGCGTCAGGCAATGCACCGCCAAAATCAGCGGCGCATCACCTTTTCCGACGGCGTCAACGCATCGATGAATCCCTGCCGCGAGAAAATGCGCTCGGCAAACTTCATGACGCCCGCCGCCGACTTCGGCAATTCGATGCCATAGTGATCAAGGCGCCACAACAAAGGCGCGATGGCCACGTCGAGCATCGAAAAATCGTCGCCGAGGAGGAATTTCTGCTTGGCGAACAGGGGCACCAGCTCGACCAGTCGATCGCGAATATGCGCGCGCGACTTGTCCGCCGACTTCAGGTTGCGTTCGAGCGCATCGATATGGCTGAACAACTCGTGTTCCATCGTATGCAGCAACTGCCGCGCCTTCGCCCGGGTTTGCGGGTCGGGCGGCATCAACTGCGGATGCGGAAAGCGCTCGTCGATGTATTCGTTGATGATGTTCGACTCGTAAAGAACGAGGTCGCGATCCACCAGCACCGGCACCCGGTTATACGGGTTGATGACGGCGATGTCCTCAGGCTTGTTGAAGAGATCAACATCAATCACCTGAAAATCCATCTGCTTTTCGTAGAGAACGATACGGCAGCGATGGCTGAACGGGCAGGTCGTGCCCGAGTACAGGTTCATCATGGCACTCGTTCCCCAAGAATAGTCGGAATCACGCACCACGCGACGGACGGGTGGATTCATATCTCGATGTCCCATGTCAGTATGGTCACGCTATTGGGTTAATGGATATCTTTCCAGTATTCACGCTTGAGCGCATAGGAAACGATAAACAGGATGGAAAGGAAAATCAGCACGACGACGCCCAGCACCTTGCGGAAATTGGCCATCGGTTCGCCGATGTAAGTCAGGAAGCCCACCAGGTCGGCGACCATGGCGTCAAAATCCGCGGGCTTCATGAGGCCGGGCTTGGCCAGCGTCAGCTTGTGGTCGGCGCCCATGACCTGTTCGCCTTGCAGTTCCCACAGGACATGCGGCATGCCGACGTTGGGGAATACCGGGTTGTTCCAGCCGGTCGGCCGGGAATCGTCACGGTAATAGGAGCGCAGATAGGTGTAGAGCCAGTCGGCCCCGGAACCGGCCCCGGAAGTGCGGGCGCGGGCGATCAAGGTCAGATCGGGAGGCGCGACGCCAAACCACGCTTTCGCGTCGGCGCGCCGCAGCGCGATGGTCATGGGTTCGCCCACCTTATCCGCGGTGAACAGCAGGTTGTCCTTGATTTGCTGCTCCGTCAGGCCGATGTCGGTGAGGCGGTTGTAGCGGTAATAGGACGCCGAGTGACAGTTGAGACAGTAATTGACAAAGACTTTCGCGCCGTTTTGCAGGGCGGGCAAATCGCGCGCGCGGTCGGGCGCCTTGTCCAGACGAACGTCCGCACCGGCGGCCAATGCCAGGAGCGGCACAAACAGCAGTGCAATGAGCAGTTTTTTCATTATCCAGTCACCCTTTCCGGCTCGGCCTTGCATTTATCGAGCGACGTGTAAATCGGCATCAGCAGGAAAAAGGCGAAGTAGAGGATGGAGCAGACCTGCGCAATCAGCGTGAGACCGGGGGTTGCCGGCAGGGTGCCGAGGACGCCGAGGGTGATGAAGCAGACGACGAAGATCGCCAGCGCACCCTTGAACAGCGGGCCGCGATAGCGGATCGACTTGACCGGACTGCGGTCGAGCCAGGGCAGAAAGGCGAAGATCACCGTCCCCAGACCCATGAAGATCACGCCCCAGAGCTTGGCATCGATCCAGAAGAAGTTCACCGTGTTGGCGCGCAGAATCGAGTAATAGGGCGAGAAGTACCACAGCGGCGCGATATGGGGCGGCGTCACCAGCGGATCGGCGGGATAGAAATTGTTGAATTCAAGGAAGTAGCCGCCGGCTTCCGGCATGAAAAAGATGACGATTGCGAACACCATCAAGAAGGCCACGATGCCGACGATGTCCTTCACCGTGTAATACGGATGGAAAGGAATGCCGTCGAGCGGGACGCCGTCCGGGCCCTTCTTCTTTTTGATCTCGATGCCATCCGGGTTGTTCGAGCCCACTTCATGCAGCGCCATGATATGCGCGGCGACCAGGCCGACCAGAGCCAGCGGGATGGCGACGACGTGCAAGGCGAAGAAACGGTTCAGCGTGGCGTCCGAAACGACATAATCACCGCGCAGCAACAGGGCCAGATCGGGACCGATGACCGGAATGGCGGTGAACATATTCACAATCACCTGCGCGCCCCAGTAGGACAACTGGCCCCAGGGCAGCAGATAACCGAGAAAGGCTTCCGCCATCAGGCACAGGTAGATCAGCATGCCAAAAATCCAGATCAGCTCGCGCGGCTTGCGGTAGGAGCCGTAGAGCATGCCGCGAAACATGTGCAGATAGATGACGATGAAAAAGAACGAGGCGCCCGTGGAGTGCATGTAACGAATCAGCCAGCCCCAGGGCACATCGCGCATGATGTATTCGACGCTGGCAAAGGCCGCCGGTATGCCGGAGGCGTTGAGCGCGGCATCCGGCTTGTAGTGCATTGTCAGGAAGATGCCGGTGATGATCTGCAGTCCCAGCACCAGCATCGCCAGCGAACCGAAGTAATACCAGAAGTTGAAATTCTTCGGCGCGTAGTACTTGGCCAGATGGTCATTCCACAGCGACATCAAAGGGAAGCGGGCATCGACCCACTCCAGCAGGCCGCCAGCGGCCGTACCGTCGGATTTGTATTTATTGGTTTGGGTGGCGCCCATGGCTTAGGCTCCCTTCTTGTCTTCGCCAATCAGAATCTTGGCGTCGGACAGAAAAACGTGCGGGGGAACTTCGAGATTGTCCGGCGCCGGCATGTTCTTGTAGACGCGGCCGGCCAGATCGAAGACCGAACCGTGACAGGGACAGAAGAAGCCGCCTTGCCAGTCGTCAGTGACGCCCGACTCGGCGCCGGTCTTGAACTTTTCCGATGGCGAACAGCCCAGGTGGGTGCAGATGCCGATGGCGACGAGAAACTCCGGCTTGATCGAGCGGTGCTCGTTCTTGGCGTAGCCCGGCTGCATCGGCCGCCCCGACTTCGGGTCGGCCATCTTGTCGGTCAGCTTGGTCAGCGTGTCGAGCATTTCCGGGGTGCGGTGGATGATCCACACCGGCTTGCCGCGCCATTCGACGGTCATCATCTGGCCTGGCGCCAGCTTGCTGATATCGGCCTCGACAGGAGCGCCGGCGGATTTGGCGCGCTCGGAAGGGGCAAAGGTGCTGACAAACGGAATGGCCGCCGCCACGCCGGCCACGCCACCCAGGGTCGCGGTCGCGACCAGCAAGCGACGCCTGCCGCAATCCATTTTATCGTCACAGCTCATGGAGGGAGGTTCCTGTATTGTTTTATCGTCAGATTCGGAAAACCAGCGGATTATACCGAAGCGCGTAACGCTATTAAAGAACTAAATGGGCGAGGTTGCCATGAGGTTGCCGATCAGTAGTCCCGGCGTTCCTGCAGCGCCTGCGCCACGCTGGCGGCGTCTGAATATTCGAGTTCGCTGCCCAGCGGCAAGCCGCGCGCAATCCGGCTGACCTTGATGCCCCGGGCGTGCAGCATCTCGGCAAGGTGATGCGCCGTCGCCTCGCCCTCATGCGTCAGGTTGGTGGCAAGAATCACCTCTTTCACCATGCCGTCGCAAGCGCGGGCCAGCAGACGGTCGAAAGCCAGTTCGCGCGGCCCGACGCCGTCGAGCGGACTCAAGCGCCCCATCAGCACGTAATAGAAGCCGCGATAGGCGTGCGTCTGCTCCATCGTGTTCAGGTCCGCCGGCATCTCGACCACGCATAACTGCGACGGATCACGCTTGGTAGACAGGCAGCGATCGCAAATCGCCGCCTCGGTGAAACCATTGCAGCGGTCGCAGCGGCGCAGGGTTCGGAGGGCGTTGTCCAGGGCGCGCCCGAGCCGCTCGGCGCCCTGCGGGTTGTGCTGCAACAAATGGTAGGCCATGCGCTGGGCGGACTTCGGCCCGACACCGGGCAGGCAGCGCAAGGCCCCGATCAGTTCATCGAGACTCGACGGCGCGGTCATTGATTAGGCAAATGCTTAGTGTAAATGCTCAGTGCAAATGTCGTGGCGCCGCTTCTTCTTCCTGTTCCGGCAGTTCGGCATGCACCGGCTCGCCATCCGGATTCGGATACAAGGGTGCGCCGCAATCGTCGCAATATTCGAGCGGGAAGCGATGATCGAGCACCAGCACCTCCGCCACGCCGGCCTCGCGCAGCACGGCCTCGATCTGGCCGGGCGTCTCGGCGGCCTCGTCCTCGTTTTCGAGCAGGGGCCAGACCACGCCATGCACCACGTCGGATGACGCTTCCACGGTGAAGCCGATGCGGAATTCTTCGAGTTGCCGATCGTAATAAGGCGCCACCACGGCGTGCAGATTGGCGGCATTCACGTTTAGCGTGGTCTGCAGAAAGGAGACGGCCGAGCGCAGCGAATACGGCCGCGAGGCGCGGTCGGCTTCACGCACCGCCGCATGGAATGACTGCGGCAGCAAGGGTTCGAGCGCACAGGCGGGCAAGAGCGGGCGCAAGGCCTCGCCACCCTGCCCGCGCCACTGCTTGTGCGCCTCGGTGCGGTTGCCGTCCGCTTCCTGCCAGCGGAACAGCGGCCCGCCGGCCGGCGCGCAGAGCACGCCGATCAGATAACGGGTGTCCGACAAAAAGTTGATCGTTTCGGGCATTTCCGTCGAATCAAGCTTAATGTCGCGGCCGTGCAAGGCGGATTTGGTCAGCTTTTCGGTCAGCGCCGCCGTGTCGCTATAGCTTTGCGGCAACTGATCCGGGCTGAAAAAGAAATCGGCCAGGCCAAAACGCACGTTGGCGGCCAGCACATGAGCCTGCAGTTGCACGCGCAAAGTGGCCAGCACCTCCGCCGGGATTGGCCCGGAGGGGATGGCGTAGCGCGACCAGGCCAGCACCGGGGCGGCAAACAGCAGCACGTCCTGATCGGCGCCGGCACTCTCGATCGTGTAGTGGCGGCACTCCGCGCAGGATTCGACCATGTCGGCCAGTTCGTCATAGGCGCGGCCACCCGCGCCGTAAAGATGATCGAGCGCGGCATTCAACGCCGTCTCGTCATTGCCGGCAAGGAGACGCTCGACCAGACCGGCCAGTCTGCGCTCCCAGAATTCATCTTCCAGCCGGCTACCCGACAGGCTGAGTTGCGTGGTGAGGCGGATCAACTCCTCGGTATCGGGGGTCTGTCGGGTACGACGCGTAAAGCGGGAACGTTTCATTTTCGGGAATCAGGAATCAGGTGTCAGGGATCAACTCAGGCCGCGGCGCAGGTCGGCTTCGATGTCGTCAACGGCTTCCAGGCCGACGGCAACGCGCAGCAGGCCTTCGGTGATGCCGGATTCGGCGCGCGCCTCGGGGGAAATGCGGCCGTGGGTCGTGGAGGCCGGATGGGTCAGGGTGGTTTTCACGTCGCCCAGATTGGCCGTGATCGAGAGCATCCGGCAGGCATCGATGACGCGCCAGGCTTCCGCTCTCCCGCCCTTCACCTCGAAGGCGACAATCGCGCCGCCCGTCGCCTGCTGGCGCATGGCCAGTGCATGTTGCGGATGCGAGGGCAGGCCCGGATAGAACACCCGCGCCACGCCGGGCAAGGCTTCGAGCCGGCGCGCGAGATCGAGCGCACTGGCCGACTGCGCCTGCATGCGGATCTTGAGCGTTTCGAGGCCCTTCAGGATGACCCAGGCATTGAAGGCCGAGAGCGTCGGCCCGGCCGTGCGCATGAACTTGAAAACCTCCTCGACCGGGCCCTTGCCGCCGCACACCGCGCCACCCAGCACGCGGCCCTGGCCATCGAGATATTTGGTGGCCGAATGAATGATGAGATCGGCGCCCAATTCGAGCGGGCGTTGCAAGACTGGCGTGCAGAAACAGTTGTCGACCACGAGCAGCGCGCCCGCCGCATGGGCAATATCCGCCAACGCGGCGATGTCGAACACTTCGGTGAGCGGGTTCGACGGTGTTTCAATGAAAACGAGTTTGGTATTGGGCTGCAGCGCGGCCCGGAAGGACGCCGGCGCACTGCCGGTGACAAATGTCGTGGTGACGCCGAAGCGCGGCATGATGTTGCCGAACATCTGCTGGCTGGCGCCGAAGATGCCGCGCGCCGCGACGATATGGTCACCGGCCTTGAGCAATGCCATGAGGGTCGACAGGATCGCCGCCATGCCGCTGGCGGTGGCAATGCAGGCCTCGGCGCCTTCCAGGGCGGCCAGCCGCTCCTGCAGCATGGTGACGGTGGGATTGGTGAAGCGCGAATAGACGTTGCCTTCCTCTTCACCCGAAAAACGCGCCGCCGCCTGTGCCGCGCTGGCGAAGACGAAACTGGAGGTGAGGTAAAGCGCCTCGCTATGCTCGCCAAACTGGCTGCGTTCCTGGCCGGCGCGCACCGCCAGGGTATCAAGCTGATATTGCGGTTTTTCGTTCATATGGAGCTCACCAGGTTAAGGTCCAGTTGGCCGCCTTCGTCATCGCTGTCGTGTTGCTGGGTGGGTTTGCCGCGCGCGCTTTCAACACTGGCCAGGTAATCCGCGCTGATGTCGTTAGTGATGTAATGACCATCGAAGCACGAGGTATCGAAGTTCGTCAGCGCCGGATTGAGGGAACTCACGGCAACTTTCAGCGCATCGAGGTCCTGGTAGATCAGGGCATCGGCGCCGATCTCGCGGCAGATTTCCTCGTCGCTGCGATGCGAGGCGATCAGTTCGGCGCGCGTCGGCATGTCGATGCCATAGACATTGGCAAAGCGCACCGGCGGACTGGCTGAAGCAAAATAGACTTTCTTCGCACCGGCCTCGCGCGCCATTATGATGATCTCGCGACTGGTGGTGCCGCGCACGATGGAGTCGTCGACCAGCAACACATTCTTGCCGCGAAACTCCTGCGCCATGGCATTGAGTTTCTGGCGCACCGATTTGCGGCGCGAAGCCTGCCCCGGCATGATGAAGGTGCGGCCGATATAGCGGTTCTTGACGAAGCCCTCGCGGTACGGCACCGCGAGCCGCCGGGCCAGTTCGAGCGCGGATGGCCGGCTCGAATCGGGGATCGGGATCACCGCGTCGATGGCCAGATGCGGCATGGTGTGGCGAATCTTGTCGGCGAGAAACTCACCCATCTTGACGCGCGCGCCATACACCGAGACGCCGTCGATCAGCGAATCGGGACGCGCCAGATAGACATATTCGAACATGCAGGGGGCATGCATGGTCTTGGCCGCGCACTGCCGGCTGATGAACTGGCCGCGCGTGTCGATCAGCACCGCCTCGCCAGGCTCGACATCGCGCAGATACTGGAAGCCGAGCGTGTCGATCGCCACGCTCTCCGATGCCACGAGGTATTCCATGCCCAGCGGCGTCTCGTTCTTGCCGATCACCAGCGGACGGATGCCATAGGGATCACGGAAGGCCAGCAGGCCGTAGCCGGCGATCATCGCCACCACCGCATAGGCGCCCTTGACGCGCCGATGCACGCCGGCCACCGCCTTGAAGATGGTCTCGGCATCAACCTGGTATTTCGTCGAGGCCACCTGCAACTCGTGCGCCAGAACGTTCAGCAGCACCTCGGAATCCGAGTTGGTGTTCATGTGCCGCAGGTCTTGCAGGAACATGTCGCGCTTCAGCATTTCGGCATTGGTCAGGTTGCCGTTGTGCGCCAGCATCAGCCCGAAGGGCGAATTGACGTAGAAGGGCTGCGCCTCGGCGGCGTTGTAGGCCGAGCCGGCCGTCGGGTAGCGGCAGTGGCCGATGCCCCAGTTGCCGACCAGACCGCGCATGTTGCGGGTGCGGAACACATCGCGCACCAGCCCCGGCCCCTTGTGCATGAGGAAGCGCCCGCCCTCCGCCGTGGCAATGCCGGCCGCATCCTGACCGCGATGCTGCAAAACCTGCAAACCGTCGTAGAGCAACTGATTTACCGGCGTGGTGGCTACCACGCCCAAAATACCGCACATTGTTCGACCCTATCGGTAGCGAATCCGTTTTGCCAAATCCGGCGGCAACCAGGGCTTGGCCGCCAGCACCGCCGTTTCAAGCGGCGGCGCCAATACCGCCTGCCGCCACCACTGCTGTTGCGGCTGGGCGGTCAGCCCGGCCAGCAACACCCCCACCCACACCACCAAAATTCCGCGCGCAATACCGAACAGCGAACCCAGCACCCGGTCCAGCGGCGCCAGTCCGACCGCCCGCAACAACAGCGAGGCCATCCAGCGCGCCAGGGCGAACAGTATCAGGACGGCGACAAAGATGGCAACAAACCCCGTCACTTGCTGCATCAGCGGCTCCGCAAGCGGATCGGCCAGCCCGGTCGCCAGCCAACCACCCGCCGGCGTCGCCCAGGTGCGCGCCGCGAGAAAAGCCACTACCCAGGCAACCAGCGCCAGGATTTCACTCACCACGCCGCGCCAGGCGCCAACCGTCAGGGATAGCAGCACCGCCCCGATCACGACAAAATCAAAAACCGTCACTTATTTTCTGGCCACCGGGCCATCGACGCCGATGATCTTGGCGCGCACCCGCGCCTTCTCGGCGGCCTCTTGCGTGGGAAAGGGTCCGGCGCGCACGCGCGTGCGCGGCCCGTTCGGGGTATCAACTTTTTCGGTGTAGGTCGGCAAATCGAGTTGCTTCAGCTTCCCGATCAGGATGGTGACGCTGGCCGGATTCTGATAGGCGCCCAGTTGCACCTCCCAAGCTTCGCCGACGCTCTTCTCAGCAGCGGACTTGGATTCTGCCTGCGCTTCGGGCTTGGGCTCGACCTTGGCAACGGGCTTGGCTTCGGGTTTTTCGGCGGGGGCAGGAGGTTTAGGCGGTGCCGGCGGCGCTTCCTTGCTGATCGGCTTGACGGGCGACGCCGGTTCGGCCGGGGGAGGTGCCCCCTGCGTTTCCACCTTTCCGCCCTTGGGCTGTACTGCGGCAAGTTTCCCGGTCACGCGCTGCGTCACACCCTCGTCCGGACTGGGAATGCGTACCTGAATATCTTTCAGGGGCGGCGCCGGCTGATGATCCATCACCATCGGCAAAACAATGGCGGCCAGGAGCGCCAGCGCCACTGCGCCGATCAGGCGCCGCCGTGCGCGCTTTTTCAGCAGCGTCGCATCATCCGCCGGGCCGCCGTCACCGGATTTTCCGCCATCGCCACCAGTTTCGCTGCGCTTGTCTTCTTGTGCCATGTCACGTCTTGCGGCCAGGAGGTTGAACAGGATCCGGGCGCATCACACCCGCCACCGTCAGGAACGATCCAAAGACGAGAATTCTATCATCGTCGCCCGCCTTCTCTTCTGCATGGGCAAGCGCCGCCGCGGGTGAAGAAAATTGCCCTGCCGTCTCGCCAATACCGACTTTTGCGATGACCTCGGCAAGGTCGGCGGCAGTCGCCGCACGTTGCCCCGGCAGATCGCAGGGCAGCCAGCGGTCAATCCGATGACGGATCGCCGCGATCACGCCGGCAATGTCCTTGTCCGCCATCATGCCGAACACCGCCCAGGTGGTTCGCGCAAACCCCATGCCGGAGAGACTCGCCGCAAGCGCCACAGCGGCCTGCGGGTTGTGGGCGACATCAAGCACGACCTGCGGCCGCCCCGGCAAAACCTGGCAGCGGCCGGCCACCGCGACTTCGGCCAGGCCGCGCCGGATATCCTGCACCGCAACCGGCAGCCGGTCATGCAAGGCATACAGCGCGGCAATGGCGCAACTGGCGTTGTGCAACTGGCAATCCCCGCGTAAGGCCGGGAAGGCCAGGCCACCAAGCTTGCGGCCGTCATTCTCCCAGTACTGCCATTGCCCTTCCTGCTTCAGAAAACCGAAGTCACGGCCAATCTGCCAAAAGTCGGCGCTGGCGAGACGGCAGGTTTCGATCAGACTTTGCGGCGGCTCGGCATCGCCGCAGATCAGTGGTCGCCCGGCACGACAGATGCCGGCCTTTTCGCGCCCGATATGCTCGCGCGTCGGGCCCAGATAATCCATGTGATCCAGCCCAACGGCAGCCACAATCGCGCAGTCGGCATCGTAGATGTTGGTGGCATCCAGCCGGCCACCGAGGCCGACTTCAAGGATGATCGCGTCAAGCCCGGCGACGGCAAACATTTCCCAGGCCGCCAGCGTGCCGAACTCGAAATAGGTGAGCGGCACATCACCCGCGTTGATTCTGGCCGCCTCGACCCGGGAAAACGTCGCACAGAAATCCGCGTCATCCGCCGGCACGCCATTCAGGCGCACCCGTTCGTTGTAACGCAGCAGATGGGGCGAAGTGTAGACGCCGACGCGATAGCCGGCGGCCAGCAGAATGCGCTCAAGCATGGCGCAGGTCGAACCCTTGCCATTGGTTCCGCCCACGGTGATGACCGGGCAGTCCTGGCGCTGCTGCAAGACAGCGCTGACCTGCCGCACGCGTTCCAGCCCAAGCTCGATGCCCGCCTGACCGCGCGGGTGCAGACGTTCGAGATGATCCAGCCAGTCGTCGAGGCAAGCTGGCGTGGCGGTCATCAAACGGAAGGAATCCTCTGCAGGAGCGTCAGCACGGCCGCCAGCCGGTCGCGCATCTCGCGCCGGTCGACGATCATGTCGATGGCGCCCTTTTCAAGCAGGAATTCGGCGCGCTGGAACCCTTCGGGCAGGGTTTCGCGCACGGTCTGCTCGATCACGCGCGGCCCGGCAAAGCCGATCAGCGCGCCCGGTTCGGCCATGACGACGTCACCGATGAAGGCGAACGAAGCCGAGACGCCGCCCATGGTCGGATCGGTCAACAGCGAGATGAAAGGCAGCTTGTGACGCGCCAGCCGGGTGAGCGCCGCCGTCGTCTTGCTCATCTGCATCAGGGACAGCAAGCCCTCCTGCATGCGCGCCCCGCCCGAAGCCGTCACGCAAATGAAGGGCAGTTGATTCTCGATGGCGGCATTCACGCCGCGCACGAAGCGCTCGCCGACCACCGAGCCCATCGAGCCGCCCATGAATTCAAATTCGAAACAGGCCACCACCACCGGCAGGGTTTTGATCGCGCCCTGCATCACCACCATTGCATCGGATTCGCCCGTGTCCTCATGGGCCGCCGCCAGCCGATCGGGATAACGCTTGCTGTCCTTGAACTTGAGCGCATCGAGCGGCAACACTTCGGCGCCGATCTCGTGCCGACCTTCGGCATCGAGCAACAGATCAAGCCGTTCGCGCGCCTTCAGGCGGTGATGATGAGCACACTTGGGACAAACATTGAGGTTCTGCGCCAGGTCGGTGGCATACAACACCGCCTCGCAGGCGGGACACTTGCTCCATAACCCCTCGGGCATGGACTTCCGCGTGCCACTCGTACCGATAGCGCGCTTGATCTTTGGCGGCAGCAGTTTCTGGAGCCAACTCATGCTTGAACCCCTTTGTCCATGGCTATGCGCACTTCGCGCAGAAAGGCGGTGACACACGCCGGCGCGGTTCCGGCAGGCGCCTGTTCGATGGTTTCGATGATTTTGCTGCCGATGACCACGGCATCGGCGACGCTGGCGATACGGGCCGCGCTGGCGGCATCGCGGATGCCGAAGCCGACGCCGACCGGCATGCCGACCTTGGCGCGAATATTCGGAATGCGCCGCGCCACTTCGTCGAGGTCGATGGTCGCCGCCCCGGTCACGCCCTTGAGCGAGACGTAATAGATATAACCGCTGCCCAGTTGGGCCACGTCGGCAAAGCGCGACTCGACCGAAGTTGGCGCCAGCAGGAAAATCGGATCGATGGCGAATTGCTTCAGCAGGCGCGAAAACTCGGCGCATTCTTCCGGCGGGTAATCGACAACCAGCACGCCATCGACACCGGCAGTCTGCGCATCCTTGGCAAAAGCTTCAGCACCATACGCCTCGATGGGATTGGCGTAACCCATCAGCACCACCGGCGTCGTCGCATCCGTCTTGCGAAACTCATGCACCATGCCCAGCACGGCGCGCAGGCTGACGCCGAAAGACAGCGCACGTTCGGAAGCCCGCTGAATCGTCGGTCCGTCCGCCATCGGATCGGAAAACGGCACGCCGAGTTCGATGATGTCGGCGCCGCCCGCGACCAGCGCCCGCATCAGCGGCACCGTCTGCCCGGGCTCGGGATCGCCGGCGGTGATAAAGGGAATCAGGGCCGCTCTTTTTTCATGAGGGCCGCTCGACTCAAGCTCGGCAAATTTTGCAGTAATCCTTGACATGATCAGAACTGAATCCCCGATTTTTCAGCAACAGTATGCATGTCCTTGTCGCCCCGGCCAGACAGATTGACGAGCAGGATTTTGTCTTTCGGCAGCGTCGGCGCCAGTCGCGTGGCATAAGCCAACGCATGACTTGATTCGAGCGCCGGGATGATCCCCTCGTCGCGGCACAGATCGTGGAAGGCGGCCAGCGCCTCGTCGTCGGTCACGGTGACATATTCCGCCCGGCCGGTGTCCTTCAGCCAGGCATGCTCGGGGCCGACACCGGGATAGTCGAGCCCTGCGGAAATCGAATGGGTTTCGATGATCTGGCCGTTGGCGTCCTGCAGCAGATAGGTGCGGTTGCCGTGGAGAACGCCGGGGCGTCCAGCCGTCAATGAAGCGGCATGCTTGCCGCTGGCCATGCCGTGCCCCGCCGCCTCGACGCCGACCAGCTTGACCGCCGCATCGGGAATGTAGTCGTAGAAAATCCCCATGGCGTTGGAGCCGCCGCCGACGCAGGCAATCACCGCATCGGGCTGCCGTCCCGCCAGCGCCGACATTTGGCCAAGACACTCCCGACCGATCACCGCCTGAAAATCGCGCACCATCATCGGATACGGATGCGGCCCCGCCACCGTGCCGATGATGTAAAAGGTATCGGCAACATTGGTCACCCAGTCACGCATAGCCTCGTTCAAGGCATCCTTGAGGGTTTTCGACCCCGACTCGACTGGCACTACCTTGGCGCCCAGCAATTTCATGCGGTAAACGTTGGCGGCCTGACGCTTGATGTCCTCGCTGCCCATGTAAACCACGCACTCCATGCCATAACGCGCGGCGACGGTCGCGGAGGCGACGCCGTGCTGCCCCGCGCCGGTCTCGGCGATCACCCGCCGCTTGCCCATGCGTCGCGCCAGGAGCGCCTGGCCAATACAGTTGTTGATCTTGTGGGCGCCAGTATGGTTGAGGTCTTCGCGCTTGAGATAGATCTGCGCGCCACCCAGCCGTTCCGACCAACGCCTGGCATGGTAGATCGGGCTGGGACGACCTACGTAATGAGCCAATTCGTACTCGAACTCGGCCCGGAAAGCTGGATCGGCTTTGGCGGCCGCATAGGCAGCGTTAAGTTCCGCTAGGGCGGGTATCAACGTTTCAGCAACAAAAATGCCGCCATATTTGCCGAAATGCCCATGATCGTCGGGCATGTTGTATTGATTATCTGGCATCTACTGTTCTCACTGCCGCAACGAAGGCGGCGATCTTGTCGGCATCTTTGACCCCCTTGGCAGACTCGACACCGCTGCTGACATCTACCGCCCAAGGATGTATTTTAGCTACAGCTTCAGCGACGTTGCCTGCATGAAGACCACCAGATAGCACCATTGGCAACGGCAAATTTCCCGGAATCAGCGACCAATCGAACGATTGACCCACGCCCCCATACGCCTCTACCCAAGCGTCGAGCAGCAGGCCCTGGGCTGACGGATAAGCACGGGCGAATTCTAGCAGATCGAGTTCCGGGCGAACCCGCGCCGCCTTGAGATAAGGCAAGCCAAACTGTTCGCAGTACTGCGCATTTTCTTCGCCATGAAACTGCAGGAGATCGATAGGCGCGACAGCCATAGTCTGCCGCACGCTGGCGGGCTCAGCATTGACGAACAAGCCGACGCGCGTCACGAAAGGCGGCACACGCCGCACCAGATCGGCGGCCACCTCCAGGGACAGCGCGCGCGGACTCGGCGGGTAAAACACAAAACCGACGGCATCGACGCCGGCTCGCAGGGCGGCATCGAGGTCCATGGCGCGGGTGATACCGCAAATCTTGATACGGGTTCGACCCATGATTCAGTCAGTAGGCAAGGGTAAGTGCGCCATGATACGTCCCTGCCGGGGCAATCCCCACGCATCGCCGTAATCCACCCCGGCGAGATACAGTCCATCCGGCGCATAGGTCGGCGCACCCAGGCGCCGATCACGGGTCGCCAGCAAATCGCCCAGCCACTGCGGCGAGCGGCGTCCCATGCCGACATAGACCAGGGCGCCAACGAGATTCCTCACCATATGGTGAAGGAACGCGTTCGCGCAACAGTCGAACAGGATCAGGTCGCCCTCCCTGGCAATGTCAAAGCGATATAGCGTCTTGACGGGGGACTTGGCCTGACAACCTGACGCCCGAAAAGCGGAAAAATCGTGCTCGCCAACCAGGCAGGCCGCCGCCGCCTGCATCGCCGCGACATCCAGCGGACGATGGCACCAGCCCACTTTCCCGGCAAACACGCCGGGGCGCTCGGGTCGATTGAGCAGAACGTAGCGGTAAGCGCGCCCGCGCGCGGCAAACCGCGCATGAAAATCGTCGGCAACCGGCGCGGCCCAGCGCACCACCACCGCCGCCGGCAAAAAGGCGTTGGTTCCGCGCACCCAGGCCGTGACCGGACGCTCCTGCGCGGTATCAAAATGCACAACCTGAGCAAGCGCATGCACCCCGGCATCGGTTCGTCCGGCGCAAACGACCCTGAGCGGCGCACCGGCGATCCGCGCCAGCGCCGCCTCCAGGACATCCTGCACGGTATTGCCGCAAGGCTGAGACTGCCAGCCGGCGAATCCCGCACCGTCGTATTCGACGCAGAGCGCGATTCTCACAGCCAGAATACCAAAGCAGAAATCATTGCCAGCAAGCTGCCGATCAGCAGTTTGTCCTGCCAATGGAACGGCGGCATTGGCAAACTGAAACTCTCGGGAGATGTAACGTGTGAATCCTTCAAGGTGAACCATTCCCGCCAGTCGATCCGCTGTTTTTGCTCGACAAATTCGAGCACCAGCATCAAGCGCACCACCGTGCGTTCTCGCCAGGCAAACGGTCTCAGCAGACAATAAAGACCCGTCAGCAGACCCGACGTACCCACCTGCTGGTGCAGCAAGGCCAGACTGGCCAGCATCGCCAGCAAGCGGCTCAATTGCTCCCCGGCATGCCACAGCCCTTCGTAGGTCAGCCGCAGATCACCGCCAATACCCGGCAGGAATTCACCAGGGGTAAGCAACAGGAACAACACGGCCAGCGACAACAGCAACCAGCGCGAACGCATGAGCAGGTTACGACTGCGTTCGGCCGCCAGGGTCAGCGCCAGAACCAGACACAACGCAGCGAGCCCCATCAGCAGAGGCGGCGGCAACCATTGCAAAATCAAGGCAAAGGCCAGCCATGAAAGCAACAGCGATACCGGATGCCACATCGGGGAGCTGGGCCACGGCGTCGGGCAACGCCGTGGCTGCGGTGACCCGAGGGTCAAAGATCCAACTGATCGAGTCGCGCGCGCGCCTGGCCCTGCTGGGCTGGGCTACCCTCGTTGAGAACCTCGTTCAGCAACTCGCGTGCGCCTTCCCGATCACCCATTTCCTCATAGGCCAGGGCAAGTTCCAGCTTGGTCGCCACTTCCGAGTCATCCGTTTCCGCGGCAACCTCTTTGGACGCTGCATCCTGCTCAACCGCTGGCGCTGCCTCTTCCGCCATCTCGGTTGCCTCCTCGGCGGGCGCACCTTGCTCTGCCTTGGAACCCGTCTCGCCCAAATCGAAATTGATTCCCGCAAGATCAAGCGCGACAAGAGGCTCGGCACCCGTTGCGGTTGCGCGGGGCTCGGTTTCGACCCCGACCGGTGTTGGCTCTTCGGCCCCCAACTCCAGATCGAAGTCGAAATCAAGCTCGCCCGCACCACTTTTTGCAACAGGTTCCGCAATCTCGACGGCGACCGGAGTTACCTGGGCCGAACCTAAATCAAGATCGAATTCGATCTCATTGCCAGCGGCAACTGCGGGTTCCACTGCCGGGGCCTCGGTCGAACTGCCGATATCCAGTGAAAAGTCAACAACATTGCCTTCAACTGCCGCAGTTTCAGCCATCGCGACCGGCGGCGGATTTTGCGTAGGGGAACCCAGATCAAAATCAAAGTCGAGGCCCGCCGCTTCAGCCGCGGGTTGCTGCCCAGCCGGTTCCGCGGCAACCGCTAATCCACTGACTCCACTGACCCCACTGGCGGTACCAAGATCGAGATCAAAATCGAAAGAACCGACCTCCTCCTCGGCAGGGGGTTGCGCTTCCGCTGCCAGAGCCGCTTCGGCAGGAGCGAAGACCGCCGGGCTCGCCACCGCCACAACCGCGAACAGTCCGCCTGTCAAGCCCAGGCCCGCCGCCAGCGCGACAGCTCTGTCCCAGTCGGGCCCCTTGCCGCCATTCAGGCCATGCAGTTCGTTCGCCACAAATTCAAAGCGTGGCACGCTCTTGCGATTGGCATAGAGCTCAAGCAGCTTGAGATGAATGGCGGTGCGGGTTGGATCGGTCTTGAGACCTTCTTGCAGAATTTCCTCGGCCTGGCTGTCGCGACCGTAGGCCATGTAGACTTCAGCCTCGGCGACCGGATCGACGCTTTCAGCGGTCGTCAGCACGCCGCCTTCACTGAAGTCGCCCTGGATGGAAACTTCACCGCTATCCACGCTTTCGCTGGCCGCGCCGGCTACCGCACCCGGGCGCGCCGCCAGGGCGCCGGCAACGCCGGGTTCATCATGCTGCGCAATTTCTTCCCGCGCCTGCTTTTTCCTGCGATAGGCGGAAAAGCCCAGATAACCGAGCAGGAGGGCGAGCAAACCGCCGCCGCCAAAAACAAGCTCGGGGTTTTCTTCGATAAAGCTGGGTTCCGGCGGTGGCGGCGGTGGCGGAGCAGCCGGTTTTTTCGCCGCGGGCTGGGGCGGTGCGACGGCTACGGGCGGCGGTTCGGCCGGTTTGGCTTCTGGTGGAGCTTCCGCTGGCTTTTCTGCAACGGGCGCTGCGGCCTCGACCGGTTTCACCGCAACGGCGGGCGGTGGCGCCGATACAGGCTCCGCGACTGGTTTGACGGTCGGCGCCGGTTCGGGTTTCTTCACTTCCGCGGGCTTGGGCAAGGCGGCCTGCGCCTGCTGCTGCACCTGGGCGCCGGCCTGACTCTTCAGTTCAACCAGATGCTTGAGATTTTCGAGATTTTTTTCAAGTTCCGCGATCCGGCCGGAGGCCTCGCGCAAGGCCTTGTCACGGGCAATCAAATCTTCTTCAAGGGCGGCCTTGCTCGCTGCGCCAGAGGCTTTGGCAGCTCCGGCGAATTTGGCGGCTTCGGTGGGCGAAACCTCCAGCTTGTCCTTGGCCGCGACAGGCGGCGCCTTGCTCTCGACCTGCGGCTTGATTTTGCCGGCGGCGCGTTGCTGCGGCGGCGTCTCGGTGGCCGGCGCCAGCGCGGCGGCGCCGGCAAGGCTGCGTCGGTAAGCGTTGAAATCGGCGGTCTGCGCAACAATCAACTTGCGCGCCTCGCCAGCATCGACGCCAGCCACCTCGCCCGGATCGGGCAGACGCAGAATCCTGCCGGCACGCAGACGGTTCATGTTGTTGCCGTCAAAGGCTTCGCGGTTGCTGTTGAACAGCGCCACCAGCATCTGGTCGAGGCCGACGGTCGCCGGCTTGTTCTCCAAGGCAATTTTGCTCAGGGTATCGCCGGATTTGACCTGACGCCCTCCGGTACTTGGCATGACGACCGACGGTTCGCTTGCCGGGACGGCGCGCGGTTTGGGTTTGGCGGATTTGGCGACCACGGCCGGCGCGGCATCGGCGGAACGCACGGGGCGGGGTTCGGCCTGCGCCTTGGCGGGGACGGTGGGCACCGGCACTGCTTGCGGGAAAACAGGGGGAACCACGGGGGTGACCACGGAGGCCGGTCTGGCCGCCTGCAGCATTTCGGGCGGGTCGAGCAAGAAGGTGTATTCCCGCACCAAACGGCCCGCAGTCCAGTTCAATTCGACGAGAAAATGCAGGAAAGGCTCATTGAGCGGCCGCTCGGTGGTCAACTTCAGCACGGGCTGGCCGTCCGGCTGCTTTGCCACACTCAAGCGCAAACCGGAGAGCGCCGACATGAATTCGATGCCGGCTTTTTTGAAGTCGTCGTGCGAAGCCAGTTTGGCCGACAGCGCAGACATTTCTTCCGGCGTCGCCGTCAACGCCACCTCGGCATTCAGCGGCTGACCAATGGCCGAATACACGGTGAGCTTGCCCAGGCCCGCCGCCTGCGCATCTGAAACACCCGCGACACCAAAAGCGGATGTCAGCAATGCCGTCAGCAGCGATACCCGCAGTGATGCCTTGGTTGACGTTGATTTGCCTGGTTTATTCACAATGCCTCCCCGCTGGGGACTGGTTAGACCACATTCAAACGCAGCTTTGGAGCAGGCCAAGCACCCGCGTCAGCGGATGTTGGCGGAAAGCAAAATAACATCATGGCCTTAACGGTGCAAGCTCAACCTTTGCATTACCTTGCCATCTTCATTCAAGCGAGCAAAATTCGCAACATGCGCCGCAAGGGTTCCGCCGCGCCCCACAACAACTGGTCGCCGCAGGTGAACGCCCCCAGATACTCCGGCCCCATCGCCAACTTGTGCAGACGCCCGACCGGCACGGTCAGCGTGCCGGTGACGGCGGCTGGCGTCAATTCGCGCTCGGAAATCTCGCGCTCGTTGGGGACGACCTTCACCCAGTCATTACCCTTGGCGATGATGTCGCTAAGCTCATCCAGAGGCGCATCCTTCCTGAGCTTGATGGTCAAGCCCTGCGAATGGCAGCGCATGGCGCCGACACGCACGCACAGGCCATCGATGGGGATGCTGCCGGCGGTGCGAAACGCCGGCCGGCCGAGAATCTTGTTGCACTCCGCGCCGCCCTTCCATTCCTCCTTCGACTGGCCGCCTTCAACGGCGACGTCGATCCACGGGATCAGGCTGCCGGCCAGCGGCATGCCACGGAAGTTCTTGGTCGGAAACGAGGCGGAACGCATGGTCTCGGCCACCTTGCGGTCGATGTCGAGGATGGCCGAGGCGGGATCGGCCAACTCGGCCTTGACGGCATCGTGCAGCACGCCCATCTGGGCGATCAGCTCGCGCATGTTCTGGGCGCCGGCACCGGAGGCCGCCTGGTAGGTCATGGCGGAAACCCATTCGACCAGGTCGTTACGAAACAGGCCGCCCAGCCCCATCAGCATCAGCGACACCGTGCAGTTGCCGCCGATGTAGTTCTTCACGCCTCGCGCCAGCCCCGCCTTGATCACATCGAGGTTCACCGGGTCGAGGATGATGATCGCATCGTCGGCCATGCGCAAGCTGGATGCCGCGTCGATCCACAGGCCATCCCAGCCGCTGGCGCGCAGCGGCCCGAACACCGCCTTGGTGTAGTCGCCGCCCTGGCAGGTGATGATGATGTCCATCTGCTTGAGCGCTGCGATGTCCATTCCATCCTTCAAGGGTGCGCCGCCGGCTTCGGCGGGCGCCTGTCCGCCGACGTTCGATGTCGTGAAGAACACCGGATCGATCAGGGCAAAATCGTTTTCCTCGCGCATGCGCTGCATCAGCACCGAGCCAACCATGCCGCGCCAGCCCACCAGACCTACTTTCTTCATGACATTCACCTACACTTATTAAGATCAATCACAGCGCCGCCAGCACGGCGTCGCCCATTTCCCGCGTGCCCACGCGCTTTGTGCCGGGCTCGAAAATATCGCCGGTACGGAAGCCTTGCGCCAGCACTTTTTTCACCGCGCCCTCGACGCGCTGCGCGGCCGCTTCATTGGCAAAGGTATACCGCAACATCATGGCGGCCGACAGAATCGTCGCCAGCGGATTGGCCACGCCCTGGCCGGCAATATCCGGCGCCGAGCCGTGCGAAGGTTCGTACATACCCTTGTTGTTGGCATCGAGGGAGGCCGAGGGCAGCATGCCGATCGAACCCGTCAGCATCGAGGCTTCGTCGGAAAGAATGTCGCCGAACATGTTGCCGGTCACCATCACGTCGAACTGCTTTGGCGCGCGCACCAACTGCATGGCGGCGTTGTCGACCAGCAGGTGCGACAGTTCGACCTCCGGATATTCCTTGCCCACTTCGATGGCGACGTCGCGCCACAACTGGGTGCACTCGAGCACGTTCATCTTGTCGACCGAACAGACCTTCTTGTTGCGCTTCATGGCGGCTTCGAAAGCGACGCGCAGGATGCGGCGAATCTCGCTTTCAGAGTAGATCATGGTGTTGAAGCCGACGCGCTCGCCGTTCCTGACCTCGATGCCGCGCGGCTGGCCGAAATAGATGTCACCGGTCAGTTCGCGCACGATCAGGATGTCGAGACCGGCCACCACTTCGGGCTTGAGCGTCGAGGCGTTGGCGAGCTCGGGATAAAGAATCGCCGGACGCAGGTTGGCGAACAGGCCGAGATCCTTGCGGATGCCGAGCAGGCCGCGCTCCGGGCGTTGTTCGCGCGGCAGGCTATCCCACTGCGGGCCGCCCACGGCGCCGAGCAGCACCGCATCGGCCACCCGCGCCAGCTTCTGCGTCGCCTCTGGGTAAGGGTTGCCCGTGGCGTCGACGGCGCAACCGCCCAGCAGCGCCTCTTCCATCTCGATTTTCAAGTCGAGCGCCTTGAGTACGCGCACCGCCTCGGCGGTAATTTCCGGGCCGATACCGTCGCCCGGGAGGACACAAATTTTCATTAAGATTTTCCTATGTGAATAAGCAGGATTGTCCGGTGCGACCAACCGGCACCGGCTACCCGCATCTACTTGACAGCCTTCTGAATCGCTTCGCCACCTTTTTCGATGTCCTTGCCAATGCCCTGCACGGTATTGCAACCGGCCAGGATGAAGGCGGCGGCAGCGAGGATGAGCATCAATATTTTCACAATCGTCTCCTTAAAAACAGCAATCCGGCACATGAACTTTCATTATCTCACAGGCCATGCCGCGGCCGGGCTGCGCCAAACCAGCCACCAGCCGCAGACAGCGAAGAGCGCGGCCAGCGTGTAGGTGATTCCGGCGCCCAGACTACCCCAGGCCGCGCCGCTGACAATGCCGCCAACCATGCCGCCAGCGCCGAATGAAAGGCTGCCGTAAATGCCTTGAATGCGCGCCTGCTGCCTTGAGACAAACCAGCGCGTCAGCACCGCCATTGCCGCTGCATGGTAGGCTCCGAAGGTCGCGCCGTGCAGGAGCTGCGCGATGACCAACAGCACCGGCGAATCCGCCCCCCAGCCGATCAGGAGGAAGCGCAATACCGCCAGGGCAAAGCTCGCCAGTAGGATGCGGCGCAACGACACCCGCCGCATCAGGCGTGGCATGGCCATGAATACGCCAATCTCAGCCAGCACGCCGAGTGACCAGAACAGGCCGACCGCCATCTTGCCGTAGCCGTGATCAACCAGATGAATCGAATAAAAGACGTAGAGCGGGCCGTGGGCAACCGCCATGAAAAAGCACGCCGCCAGTAACGCCAGCACCTCGGGGCGCTTGAGAAGACTGCCCAGTGGCGGCGCCGTCCCGCCAGCGCCGACTTTTGCATCGGGCAGGGTCAGGGCGCTCGCCAGCACGCTCGCCAGAATGGCCAGAATGGCCCACAGCAGCGCGGCAATCGGCAGGTAGTCGAGCAGCGCGCCGATAACCATCACGCTGACAATGAAGCCGACGGAACCCCAGAGGCGAATCCGTCCGTAGCGGTCGGGATGTTCCGCCAGATAATCGAGCGTCATGGCCTCGACCAGGGGCAGCGCGGCACTCCAGAAAAACCAGACCAGGGCCATCGCCAGCAACATCGGCACGTAATCCCGGGTGAAGAAGAAGCCGGCAAACCCCAGTGCCGAGAACAGCGCGGCCAGACGCACAATCCTGACCCGCTGCCCAATGTAGTCGGCCAACAGTCCCCACAGGTTCGGCGCCACCAGACGCATCACCTGCGGCACCGACATCAGCACGCCGATCTCCCAAGCGGAGAGACCGACATCCTGGAGATACAGCGTGAAAAACGGCGCGAAAGCGCCGACAAAGGCGAAGTAGAAAAAATACCAGACGCCCAAGCGTCCAAGGGGAGAGACCGGCATGCGACGCCTAGGTTAGGTGGGGCGGACAGGGATCAGCCGGGCGCCCCGGCCGGCGAAAAAAACGCCAGCGGTAATCAGACGCAGTGCTTCTGGCCGATCCGGAAAACCAGCAGCAACTGATAAATCTCGTCCTTCAGCCTGACGCGCATTTTTTTCATGTCTTCCAGCGTGAAGTCGGCAACGGGCATGTCATGCTCTTCAAGATTCTCGACCTTGCCGGTCAGTCGGTCGTAGCGGCCGAACATCCCGGCGAAATGCCCGCTCTTCGCCCTGAGGGTGTCGATGGCATCGCGCATTTCCGGAAATTCGCTGTACAGGTCGTGGTGCTCGATGCGCATGTTTTCCTCCCGAGTTTGTCGAATTATTGGCTGTGAATTGGTGAATTCTAGCAGGCAAAATCTTAGGGTTTGGCGGCCAATTTTCCAGCTAATTTGCCCGCCAATTTGCCAGGGATGGCCGGGGTCGGACAGCGCACATCGGCGCACTGCGCCCGGTGCAACAGGGCCGCATCCATCAGCACCAGCGCCAGCATGGCTTCGGCGATCGGCGTGGCGCGGATGCCGACGCAGGGATCGTGGCGACCATGGGTTTCCACCGTGGCCGGCTGGCCCGCCAGGTCGATCGAACGGCGCGGCAGACGAATGCTCGACGTCGGCTTGATGACGATGCTGACGGTGACATCCTGTCCGGAGGAAATGCCCCCGAGAATGCCGCCGGCGTGATTGCTCAAAAAACCTTCCGGCGTCAGTTCGTCGCCATGTTCACTGCCGCGTTGGGCGACAGCGGCGAAACCGGCGCCGATCTCGACGCCCTTGACGGCGTTGATGCCCATCATCGCATAGGCGATCTGGGCGTCGAGCCGGCCATAGACCGGGTCGCCCCAGCCCGGCGGCACGTTGGTCGCCGTCACCTCGATCTTCGCCCCCACCGAATCGCCATCCTTGCGCAACTGGTCCATGTAGGCCTCCAGTTCGGGAACGATGGCGGCATTGGGCACGAAGAACGGATTGCTGTCGATGACGGTAGCATCGACGAACGGGATGGCGATCGGCCCCAGCGCGCTCATCCAGCCGCGCACCGTGATCGCGTAACGCTCGTGCAACCATTTCCTGGCGATGGCGCCCGCGGCGACGCGCACCGCCGTCTCGCGCGCCGACGCGCGGCCGCCGCCGCGATAATCGCGGATGCCGTATTTCTGCCAGTAGGTGTAATCGGCATGGCCCGGCCGGAAACTCTGGGCGATGTTGCCGTAGTCCTTGCTGCGCTGGTCGGTGTTGCGGATCAGGAGCGCAATCGGCGTGCCGGTGGTCTTGCCTTCGAACACGCCGGAAAGGATTTCGACCTTGTCGTCCTCGCGCCGCTGGGTGACATGGCGCGAGGTACCGGGCTTGCGCCGGTCAAGCTCGCTCTGGATGTCGGCCTCGCACAGCGCCAGACCGGGCGGGCAGCCATCCACGACGCAACCGATGGCCGGACCATGCGATTCGCCGAATGAAGTCACGCTAAACAACGTGCCAATGGTGTTGCCGGACATCAGGGTTCAGTGGTCAGTGGTCAGGAAACGGTGGTTTCAGTCTATCACGCGACTTTATCCGCAGCGGTCGAGCAGGCTGCGTTTGTTGGGCTTGCCCAGCCACTCGTCCGCATCCGCCGGCGGGTCCTTGCGTTCGATGATGGCCGGCCATTGCTTGGCCAGTTCGGCATTCAAGGCGATAAAGTCCTGTTGCGCCGCGGGGACATCCTCTTCGGCAAAAATCGCCTCGGCGGGACATTCGGGGACGCACAGGGTGCAGTCGATGCATTCGTCCGGATCGATGACCAGAAAGTTCGGCCCCTCGCGAAAACAGTCGACCGGACAGACATCCACGCAATCGGTGTATTTGCACTTGATGCAGTTTTCGGTCACGACATAGGTCATCGCTTCACCTTATTTTTTGTCCACGTAAGGATTCTTGGTGACCTTGAACTGAATACGCAGCGGCGTGCCTTGCAGCTTGAAGGTCTCGACGAAAACGTGCTCCAGGTAACGCACGTAAGCGGGGGGTACGTGTTCGAGCGCATTGCCGTGGATGACGACGATCGGCGGGTTGCTGCCGCCCTGGTGCGCATAGCGCAGTTTGGGGCGGACATTGCCATGCCGGGGCGGCGCCTGCTTTTGCACGGCATCGAGCAACACGCGGGTGAGCTTGGGGGTGGTCAGCTTGGCCATCGCGGCGGCGTAGGCGCGATCGACCGATTGCAGCACGCCCGCCACGCCCTGCCCTTTCAGCGCGGAGATGTGATGCACGCGCGCGAAACCCAGGAAATTGAGCTTGCGGGCGACGTCCTGCTTGATCTGCTCGCGGCGATAGGCGTCGATGGCGTCCCATTTATTCACCGCCAGCACCAGCGCGCGGCCCGCCTCGATGCAGAAGCCGGCAATGTGCGCATCCTGATCGGAAATATCCTGGCTCGCGTCGACCATCAGCACGACAACGTTGGCCGCCTCGATGGCGTGCAGCGTCTTGACCACCGAAAATTTCTCGATGGTTTCAAAGACGCGCCCCTTGCGGCGCAGGCCGGCGGTGTCGATCAGCGTGTAGTGCTTGCCGTTCCGCTCGAAGGGCGTGGCGATGGCATCGCGCGTGGTGCCCGGCATGTCGAAAGCGATCATGCGCTCTTCGCCGAGCAGCGTGTTGATCAGCGTGCTCTTGCCGACGTTGGGGCGCCCGACGATGGCGACGCGCGGGCCGCCGCTGTCGTCCGCCGCGCGCTCTTCGGCCGGAAAATCCGCCAGCACGAATTCGAGCAATTCGCGCACGCCCTCGCCGTGGGCCGACGAAATGACGCGCGGTTCGCCGCAACCGAGTTCGTGGAATTCGGCGGCGACCACGTCGCGGTTCATGCCCTCGGCCTTGTTGACCACCAGGTGCAGCGGCCGGCCGGACTTGCGCAGCCGCTCGGCGATGACCCGGTCTTGTGGCGTGAGGCCGACGCGGCAGTCGACGATGAACAGCAGCGCGTCCGCCTCGGCAATCGCCGCCTCGGCCTGGCGCGCCATTTCATGGACGATTCCTTCGGTGGCCTGCGGCTCGAAGCCGCCGGTGTCGATGACGAGAAACGCACGATCGCCAAGCCGGCCGTGACCGTAATGACGGTCGCGCGTCAGGCCGGGCTGGTCGGCGACCAGCGCATCGCGCGTCTTGGTCAGCCGGTTGAAGAGCGTGGACTTGCCGACGTTGGGGCGGCCTACGATGGCCAGTGTGGGGAGCATCTATTTTATGACCAACGCATTGACGGCGCCATTCCTGGTCTGCACAACGAACCTGTCGTCCGTGTTGCCCAAGCGTCTTGGCGCAGCGACAACCGCCGAACCATCGGTGGTGAGCCGCGCGGCAAAAGCGCCGTCTGCCGCGGACAGGAGATGCACCACGCCTTGAAAGTCGGCAACGGCAATGTGGCGCCCCACGGCCAGCGGCCGCGACACCCCGCGCAGGGCGAGCTTGTCCTGCTTCCAGAGACTGGCGCCGCTGGCGCGGTCGAAAGCGTGCACCGCGTCTTTCTCGTCGGTGACGTAGAGGGCGCGATTGCCGATGTCGAGACCATTGATGGATGACACGTCGCGCGCCCATTGCAGCGCGCCATTGCCGGTGTCGAAACAGGCAACCCGCCCCTGATAGGCGACGGCGCAGACGCTCCTGCCCTCCACCACGGGATCGCTCGCGACGTCGGCAATCCGTTCCAGTTCGGTGACGCCGCGCGGCAAGGCGACGGCGCTCTCCCACAGCGCCGCGCCATTGTTGAGTGCCACGGCCACCAGCTTGCCGCCGGGGAAGCCGGCATAGAGCGCACTTTCCGTCAGCGTGACGCCGACCGGCGAACGCAGGGCCAGCGCGGGCGTGCTGCGCTGATAGACCCAGCGGCGTTTGCCATCCGTTGCTTCGAATCCAAAAATGCGCGCATCCCCGCTTCTGACCGCGACGAGATCGCCAGAGACCGCCGGGGCGGCGAGAATCTCGGAACTCGCGCGCGCCGTCCAGGCCGGGCGACCATCCGCCGCATGGAATGCCAGCACAGCGCCCTTGGCGGTGCCGACCACCACCAGCTTGTCGCTGGCGCCGACGCCGCCCGAGATCGTCTGCCCGGTGCTGATCTTCCAGACCTGACGACCCTCATCAAAGCGCGCCAGCGCACCGTCCTTGGCCGCGACATAGACGCTGTTGCCGACCACGGCAGGCGTGAACACGAACTCGCCGGCGTTGCCGATGCTGGCCTGCCAGAGACGCGTCATCTCGGCGCTGGGCTTGATCGCCACCAGTTCGGCGGGCTTCACCTTGGGCGCGGACGAAGAAAATGGGTTGAGCTTGTCAACCGTCGAGCTGATGCTTGAGCAACCGCCTGCGCCCAGCAACACGGCACAAACAAGCCCGACACGCCAGTGCGCCATCACGCCACACCTCCTGAATCCCGTTTGGCTTCGAGAATTTCACGATAGGGCGATCCGACGGATTCGGCCGGCAACAGCTTGAGCGCTTCGTCATAGGCGGCGCGCGCTTCGGCGGGCTTGCCCTGCGCCATCAGGATGTCACCGCGCACTTCGAGATAGCGGGTCTTGAAAGTCGGCGCTGGCGGAACGGCGAGTCGCTGCAGCGCTGCATCATGATTGCCCTCCTCGGCCAGCACGATGGCCTGGCGCAGGCGCGCCAGATCGCGCAGGCCGGGGTCCTTGGCATGCTCGGCGGCCCAGCCAAACTGGGCCTGCGCGGACTTGAGGTCGCCGACATCGACCAGCACCTTGCCCGAGAGCATGGCGGCCATGCCGGCATAGGCGGTTCCCGCGTGCTTGTCGATCAACTCGCCGGCCAGGAGGCGCACGCGCTTGGCATCCTGCTGCACCAGGGAGCGCTGCAATTCACCAAACAGTTGCCCGGCCTGTGCCGCCTGACCGCGCTGCCACCACTGCCAGCCCTGCCAGCCGACCACGCCGACGGCGAGCGCCACGACCACGGCCGTGATCAAGGTGCCGTGCAGCTTCCACCAGGTTTTGAGTTCTTCGATTTGTTCCTGCTCTTCGAGATCGTAGGTCGCCATGTGTTTTTCCTCGCTTATTCCTCGGTAGTTTCTTCGTCGGCGCCGTACAGCCATTCGCCGACACGGATCGTCAGTTCATCGAGCGGCACACGCTGCTGCTCAGCCGCTACGCGCAGCGGCTTGATGGTCACTTCATTCTTCGCGGCTTCGTCGTCGCCAATAATCACCGCCAGTTGCGCGCCCGATGCGTCGGCGCGCTTGAATTGCGCCTTGAAGCTGCCGCCGCCCATGTGGGTGAACACGGCGCAGCCGCTATCCCGCAACATTTCGGCCGTTCGGAAAGCCAGCCGCTGCGCGGCCTCGCCGAGATGCACGACATACACATCCGGCGCGGGCGGCGCGATGAAACCTTCCTGCGCTTCGAGCAGCGCCATCAGCCGTTCGATGCCCATCGCGAAACCGCAGGCCGGCGCGGGCTTGCCGCCAAGCTGCTCGACCAGGCCGTCGTAACGGCCGCCGGCGCACACCGTGCCCTGCGCGCCGAGTCGCTCGGTCACCCATTCAAACACGGTGAGAGTGTAATAGTCGAGCCCGCGCACCAGACGCGGGTTGATGCGGTAGGGAATCGCCGCATCTTTCAGCAACCGCTGCACGCCTTCGAAATGCTTGAGCGAGTCGCTGCCCAGATAGTCGATCAGCTTGGGCGCCCCCTCGACCAACGTCTGCAGCGCCGGGTTCTTGGTGTCGAGAATGCGCAGCGGGTTGCTGTGCAGCCGTCGTCGGGCTTCTTCGTCCAACTGGTCGGCGTGGTTTTCCAGATAGGCGATCAGCGCGGTGCGATGCGCTGCGCGCTCGTCCAACTGGCCAAGCGAATTGATTTCGAGCTTGATACTGCCATCGCTGTTCAGCCCCAGGTCGTCCCACAGCCGAGAACACATGATGATCTGCTCGGCGTCGATGTCCGGACCGGTCAGGCCGAGCGCTTCGACGCCGACCTGATGAAACTGGCGATAGCGACCCTTCTGCGGCCGTTCGTGGCGGAACATCGGGCCCAGGTACCAGAGCCGCTTGGGGCCGTCATACAACAGGTTGTGCTGCAGCACGGCGCGCACGCAGGAGGCCGTGCCTTCGGGGCGCAACGTCAGTTGCTCGCCGTTCAGGCTGTCGGTGAAGGAGTACATCTCCTTTTCGACGATATCGGTGACGGCGCCGATGGCGCGGGCGAACAGCGGGGTCGGCTCGACCAGCGGCATGCGGATCGGCCGGTAGCCGTAGGCCGTCAGCCAGTCGCGGATCAGTTCCTCGAAGGCTTCCCAGCGCTCGGCGTCGGCGGGCAGGATGTCGTTCATCCCGCGGATGGCTTGCAGGGTCTGGCTCATGAATGCAGAGGGTATTTGTTGGCGACGTAGGTATCGATGATGGCTCTGAATTCGGCGGCAATGTTCTCGCCGCGCAATGTAGTGATGCGCGCGCCGTCGGCATAGACCGGCGCGACCGGCTCCTCGCCCGTGCCGGGCAGCGAAATGCCAAGGTTGGCATGCTTGCTCTCGCCGGGGCCGTTGACCACGCAGCCCATCACGGCGAGCGTCATGTTCTCCACGCCGCGATGATGCAATTGCCATGTCGGCATGCGCTCGCGCACATAGGTCTGAATATCCTGGGCGAGTTCCTGAAACACGGTGCTGCTGGTGCGGCCGCAGCCGGGACAGGCCACCACCATCGGCACGAAAGCGCGCAGGCCCATGGTTTGCAGGATTTCCTGGGCGACGATGACTTCGCGCGTGCGCTCGCCGCCGGGTTCGGGCGTGAGCGAGACGCGAATGGTGTCGCCGATGCCTTCCTGCAACAGCACCGCCAGCGCGGCGGTCGAGGCGACGATGCCCTTGCTGCCCAGACCGGCTTCGGTGAGTCCGAGGTGGAGCGGATAGTCGCAGCGCCTGGCCAGGTCGCGGTAAATCGCGATCAGGTCCTGTACGCCGGAAACCTTGCAGGACAGGATGATGGCATTGCCCGGCAGGCCGAGCGCTTCGGCCCGGGCTGCGGATTCGAGCGCCGAGGCGACCATCGCCTCGCGCATCAGTCCCGTCGCGTCCTTGGGTTCCGCGCGCTTTGCATTTTCGTCCATCAGGCGCGCCAGCAAGGACTGATCGAGGCTGCCCCAGTTAACGCCGATGCGCACCGGCTTTTGGTACCTGCCGGCAATCTCGATCATCTTGGCGAACTGTTCGTCGCGCCGCGCGCCCTTGCCGACGTTGCCGGGATTGATGCGCAGCTTGGCCAGCGCCGCGGCGCACTCGGGCACTTCCGTCAGCAGCTTGTGGCCGTTGAAATGGAAGTCGCCGACCAGGGGCACATTAAGGTTTAACAGCTCGAGCCGATCACGAATTTTCGGCACGGCGGCGGCGGCTTCGCGGGTGTTCACGGTGACGCGCACCACCTCCGAGCCGGCGCGGTAAAGCTCCGCCACCTGCTGGCTGGTGGCAAACACATCGGCGGTGTCGGTGTTGGTCATCGACTGGACGACCACCGGAGCGGCTGGCGCGCCGTCCAGCCCCCCGCCGACGGCGACATTGCCGACCATGACGCGGCGCGTCGACCGACGCACCGGAGTATCCGTAGCGTTCATTATTCGAGTGTCAGCCGCGCCACTTCGGCGCGCGTGTAGGGCGCCAGATCGATCGGGCGACCCGCGTAGGTCAGCGCAACCTTGCCGGCATTGCCGATGACGATATCGAAGGGCGGACGACCGGTCAGCGTCAAACGGCTGCCAGCGGGATTCTCGGCGGAATGCAGCTTCTGCCGGGTGACATCGCCGACCTCAACCCAGGAGCGTCCGTGAAAAACAAATTGCAGGGTAATTTCGCCAACCGCAGCGCCGACCGCGGCCGGCGCGCTGCCAGCTTCAGCGGGAACCGGCGCGGCCGCTGGCGGAACCGTCGCACTTGACTCCAGCGTTGCGGCTGCCGGCGCGGGAACGGCAGGCACGGGTTCGGTGGCGGGCGCGGGCGACAACAAGGCGCGCGGCGCCGACCAGAGCCGGCTACCTGCCGCAACAACCGTTTCCGTCGCCAGCGGCGGGACCAGGAAATGCCACAGGCCCAGCAGCAGGGCGGCCAGCGCCAGGACTATCGTCGCCGACACCAGGGGTGACCACTGCCGCTTGCCCGGCTCGTTGGCAACGCCCATGTTGCCGGGGGCGCGCACTTCGGCTGGCGCAATGGGGGTATCGGCATCCAGCACATGCAACAGCAGATCGGCGTCCTGTTTGAGCAAGCGGGCGTAACTGCGCACGAAGCCACGCACAATGGTGGCGCCAGGCAGTCCAGCGTAGTCATCGGCCTCAAGCAGTTCAATCTGACGCGGACTGAACTTGATTGAGTCGGCCACCTCGGCAACAGACAAATGGGCCGCCTCGCGTGCGGCACGCAGTCGCTGGCCGACTGTGGCAGTGGCAGCCGCCGGCTCCATTTCACCCGGCGATTCGGCTGACGCCATCCCCGTTTCACCCGGCGTGCCGGCTGACGCCGTCTCCATTTCACCGGGCGAGCCGGCTGACGCCGTCCCGCCAGCGCCGACTTTTGTCGCATCCTCCGCAAGCGGAGAAAATTGCGGCTCGTCTTTCAATCGAACTCTCCGCGCGACAATTTTTGCTGCTCGGGCGAATTGCGGAATTTACGGTGCAGGACGCCGGTAAAGCGCGCCTCGGCTTCACGGTCGCCCAGCTTGCGCTCGATGCGCAATGCCAGCCAGGCAGACTCCGCGGTGGGATCCAGCCGGGCATGCAGTTCCTTGATGATCTGCCGCGCCTCGGCCAGCCGATTGCCGCGGTAGGCGATGTCGGCAAGCCAGAACAGCGCGGTCAAATTGGCGCGATCGATGCGCACCGCACGGGACATGAAGTCCTCGGCCTGCCGGTCATCCTGGATCATCAGGGCGCACAGTCCGGCATTCGTGAGCGCCTTGCCGGGCGCCTGATAAAGCGAGTTACCGATAGCCAGCCTGAAATGGGCAAGCGACTCCTTCGGCTTGCCGGTCTGGCAGAGAAACCAGCCGTAGTCGTTGTTGATTTCCGGATCGCCCGGCGCCAGTTGCAAGGCCCGCTGGAAGCTTTGCTCCGCCAACGGATTGCGTACCAGGGCCATATAAACCAACGCCATCAGGTTGTGGGCGGGCGCATAGCCGTTCTCCGCATCGATCGCGATACGCGCCCGCTCGAGCGCGATATCGTAGTTTCCTGCCTGCAGATAGTAGCGGCCCAGTTCGGTATGCACCTTGGCGCGCTGGCCGGCTTCGCTCGTGGCCGTCTGGCGGGAAACAGCCTGCTCGACGCTGCCGACATCAGCGTCGCCGACAGGGGCGCCGGCACAACCCGTCAAAAACAGTGCCAGCAAAAATAAGCCCGGTTTGCGCATCATGCATGCACCTCCTGCGCAATCGGAATAATCGTGCGTGTGCCGGATAGCGATGCGCCCGCCGTCTTCGCGGTCCGCCGGGTGCGATCCTGAACCTGTCCGGCCAACTGCCCGCAGGCTGCGTCGATGCCGTCGCCGCGCGTCTTGCGCACCGTGGCAACGACATCGGCATTCATCAATATTTCCTGGAAGCGGCGCACCCGCTCTGGGCTCGGCCGCCGGTAGTCGGAACCGGGAAATGGATTGAATGGAATCAGGTTGAACTTGCAGGGAACCGTGCGGGTCAGTTGCAGCAAGGCATGGGCAGCGGCGTCGCTGTCATTGATGCCCGCCAGCAGCACGTATTCGAAGGTAATGAAATCGCGGGGCGCTTTTTCAAGATAACGCCGGCACGCCGCCATCAGTTCGGCGAGCGGATACTTGCGATTGATCGGCACCAGCTCGTCACGCAACGCATCCGTGGGCGCGTGCAGGGATACCGCCAGCGCCACCGGCACGCTATCCTTCAGCCGATCGATGGCCGGCACCAGTCCGGCCGTGGAGACCGTCACACGGCGACGCGACAACCCGTAGGCATGATCGTCGAGCATCAGGCGCAGGGCGGCCGAAACATTGTCGAGGTTCGCCAGCGGTTCGCCCATGCCCATCAGCACGACATTGCTGATGACCCGTTCGCCACTGTCATCAACACCCGGCTGTTTGACCGCGCCCAGCATCCGATTGGCATGCCAGAGCTGGCCGATGATCTCGGCGGTGGAGAGGTTGCGGTTGAAGCCCTGCTTGCCGGTCGAGCAAAACGAACATTCGAGTGCGCAACCGACCTGACTGGAAATGCACAGGGTGCCGCGATTCGCTTCCGGAATGAAGACGGTTTCGACGGCGTTCCCATTACCCACATCCAGCAGCCATTTGCGCGTGCCGTCGGCGGCGGTGCTGTCGCGCAAGGGCAGCGGGCCGCGAATCTCGGCTTCCGCGGCCAACCTGGCGCGGAGCGTTTTGGCCACATCGGTCATCTGCCCAAAATCATCCACGCCGAAACGGTGCATCCAGCGCGACAACTGGTGCGCGCGAAACGGCTTCTCGCCCCGCTCCGCGAACCAGGCGGTCAGGCCTTCAACATCGAAATCGAGCAGATTGACCATTAATCAGCGTTTAGAAAACACTCAGCGCGGGGAAGAAGTAGGCGATTTCCACCTTGGCGGTATCCGGGCCGTCGGAGCCATGCACGGCATTGGCGTCGATGCTGTCGGCGAAATCGGCGCGAATCGTGCCGGCTGCCGCTTTCTTGGGATCGGTGGCGCCCATCAGGTCGCGGTTCTTGGCGATGGCGCCCTCGCCTTCAAGCACCTGAATCATCACCGGGCCGGAGCTCATGAATTGCACGAGGTCCTTGAAGAAGGGGCGATCCTTGTGCACGGCATAGAAGCCGCCGGCTTCGCGCTCGGACAACCAGGCCATGCGGGCAGCGACGATCTTGAGGCCGTTGGTCTCGAAGCGGGAATAGATTTTGCCGATCACATTTTTGGCCACGGCATCGGGTTTGATGATCGACAGGGTGCGCTCAGTTGCCATTCTTTTCTCCAGCAGATTGGTAAGTAAAACAAAAGGGTAGCGATTTTATCGCAGTTTGGACTCTGGCCCGGCGGTGGCCAAAGAAAAAAGCCCGGCATTGCCGGGCTTTGAGGGGCGGCTGGCGCTACCGCGAAAACAGCATAGCGTTTGCGCCGGGCCGCCCCAAGCAAACGCGGCACGCGGCGCCAGCCGCAATCCGCTCCGCTGCCAAGAAAAGCGCCCCGTAATACGCGAGCACAGCGAGCCGATAAGAACCCCCCCGAGAGGGGGGCGAAGGGGGGCGGGCGATTACATCATGCCCAGCGTGCGCGGCAGCCAGATCGAGATTTCCGGCACATAGGTGATCAGCATCAGGAACGCCAGCATGGTCAGCAACCAGGGCCAGACTGCTATGGTGCACTCGGTCAGGCCCATCTTGCTGATGCCGCTGGCGACGTAAAGGTTCAGGCCGACCGGCGGGGTGATCATGCCGATTTCCATGTTCACGACGATCATGATGCCGAAATGGATCGGGTCGATGCCGAGCTTCATGGCGATCGGGAACAGGATCGGCGCGGTGATGAGGATGATCGACGAGGGCTCCATGAAATTGCCCATCAGCAGCAGCAGGATATTCACCACGATGAGGAAGCCAATCATGCCGAGGCCGGATGCCAGCAACCACTGGGCGATGTCCTGGGGAATTTGCTCGTTGGTGAGAATGAAGGAGAACAGCATCGCGTTGGTGATGATGTAGAGCAGCATCGCGCTCATGTTCGCCGAATTGAGCAGCACCCGGGGCACGTCGGAAAACTTGAGGTCACGGTAGACGAACACCGCAATGATGAAAGCATAGACCGCGCTCATCGCCGCCGCCTCGGTCGGCGTAAAGATTCCGCTGTAGATGCCGCCCATGACGACGATGATCAGCAACAGGCCCCACACCGACTTGCGAAAGGTCTGCCAGCGCTCGCCCCAGGAATGCACCGGCTCGCGTGGATAATTGCCGCGCCAGGCCCGATACCAGGTGGTGACGCCGAGAAACAGCGCCAGCAACAGGCCGGGAATCACCCCTGCCATGAACAACGCCCCGATCGAGCTGTTGGTGGACACCGCATACATCACCATGACGATCGAGGGCGGGATCAGGATGCCCAGCCCACCAGCGGAGGCGACAACGCCGACGCCGAAGCGTTTCGGGTAGCCAGCCCTGACCATCGCCGGCAACATGATCGAGCCGATCGCCACCACCGTCGCCGGGCTGGAGCCCGACACCGCGGCAAACAGGGCGCAGGCGAACACCGAACTCAGCCCCAGCCCGCCACGCAGATGAGCGACCATCGCGGTGGGAATATTGATCATGCTCCGCGCCTCGCCGCGATGGGTGAGGAAGTTGCCGGCGAGGATGAAGAACGGGATCGCCATGATCTCGAACTTCTCGATGCCGGTGAACAGCTTGAGCGCCACCGCCTCGAGCGGCACCTCGGTAAAGCCGAAGAGAAAGATCAGCACCGTCAGGCCGAGCGAGATCGACACCGGCATGCCGGTCAGCATCAAGGTAACGAGGAGGAAGAAGATAATCGCGGCGCTCATGGGTTTTTCCTCGCCTGCTTGCTCGTGCCGTCCGGGTTATGTTTGAGGTCTTGCGGGTGGAGGTCGTCGTCCATGCTGTAGGGGTTGACATCCACCGGCACCTGATCCTCCTCGATACCTTCGACGTGGCCGTGCTCGTGGTGCGGCAGCTCGCCGGTGCGCCTGAAATTCGCCATGACCTGCAAGAAACGGAAGCACATCAGATAGGAACCGAGCGGAATCGCGGAATAGACAATCCAGGTCGGCCATTCGAGATCGGGGGTGGTGGGGCCGGCGTAAAGATCGCCGGTGGCAATGCCCAGCGTCGTGTAAATGCTGTAGTTGGCGCCGTTCTCCCAGACAAAATGGGCCCCCAGGGTGCCGATGACACCGGTAAAGAACGCGCCGGCCAGGAGGCCGAAGATGATGAACTTGCCGCGCCGGCTGTCGGACATCTGGTTGATCAGCACATCGACGCCGACGTGGATGCCGGTGCGCACGCCGTAGGCCGCGCCGAACTTGGCCATCCAGACGAACATGATGATGGTGAGTTCCTGCGCCCAGCCAAAGTTCAGGGTCAGCAGCCAGTCCTGCACGCCGGGAATGGCCAGGCCCGCCAGATAACGGTGCGCCACCGCCATGAAAATGATGAGGGTGGCAGCGCCGATGAGGAACGTGACCAGCAGTTCCTCGAGATGATTCAGTGCTTTATTTAACATCGGGTTCCCCGAACGAACGCCGCAGCACGACGCATGGCGCCGTGCTGCGGGAGAATTCAGACCAGGTCAGAGCTTGGCCGGATTGAAGCCGGTGGCCTTGTACACCGCGTCGATGGTTTCCTTACCGACGCGCGACTCCATCTTCTTATGCACCGGAACCATCGCCTTCTTGAAGGCGCTGAGCTCTTCCTTGGTCGGCGTATAAATCTGCGTCTTGCCGGATTTCCGCACCATCTCCAGCGCGTTGTCGTTGTCGATCTTGGCGAACTGGTTGGCATAGCGCGTCGACTGCTCCATTGCGTCGTCGAGCTGCTTACGGATGTCGGCGGGCAGGCCATCCCAGAATTTCTTTTTGACGATTACCGCATAGCCCAGGTAGTTGTGGTCGGTGATGGTCATGTGCTTCTGCACTTCATGCATTTTCTGCGTATAGAGGTTCGAGTGCGGGTTGTCGGTGCCATCCACCACGCCGGTCTGCAGCGCCTGATAAACCTCGGAGAAGGCCATCACCTGCGGAATCGCGCCGAGCGTGCGGTATTGCTCCTCAAGCACCTTTGACGACTGGATGCGCATTTTCTTGCCCTTGAGATCGGCCGGCGACTTGATCGGCGTATTGGCCGAGATGGACTTGAAGCCATTGTCCCAGTAGGTCAGACCCTTGATGCCCTTGGCATCAAGCTTGTCGAGCAACTGCCGGCCGACCGGGCCGAGCGTCACCTTGCGCAGGCTGTCGTAGCCGTCGAAGATGTAGGGCAGGTCGAAGACTTCAAATTCCTTGACCCCGAGCGGCCCAAATTTGGACAGCGACGGCGCCAGCATCTGCACGGCGCCAAGTTGCAGCGCTTCCATTTCCTCTTTGTCTTTATACAGGGTGCTGTTGGCGTAGACCTCGACCTTGACGCGGCCCTTGGTCATCTCTTCCGCCTTGATTTTGAAGAACTCGGCACCCTTGCCCTTGGGCGTATCCGCCGCGACGACGTGACTGAACTTGATCACGATGGGTTGCTGGGCCAGCGCGGCCAGCGAAAAGGTCGCGGCGGCAAGGCCGATGGCAAGCGTGCGCATCTTCATGTTGGATCTCCTCGGGTATTGTTTGGCAAAGCGGATTTGGCAAAGCAGCATGTCGCGGCGCGATTATGCACCGCCGCCAACGCCGCGGCCATTGTGGATTCCCGCAGGCAATCAGTTGCAGGGGGAATCACGACCGCCAATCGACTGCCTGATGGCATTGGCGCTAGCTGGCTTTCAACCGCCAAGTCGCTTAAACTCGGCGCCTTCCGCAGAACCCGGTTTACCCATGTTCCTCATCACCAACGTTCGGCTGTTGCTGGTCATTTGCCTGCTTGCCAGCACCACAGCCGGACATGCGGCTGAAGATCAGTTGCCGTCGACCGAGCGGATGATGACGCCGTCCGCGCGCGCGCTGCCGATGGAAGTCATCGAAGATCCGCCGCCCCTGCCGCCGCTGATCGATCTGACGGTCACGCCGGACGATCTCTGGCAGCGCATGCGCAACGGCTTCGGCATGGCCGATCTGAAGAGCCCGCTGGTGGCGGATCGCCAGTCATGGTATCTCAACCGTCCGGACATGCTGCGCCGCATCTTCGTCGAGCGCGGCCGCCGTTACCTTTATCACATCGTCGTCGAGCTGGAAAAACGCGGCATGCCGACCGAACTGGCGCTCTTGCCGATGGTCGAAAGCGCCTTCAATCCGCTGGCGCTGTCCTCGGCGCGAGCGCTCGGCATCTGGCAATTCATTCCCTCCACAGGCAAGTCCTACAATCTCGACCAGAACTGGTGGGTGGATGAACGGCGCGACATCATTGCCTCGACCGATGCCGCGCTGAATTATCTGCAGACCATTTACGAAATGCACGGCGACTGGCATCTGGCGCTGGCCTCCTACAACTGGGGCGAGAACGCCGTCGCCCGCGCCATTGCCAAGAATCAGGCCAAAGGGTTGCCCACCGATTACGCCAGCCTGACAATGCCGACCGAAACGCGCTATTACGAGCCCAAGCTGCAGGCGCTGAAGAACATCATCGCGCAACCGGAACTGTTCGGCTTCAATCTTGCCGCCATCCCCAACGAGCCCTATTTTGAAACCGTCCTGAAGCCGGGTCGCATGGATGTCGCCGTCGCCGCGCGTCTGGCCGAAATGTCGATCGAAGACTTCATCCTGCTCAATCCCGCCTATCACCGCCCGGTGATGAACGGCCACCAGGCCGGTCCGCTGGTGCTGCCGGTCGGCAAGGTGGACACTTTTCACGCCAACCTGGAGCGCCACACCGCGCAGGACATGCCTTTATCCAACTGGCAGACTCACACGCTGAAACGCGGCGAGACACTGGACAAACTGGCTGTCCAGCGCGGCATCGATGTGGCCAGACTCAAGCAGATCAATGGCATCACCCCGCGCACCAAGATCGGCCCCGGGCTCAACCTGCTGGTACCGCGGCCAGGCAGCAAGACAAGCCACGAGCAAGTCTCGCGCGCGCTGCCGAAGTTACCACCCGAAAAAGCAATTGCCGCTAAAGGCAAAAAAGCCAAAAAAACGGATCCGCCAGCCACGAAACCAGCAGCCAAGCCGAGCCCCAGGAAAACGGCCAAGCCTTTACCGAAAAATCCGCCTACGAAAAAGTAGCGCGAGCCGCCCCTCAGGCAGCAAAGAAACAGCGCACGCTCCGCGTCGCCGACAACCCCGTGCCGTCCAAGGTTTTTTTGTTACCATCGCCATATGAGACCGATCATCCGATGGCTGCGCGCCATTATTTTTATTCTGTTGCCCGCACTCGCGCTACCGCTCCATGCCGAACCGCTACGCCTCAACAGTGGCGTCGGCGCGCCGTATTTCCTGCCTGACAAGAAAGGCTTCCTTGACCTGCTGATTCCCGAGGTGTTCCGGCGCATCGGCATCGAAGCCGAGGCTGTCCGCTACCCCGCCGCCGAGCGGGCGCTAATCAATGCCAACAATGGCATCGACGATGGCATGGCATTGCGTATCCGCGGACTGGAAAAGCTCTACCCCAACCTGGTACGCATCGACGAGAAGATCATCGACAACGAATTTGTCGCCTATGCCACTAGCGTCCGGTTTGCCACCACGGGATTCGACACCCTCAAGAATTACCAGGTGGGCTACATCAACGGCTGGAAGATCTTCGAGTCAGGTTTGCTGCCCGACACGCCGGTCACCAAGGTGCAGGAGGCCGACCAACTCTTCGCCCTCCTCGCCCAGGACCGTGCGGATGTCATCCTTTTCGAACGCTGGCAAGGCAACCATATCATCCGCGAACGCGGCATCAAGGCAAAGATGTTGCAACCGCCGCTCGCCACCACCGAGATGTTCATGTATCTGCATACAAAACATGCCCGCCTGGTGGAACCGGCTGCGCGGGCACTGCGCGCCATGAAAGCTGACGGCACCTACCAGCGCATCGCCGCGCAGAGCCTGCCCAGCCTTCCCGGCAAATGACACCCATCGAGCCAATCGCGCCCGCCACGCCCATTCCTGGCAGGCGCTCCCTGGCCAAGCGTCTGGTGTTGCTGACGCTGCTGGCCAGCGGTTTTATCGCCACCTTCATCACCGCAGCGCAGCTGTATCTCGAATACGACCGCGAAATGCGCGACATCCAGCTACGCTTTCTCGAGATCGAATCCGCCTACCTGCCGAGCGTCCGGCAGGGGCTGTGGGTGATGGACCGCAACGCGCTGCAGGCATTGGTCAACG
>JAUSBB010000133.1 GCA_030652245.1 Rhodocyclaceae bacterium | reverse complement strand
AAAGTCATTGGGATGGCGATGAAACGGTCGCGCATTTCACGCCCGCACCTCATCACATGGCGATTCCCGGATTTGTCTATGGCGGCCTGATCGCCTCGCTGGTCGATTGCCACGGCACCGGCACCGCGTCGGCGGCCGCTTACCGGGCGGCGGGAAGGGAAATGGGCACGGCGCCCGCCCTGCGTTTCGTGACCGGCGCGCTCAAGGTGGATTACCTGGCGCCGACCCCGCTCGGCGTGGAACTGGAATTGCGCGGCACGGTGGTCGAGATCAAGGAGAAGAAGGTCGTCGTCGACATCACCGTGGCGGCAAACGGCAAAGTGTGCGCGAAAGGCCAGGTCATCGCGGTGCGCATGCCGGACAGCATGGCGCCCAAGTAACCTGGAAAGTCGGCGCTGGCGGGACGGCGTCAGCCGACACGCCGCCAACATGGGGACGGCGTTTTTTCAGGAAGCGGCCAGCATCCGCTCGAGGGCAATCTTCGCCAGCTTCGCCTCGTGTCCGGGCACCTTGATCTGATTCACCCCGTTGCCGGCGACGAGATTTTCGAGCGTCCAGGCGAGGTGTTGCGGGTCGATGCGCTGCATGGTCGAGCACATGCACACGGTATCGGCCATGAACTGGACGATTTTGCCTTCGCTCTTGACCTCACCCGCCAAACGGTCGACCAGATTCAGCTCGGTGCCGACCAGCCAGCGCGTGCCGGGCGGCGATTCCTTGACGACGCGGATGATGGTTTCGGTCGAGCCGATGGCGTCGGACTGCGCGCAGACTTCAAAGCTGCATTCGGGATGGCTGATCACCTTGCCGTCGGGATATTTCGCGCGGAAGCGCGCGATCTGCGCCGGCTGAAACATCTGATGCACCGAACAGAAGCCGTGCCAGAGAATGATCTTCGCATTGCGGATTTGTTCGTCCGTGAGGCCGCCCATTTCGAGATCGGGATTCCAGACGACCATCTGTTCCAGCGGAATGCCCATCTTGTGACCGCTCCAGCGGCCGAGGTGCTGGTCGGGGAAGAACAGCACCTTCTCGCGGCGGGCGAACGACCATTCGAGTATTTTTGTTGCGTTGGATGACGTGCAGACGATGCCGCCGTGTTCGCCGCAGAAGGCCTTGAGATCGGCGGCGGAGTTGATGTAGGTGACCGGTGTCACGCTTTCATCTGGATCGAGCACCGTCGCCAGCTCGCGCCAGCAGCGCTCGACCTTGGCGCGGCTCGCCATGTCGGCCATCGAGCAACCGGCGGCGAGGTCGGGCAGGATGGCGATCTGTTCGGGGCGCGAGAGGATGTCGGCGACCTCGGCCATGAAATGCACGCCGCAGAAGACGATGAATTCGGCGTCCGACTGCGCGGCAAGACGAGAGAGCTTGAGCGAGTCGCCGGTGATGTCGGCGTGGGCGTAGACGTCGGCGCGCTGGTAGTGATGGCACAAGAGAACGGCGCGCTTGCCAAGCTTTGCGCGGGCGGCGGTGATGCGCGCCGCCGCGGCCTGGTCTGACAGCGCGTTGAAGGGCTCGAACTGGATTGGCTTGACTTGCATGGGCGGTAGAATCGGTGCTTGTTGAACAGCGGCGAGTATATCGATTTACCCATGCACGAACACGATGCCAAGCACTCGCAGGCGACCCAGCTCGACCCGCAACGCTTCCGCGAAGGGCAGCGCATTACCTGGGTGAGCGTGGCGGTGAATGCGGTGCTGACGGCCATGCAGATCGTGGTCGGTTTCCTGGCCCATTCGATGGCGCTGGTCGCCGACGCCATGCACACGCTCTCGGATATCTTCGCCGATGCCTTTGTCCTCTGGGCCAACCGCAAGGGCGCCGAGGCGGCCGATGCGGAACATCCCTATGGCCATGGCCGCTATGAAACCGCCGCCTCGCTGGTGCTCGGGCTGTTATTGACGGTGACGGGCGCCGGCATCCTGATCTCGGCCGCCGGCCGGCTGCAGAATCTTGATGCCCTGCCCGCCGTGGGTGTCGCGGCAATCTGGGCGGCACTGTTTACGCTGGCGGCCAAGGAAGGCCTGTTCCGCTACATGCTCAAGGTGGCCGAACGCCTGCGCTCGCCGATGCTGATCGCCAATGCCTGGCATGCCCGCGCCGACGCGCTCTCCTCGCTGGTGGTGGCGGCCGGCGTCGGTGGTGCCTTGCTCGGCTTTCCCATCGCCGATGGCGTGGCGGCCATCATCGTCGGCGCCATGATCATCAAGGCGGGTCTCGGCTTCGCCTGGGAGGCAATCCGCGAATTGATCGACACCGGCCTGCCTACCGAAGAGGTCGCGGCGATCCGCGCAACGCTCGCCGCAACGCCCGGCGTGATCGACCTGCATGAATTGCGCACGCGCCGCATGGCGCACCAGGTGCTCGTCGATGTGCATATCCAGGTGGATGGCCGCATCACGGTGGCCGAGGGCCACGACATCGGCGAGGCGGCCCGACACCGGGTACTGGCGGCGCACCCCGAAGTGCTCGATGTGCTGATTCATCTGGATGCCGAAAATGATGCACTTTAATGGTGCATTCGTCGGCGGACATGCACCATCACGGTGCGACACGAGCAAAGATTCCCGGCGCTTTGCCTTATGGGACAATTACCTGCGCCGCATTCCGTCCTGGCACGTTTGCTGCTAGGGTTATCCACGTTAAATCCCGCATTCTTTCAGACACCCTCCAGGAGCTCACCCCATGACAACCATGACAGCCCAAGATGTAATCCAGATGGTTCAGGACAAGGAAGTCCGTTTTGTCGATTTCCGCTTCACCGACACCCGCGGCAAGGAACAGCACGTCAGCGTGCCGGTCTCCGCCTTCGGCCTTGAGAAGTTCGAGGACGGCCACGCCTTCGACGGCTCGTCGATCGCCGGCTGGAAAGGCATTCAGGCGTCGGACATGCAGTTGATGCCCGACCCCGCCACCGCCTACATCGACCCCTTCATGGACGAGACCACGCTGGTAATCACCTGCGACGTGGTCGAGCCGGCCGACGGCAAGGGCTACGACCGCGACCCGCGCTCCATCGCCAAGCGCGCCGAGGCCTATCTGAAGGCTTCCGGCCTGGGCGACACCGCCTACTTCGGCCCCGAGCCCGAGTTCTTCATCTTCGACAGCGTCGAGTGGAAAATCGACATGTCCGGCTCCTACTGCAAGGTATTCTCTGAAGAAGCCGCCTGGGCGACCGCCGAGAAATTCGATGGCGGCAACACCGGCCACCGGCCCACCGTCAAGGGCGGCTATTTCCCCGTGCCGCCGGTCGACAGCCTCCACGACATCCGCTCCGCCATGTGCCTGGCGCTCGAAGAATGCGGCTGCCCGGTCGAAGTGCATCACCACGAAGTCGCCACCGCCGGCCAGTGCGAGATCGGCACCGTCTTCAACACCCTGGTGCGCCGCGCCGACCAGACCCAGGTGCTCAAGTACATCGTGCATAACGTCGCCCACAGCTACGGCAAGACCGCGACCTTCATGCCCAAGCCGATCGTCGGCGACAACGGCTCCGGCATGCACGTGCACCAGTCGATCTGGAAGGACGGCAAGAACCTGTTCGCCGGCAACGGCTATGCGGGTCTCAGCGAATTCGCGCTCTACTACATCGGCGGCATCATCAAGCACGCCCGCGCGCTGAACGCCATCACCAACCCCGGCACCAACAGCTACAAGCGCCTGGTGCCCGGCTTCGAGGCCCCCGTCAAGCTGGCCTACTCGGCGCGCAACCGCTCGGCCTCGATCCGCATCCCCTTCGTGCATTCCGACAAGGCGCGCCGCATCGAGACGCGCTTCCCCGATCCGACCGCCAACCCCTATCTGTGCTTCGCCGCGCTGATGATGGCCGGCCTGGACGGCGTGCAGAACAAGATTCATCCGGGCGAGCCGGCCGACAAGAACCTCTACGACCTGCCGCCGGAAGAGGATGCCAAGATCCCGACCGTCTGCACCAGCCTCGATCAGGCGCTCGAATATCTGGACAAGGACCGCGAGTTCCTCACCCGCGGCGGCGTGTTCTCCAACGACTTCATCGATGCCTTCATCGAGCTGAAGATGGAGGAGGTCCAGCGCTTCCGCATGACGACCCACCCGGTCGAATACGATATGTACTTCTCAATCTAATAAACGCCCGCCCCCTTCGCCCCCCTCGCGGGGGTTCTTGTTTGCTCGCTGCGCTCGGTTATCACGGGCCGCCTTTATTGGCTTGGGAGCGGGTTGTGTGCGGCAAAGCCGCATCTCGCTGCGCGAGACCAGTCTTCGACTGTCCTGCGGCCTGCGGCCTGGTGGCTGGCGCCGCGTGCCGCGTTTGCTTGGGGCGGCCCGGCGCAAACGCTACTTTTTCAAAAGTCGGCGCAAGCTGAAAAAAGGACGGGGGCCCCGTCCTTTTTTCTTGTCCATTTTTTGCTCGATTCGCATACACTGGCCG
>JAUSBB010000126.1 GCA_030652245.1 Rhodocyclaceae bacterium | reverse complement strand
GGCCCCTCTGCGGCTTGGCCGCTCCAGAACCAGAGCTGAAACTGTACTTGCTCCTTGGCGACCGGGCCGCTGACCACCAGATAACCCGCCAGCGCCGGAACGTAGGACAGGCCACGAATGCCGTGGCCACCCAGGTCGAGCGTTTCCAGCCGTGGCGCGATGCGGGGTGCCTCACCCGCCTCGAAGACGGCAACCGGATTCTCGATGCTCGCGATGATGGCGCGGCGATCCAGCAAGGGACTGCGAAAGCCGATCAGCAGGCGCTGACGGTCGGGTGTCATCTCCAACGCCTCGATGTTCAAGCCGCCTGCCGCCTTGACGTCGGGGATCTGTGCGGCCTTGGCGAGTAGCGGATGTGCTGCGGCCAGGGCGGCCTTCAGTTCCGTGACCACCACAGGTGCAAGCGCACGGTCTCCCTCGATGCGAAACCTGACCAGTTTCTCGCGCGACTTCTTCTCCGCGCCGGCATTGTTGCGTGAATGGGAGGTGATGGCGTAAATGAACCCTGCCGCGTCGACGGCAATGCCTTCCAGATCGTCCAGTTTTTTGAAATCCGCGTTGGTGTCCGGCGCTGCTGTCGCGAGCGGGCTGCTCGCCACCGAGCCATCCGCGCGGATCGTCACCAGGCTGAACGGCTGGGTTTTTTCGTCCTCGACGACAAGGAAACGACCGTCCGGCAACTGCTGGATGGCGGACGGTTCATAAATTCCGGTGAGGGCGAGGAACATGAGGATATTGGCGACAGTCATGCCGATGATGGAGGGTGTCGCGTCAGGGCGCCGATGGCGAAGAGCAGCCAGGCCAGGATGAAGGCGCTGCCCCCGAACGGGATTGCCGCATGGAATGTGTGGATGCCGGCGATGCTGCGCAGATAGAGGTTGCCGCTGAACAGCACGATGCCCACCAGCAGCAGCCAGCCGCACCAGGCAAACCAGCGGCAGGCCGGAACCCGCGCCACGGCAAGACCGACGACCAACAGGCCCAGGGCATGGAGTTGATGGTAATGGAGCGCCGTCTGGAACCAGCCGGCCGGATCGTTGCTGGCCAGTTGGGCCTTCAGCGCATGCATGCCGGCAGCGCCGAGCGCCACGCTCAGGGCCAGATTGAGGGCGCCGAGGATGAGAAACCAGCGGGCAAGGGAGGGCAAGGGTGTCATGGCAGTGGCGGATGTAGTTGGGTGATAATAAGTTATTGAACTCAAGCTGAAGGATACGACAATGAGCAAGATTCGCGCATGGGCGGCGCAGGCTGCCGGACAGAAACTGGAGCGCTACGACTACGCTCCCGGCCCACTCGGTGCTGAAGAAGTGGACATCGCGGTCGAGCATTGCGGGCTGTGCCATTCGGACTTGGCGATGATCGACAATGACTGGAAGTTTTCCGCTTATCCGCTGGTGCCGGGTCATGAGGCGGTCGGGCGCATCGTCGCCATGGGCTCCCGGGTCAAGGGACTGAGTATCGGTCAGCGGGTCGGCGTGGGCTGGACCAGCAGCAGTTGCCTGCATTGCGCGCCCTGCGTCGGCGGCGATCAGCACCTCTGCGGTGATTCGCGGGCGACGATATCCGGCCGCCCCGGCGGCTTTGCCGAGCGGGTTCGGGCGCAGTGGGTGTGGGCCATCCCGTTGCCGGATGGAATCAGCTCGGCAGTGGCGGGCCCGCTGTTCTGCGGCGGCATCACGGTCTTCAGCCCGCTCATGGAATATGGCATTTCCCCGACCAGCCGGGTCGGTGTCGTCGGCATTGGTGGGCTGGGGCATCTGGCGATCAAATTTGCGAAAGCCTGGGGTTGCGAGGTGACCGCCTTCACTTCCAGCCCGTCGAAGCGGGAGGAGGTCAGGGCGCAGGGCGCCCATCGGGTCGTTGCCAGCAACGATGCGAACGCAATTGCCGCGCTGGCCGGCAGCCTCGATCTGGTCATCGTGACCGTCAATGTCCCGCTGGACTGGCAAGCAATCACGTCCACCCTGGCGCCGCGCGGCCGCCTGCATTTTGTCGGCGCCGTCCTTGATCCGATCCCCGTTCAGGCGTTCTCGCTCATCAGCGGGCAGAAGGCCATCTCCGGTTCGGCGATCGGCTCGCCGACGCAGATGGCCCGCATGCTGGCGTACTGTGTTCGCCACAACATCGAACCCGAGGTCGAACACTTTCCGATGAGCCGGATCAATGAAGCGCTTGATCATCTGCGCGCCGGCAAGGCACGTTACCGCATCGTCCTCGACGCGGATTTCGACTGATATTCGTCCAACGAAAGCAGCTTTGCCGCCGGGCCGCCCCAAGGCAAAGCGGCACGCGGCGCCAGCCGCAAACCGCGCCACACTCGACAACAACGCGCCCCGTAACAAACGAGCGGAGCGAGCAACAGTCACCTTCCCGCGAGGGGAGGCCGGGAGGGGCGGGCCTTACTCGGGGCCCTACTCAACGATCTTGTTGATCGGTAGCTCGATGATGCCGCGCGCGCCGGCCTGGTAGAGGCTGGGAATCAGTTCGCGCACGAACTTCTCTTCGACGACGATGCTGAGTTCGAGCCAGCCGGGGTCGGAGAGGGTGGAGACGGTGGGCGTGGCGCGTTCCGGCAACAACTTCAGCACGGCGTCGGCGCAATCGCGCGGCACGTTCATCGAGAGCAACACCCGGGTGGCGGCGGCAATCGCACCCTTCAGCATCATCAGCAGGCGGTCGATCTTCGCGCTCTTCCAGTCGTTTGCGAGGGCATCGTGATTGGCGATGAAGCGCGGCGTGCTTTCCAGCACGACGTGCATGATCTTCAGGTTGTTGGCGCGCAGCGACGAGCCGGTTTCGGATACATCGACGATGGCATCCGCCAGGATCGGCGGTTTCACCTCGGTGGCGCCCCAGGAAAATTCCACGCTGGCTTCGACGCCGTGTTCGGCGAGAAAACGTTTTGTCATGCCCACGGTTTCGGTGGCGATGCGTTTGCCCTGCAGGTCTTTTACCGTGACAAACGGTGAACCTTCCTTCGAGGCCATCACCCAGCGGACGGTGCCGTAGTTGGGCCAGGGCGCCTGCAGATTGGCGAGCTCCGCGACATCGGCGCCGGTTTCGAGAATCCAGTCCAGCCCCGTAATGGCGCAGTCGAGCACGCCCTGGCCGACGTAACGGGCCATCTCCTGTGGCCGGATCAGGATGCATTCGATTTCCGCATCATCGATGGTCGGATAGTAGGAGCGGCCGGAAATGCGCAGGTTGTAGCCGGCGCGGTTGAACAGGTTTTGCGTGGTTTCCTGCAGGCTGCCCTTGGGGATGCCGACGCGCAGGCGCGGGTTGCTGTCAGTTGTTGTGGCGTTATTCATAGCGTACGTCGAGGATTTCGTATTCGCGGCGGCCGCCGGGGGTTTGCACTTCCGCGACATCGCCGGAGAATTTGCCGATCAGGGCGCGCGCGACGGGCGAGTTGAGCGAAATCTTGCCCTTTTTCAGATCGGCCTCGTCGTCGCCGACGATCTGGTAGGTCACGGTTTGTTCGCCGTCAATGTCTTCCAATTCGACCGTGGCGCCGAACACCACGCGGCCATCGGCATCGAGCGCGCGGGGGTCGATGATCTGGGCATTGCCGAGCTTGCCCTCGACTTCCTGGATGCGCCCTTCGACAAAGCTCTGGCGTTCCTTGGCGGCGTCATATTCGGCATTTTCAGAGAGATCGCCGTGCGAGCGCGCCTCGGCGATTGCGGCAATCACCGCCGGCCGCTCGACGTATTTCAAGCGCTTCAGTTCTTCGCGCAGCAGTTCGGCGCCGTGCAGCGTAATGGGAACTTTGCTCATAGTTCTGCGTGTAGCTGTTGAAGCGAATAGGTTTCCAGGCCGGAATGCCGCATGCCGATGCAGGCGGCATGGCCGCCTTCCACTGTCGTAAACAGCGTCACCTTCTGCGTCAGTGCCGAGGTGCGGATCGAGCGCGAGTCGGTAATGGCCGCGCGGGTCTCATCGACCGTATTGACGATCAGCACGATTTCGTTGTTCTTGATCATGTCGACGATATGCGGGCGGCCCTCGCTGACCTTGTTGACCGGCGTCACCGGAATGCCGGCCGCGGCAATGGCGGTCGCCGTGCCGCGCGTGGCCACCAGGGCGAAGCCCAGTTCGTTCAGCAGGCGCGCCACTTCGACCGCCTTGACCTTGTCGGCCGACTTGACGGTGATCAGCGCGCGACCGGCGGCGGGTAGCTTGGTGCTGGCGGCGATCTGCGATTTGACGAACGCCTCTCCAAAAGTTCGCCCGACGCCCATCACTTCGCCGGTGGACTTCATTTCAGGGCCGAGAATGGTGTCGACGCCGGGGAACTTGATGAAGGGGAATACGGCTTCCTTCACCGAGTAGTAAGGCGGAATCACCTCGCGCGTCACGCCCTGGTCGGCCAGGCTGCGGCCCGCCATGCAGCGCGCGGCGATTTTCGCCAGCGGCAGGCCGGTGGCCTTGGAGACGAAGGGCACGGTGCGCGAGGCGCGCGGATTGACTTCGAGAACATAGACGACAGCGGCGTCGCCACGCCCCTGAATGGCGAACTGCACATTCATCAGGCCGACGACGTTCAAGCCCTTGGCCATCATCTCGGTCTGGCGGCGTAGTTCGTCCTGGGTTTCCGGGCAGAGCGAGAAGGGCGGTAGCGAACAGGCCGAATCGCCCGAATGCACGCCAGCCTGCTCGATGTGCTCCATGATGCCGCCGATGATGACCTGCTTGCCGTCGCAGAGCGCATCGACATCGACCTCGGTGGCATCGTTGAGGAAACGGTCGAGCAATACCGGCGAATCGTTCGAGACCTTGATGGCATCGCGCATGTAACGTTCGAGATCTTTCTGCTCATGGACGATTTCCATGGCGCGACCACCCAGCACATAGCTGGGGCGCACCACCAGCGGGTAGCCGATTTCCGCGGCGAGGCGGATGGCGTCCGGCTCGGTGCGCGCCGTGCGGTTGGGCGGTTGCTTGAGCTTGAGATCGTTCAGCAGCTGCTGGAAACGCTCGCGGTCTTCGGCGGCGTCGATCATGTCCGGGCTGGTGCCGATGATCGGCACGCCGTTGGCTTCCAGGGCGCGCGCGCGCTTGAGCGGCGTCTGCCCGCCGAACTGCACGATCACGCCGACCGGCTTCTCGATATGGACGATTTCGAGAATATCTTCCAAAGTGAGCGGCTCGAAGTAGAGGCGATCGGAGGTGTCGTAGTCGGTCGATACGGTTTCGGGGTTGCAATTGACCATGATGGTTTCGTAACCATCTTCGCGCATCGCCAGTGCCGCATGCACGCAACAATAGTCGAACTCAATGCCCTGGCCGATGCGATTGGGTCCGCCGCCGAGCACCATGATTTTCTTCTTGTCAGTCGGCCGCGACTCGCACTCTTCCTCGTAGGTCGAGTACATGTAGGCAGTCGAGGTAGCGAACTCGGCGGCGCAGGTATCGACACGCTTGAACACCGGGCGGATGCCCAGCGCGTGGCGACGCTCGCGCACTGCCGTCTCGCCAGCGCCGACTTTTGTGCCGATGCGACGGTCGGAGAAGCCCTTGCGTTTCAAATCGCGCAGCGCATTGGCATCGAGATCAGTGAGTTGCTGCGTCGCCAGCCAGGCTTCGGTCTTGACGATGTCCTCGATCTGCACCAGGAACCATGGGTCGATGCTGGTCAGGTTGAAAACGTCCTGCAGCGAATAACCGCTGCGAAACGCCTGGCCGACGTACCAGATGCGCTGTGGGCCGGGGCTGGCCAGTTCGTGATCGATGGCGTCGCGGTCAGCCTCGATCTCGTCGAGGCCATAGACGCCGACTTCCAGGCCGCGCAGTGCCTTCTGCAGCGATTCCTGAAAACTGCGGCCGATCGCCATCACTTCGCCGACCGACTTCATCTGCGTGGTCAGGCGGTCATTGGCCTGGGGAAATTTCTCGAAGGCGAAGCGCGGCACCTTGGTGACGACATAGTCGATGGCGGGCTCGAACGAGGCCGGTGTGGCGCCGCCGGTAATGTCGTTCTTCAGCTCGTCCAGCGTATAGCCGACCGCCAGCTTGGCCGCCACCTTGGCGATGGGGAAGCCGGTGGCCTTTGACGCTAAAGCAGATGAGCGCGAGACACGCGGATTCATTTCGATCACGATCATGCGTCCGTCATCGGGATTGATGGCGAACTGCACGTTGGAACCGCCGGTGTCGACGCCGATCTCGCGCAGCACCGCGATGCTGGCGTTGCGCATGATCTGGTATTCCTTGTCGGTGAGCGTCTGCGCCGGGGCGACGGTGATCGAGTCGCCGGTGTGCACGCCCATCGGGTCAAGGTTTTCGATCGAGCAGACGATGATGCAGTTGTCCTTGCGGTCGCGCACCACCTCCATCTCGAACTCTTTCCAGCCGAGCAGCGATTCCTCGATCAGCAACTCCTTGGTCGGCGAAGCCTCCAGGCCGCGCTTGCAGATCTCGACGAACTCTTCCTGGTTGTAGGCGATGCCGCCGCCGGAGCCGCCCATGGTGAAGGAGGGCCGGATGACGGTCGGAAAGCCCATGGCGCCCTGTACCTGCTGCGCCTCTTCCATGCTGTGGGCGATGCCGGAGCGCGCCGAGCCGAGGCCGATCTTGGTCATCGCCTTCTTGAATTTCTCGCGATCCTCGGCCTTGTCGATGGCTTCCTTATTGGCGCCGATCATCTCGACGCCATACTTTTCGAGGACACCGTGGCGGGCCAGGTCCAGCGCGCAGTTCAGTGCCGTCTGGCCGCCCATGGTGGGCAGCAACACGTCGGGCCGTTCCTTGGCGATGATGTTTTCCACCACCTGCCAGGTCACCGGCTCGATGTAGGTGACGTCCGCCATTTCCGGGTCGGTCATGATCGTGGCCGGATTGGAATTGACCAGGATGACCTTGTAGCCCTCTTCGCGCAGCGCCTTGCAGGCCTGGGCGCCGGAATAGTCGAACTCGCAGGCCTGGCCGATGATGATCGGGCCGGCGCCGATGATGAGGATGCTGTGGATGTCTGTTCTTTTAGGCATTCTTTTGCTCCATCAGCTTGATGAAGCGATCAAAGAGGTAGGAAACGTCGTGTGGCCCCGGACTGGCCTCGGGGTGGCCCTGGAAGCACAGCGCCGGACGGTCGGTCCAGGCCATGCCCTGCAGGCTGCCGTCGAACAGCGACACATGCGTCACGCGGACGTTGTCCGGCAAGGTAGCGGGATCGACCGCAAAGCCATGGTTCTGGCTGGTGATCATCACCTGGCCGGATTCGAGATCCTTGACCGGATGGTTGGCACCGTGGTGGCCAAACTTCATCTTGAGTGTCTTGGCGCCGGCCGCCAGGCCCATGAGCTGGTGGCCCAGGCAGATGCCGAAGGTGGGCAATTTTTTGTCGAGGAAGGCGCGGATCGCGGCAATCGCGTAATCGCAGGGCTCGGGGTCGCCCGGGCCATTCGACAGGAAGACACCATCGGGCTTCAGCGCCAGCACCTCTGCGGCGGGCGTCTGCGCCGGCACCACGGTAATGCGGCAGCCGCGTGCGGCCAGCATGCGCAGGATGTTGCGCTTGACGCCGAAATCGTAGGCGACGACATGGAAGCGGGGGGCTTGTTGCGGCAGGTAACCCTTGCCCAATTGCCACTCGCCTTCCATCCATTCGTATGGCTGGTCGACGCTGACCACCTTGGCCAGGTCCATGCCGGCGAGGCCGGGGAATGCACCAGCCGCCTTGATGGCGCGGGCGACGTCTGCATCGCCCAGTGTGGCGCCTGGCGCGCCGCCGAGCAGGCAGCCGGCCTGCGCACCTTTTTCGCGCAGGATGCGCGTCAGCTTGCGGGTGTCGATATCGGCAATGCCAACAACATTCTCGGCGCGCAGATAGTCGGCGAGGCTTTGGGTGGAGCGGAAATTCGAGGCGAGCAGCGGCAGATCGCGGATCACCAGGCCGGCGGCGTAAATGCGACCGGCTTCACAATCTTCACGATTGACGCCGGTGTTGCCGATGTGTGGATAGGTGAGGGTGACGATCTGCCGGGTGTAGGAGGGATCGGTAAGGATTTCCTGGTAGCCGGTCATGGCGGTGTTGAACACCACCTCGCCGACGCTGGCGCCTGTCGCCCCGATACTCTTACCGCGAAATATCGTTCCGTCAGCGAGGGCTAGCAGGGCGGGCGCAAAGGCGGACGGGTCTGGCAAAATCGCTGGCAAAATCGGGCTCCTGAGCGGTTATTTTCGTGCCGCCGACGCCCGAAATCAGGACGCCAGCCAAACCGCGCCATTGTAGCCGATTAGCGCAGCCCGAGCACGTCCTGCATGTCGAAAAGACCATTGGTCTTGCCGCGCAAAAAGCGCGCCGCCCGCAGGCTGCCGAGCGCGTAGGGCATGCGGCTGGCGGCCTTGTGGGTGATCTCGATGCGTTCGCCGGTGCCGGCGAACAGCACCGTGTGGTCGCCGACGATGTCGCCGCCGCGAATCGTCGCAAAACCGATCTGCGTCGCCGGTCGCGCGCCGGTGTGGCCCTCGCGTCCATAGACGGCGCAATCCGCCAGGTCACGGCCCAGCGCGGCCGCCACCACTTCGCCCATGCGCAGGGCGGTGCCCGAGGGTGCGTCGATCTTGTGGCGGTGATGGGCTTCGATCACCTCGACATCGTAGCCTTCGTTGAGGATGCGCGCCGCCACGTCGAGCAGCTTGAAAACGGCATTGACGCCGACAGCCATGTTGGGCGCAAACACGATGGGCATGTCGCGGGCGAAGGCCTCGATCTGTTGTTTCTGCTCGGGGGTGAAACCGGTAGTGCCGATCACCGCATGCACGCCCAAGCGTCGGCAGATTTCCAGATGCTGCAGGGTGCCCTCGGGACGGGTGAAGTCGATCAGGCAGTCGGCGCCGGCCAGTGCGGCCTCCACGTCGTCACCGACGTCGAAGGTGGCGGTCAGCTTGGCATCGGGCGCGGCAAGGACGGCTTCGACCAGCGTCTTGCCCATGCGGCCGTTTGCGCCGGCAATGGCGTAACTTATGTTGGTCATTTCTTGGGTTCGGCGGGCACGTCGATGACTCGCGCGGTGGGCGCGGATGAAGCGGCGGCTTCCTTGCTGGCCGCAGTTTCGGCCACGACATCGCCGCCGACCCTCACCAGCTTGCCGTCCTCGAAGAACACCACCAGCCGGCGCGACTGCGCTTCACCCCGGCCCGGCTGAAAGCGATAGACATAATCCCAGCGATCGGCGTGGAACATGTCGGCCACCAGCGGGGTGCCGAGGGCAAACCGCACCTGCTCGCGGTTCATGCCGGGCTTCAGGCGCGCCACCATGTCCTGAGTGACGTAATTGCCCTGGCGCACATCGACACGATAGGGGGTGAGGTAAGACGTCACCTCCGGTGTATTGGAGCAGGCGGTCAGCAGAGGCAAACCCAGAAGGAGAATTCGTGTCAGCATGTCGATGGCGACTTGAAAAGTTTTATTATACGGCCCTATGTCCGACCCCGCAGAACTCAAGAGCATCGGCCTCAAGGCCACCGTGCCGCGTATGACCATCCTCGACCTGTTCCGCAAGTCGAGCATGCGCCACCTCACCGCCGAGGATGTTTATCGCCAGTTGCTGGCCGAGCACATCGACATCGGCCTGGCCACCGTGTATCGCGTGCTGACCCAGTTCGAGCAGGCGGGACTGCTGGAGCGCCACCATTTCGAATCGGGCAAGGCGGTGTTCGAACTCAACGACGGCCAGCACCACGACCACCTGGTCTGCCTGCAGTGCGGCCGTGTCGAGGAATTCAACGATCCCGAAATCGAGCGCCGCCAGGCCAGGGTCGCCAAGTCGCGCGGCTTTGCCGTTGTCGAGCATGCGCTGCATCTGTACGCCGACTGCACGAAAAAAGACTGCCCGCACCGGGTGGCCAAGGATGACTGAGGCGTGATCGAACTAGTTGAATTTGCCGCCTAGCAGCGACGGAAATCGTGTTGGCCAGAAGCGCAACGGGTTTCACCCGCATACACATAACTTTAGTTTAGAATATTAGATTATTCTAATATTTAGGGCTGGTTATGAGCAATCTTTCCATCAGCAAACGTATCTTCATCCTCGTTCTGACCGCAATCCTGGCGTTGTTACTCGTTGCAGGCATCGGCTGGCGCGGCGAGCAGCGGGCGGTCGATGCCACCAAGAACGTTTACGAAAACAACGTCGTGCTAATGCTCGATCTGTCGGAAATCGGCAGTTTGCTGGCCATCAATACGAGTGAACTGCTGCTCGCCCTGCAACATGATCCGCGTTCGCCGACTGCCGTCGCCCATGATCACCCGCTCGACGCCCACCTCGTCAACTTCGCCCGGCGGCGTGGCGAAATCAATGCGCTGTGGGATAAGTACATGGCCACCGCGCTTTCCGAGGAAGAAAAGCGTCTCGCGGCCGAATTTGCCGACGCGCGCAAGGTCTGGGTGGAAAAGGCCGTCGGTCTGCTTGAGCGCATGAAGGGCGGTTATTCGACCGAACTGGCAAAGGAGGTGCTGGCCGCCATGAACAACGAAGGGCAGGCCGCACGCGCAGCCCACATCGCTTTGATGGAGCACCAGACCGATGCCGCCGCGGCAACCTACAAAAATGCCAATGACGCCCATGAACAAGCGGTGCTTTGGTTTGTCCTGATCCTGCTGAGCGCCATGGCGGGCACTGCCGGTTTTGCCTGGTTCCTCGCCCGCGCCATCACCGGGCCGATCAACACCTCGGTGGGCATCGCCGAGGCGATTGCCAATGGTGACCTGACGACTCAGGTGCCGCAGGGTGGCAGCGATGAAGCCGGTCGCCTGCTGGCGGCGTTTGCCCGCATGCAGGACGGCCTGCGCAGCATGGTCGGCGCTTCGCAAAAAAGCGCAGAGGAACTCGCGCGGGCCGCCCAGGACCTCACCGGCGCGGCGCGCCAGTCGGCCAGCGCCACTGCGGCGCAAAGCGAGGCGGCAACGGCCATGGCGTCAGCCGTGGAAGAAATGTCGGTGTCGATCGACCAGGTGCGCGACCATGCGAAAGATGCGCGTAGCGTCGCCGCCAGCGCCGGCGAGGCTTCGGTCTCTGGCGGTCAGGTGGTGCATTCGGCCGCCGGGGAAATGCTCCAGGTGGCCTCCGCCGTCAATGAAGCGGCCGGCACCATCCGCGAGCTGGAAAACTATTCGAACGAGATTACTTCGATCATCAACGTCATCCGCGAAGTGGCCGACCAGACCAACCTGCTGGCGTTGAATGCCGCCATCGAGGCGGCGCGCGCCGGCGAGCAGGGTAGGGGGTTTGCCGTGGTTGCCGACGAGGTGAGGAAACTGGCCGAGCGCACCTCGGAATCGACCCGCACTATCGCCAGCGTGATCGGCAAGGTGCAGGAAGGCGCCCGCCGCGCCGCACAGGAAATGGAGGCCGGCGTGGCCCGCGTCGATGGCGGCGTCAAGCTCGCCCATCAGGCCGGCGAGTCGATTACCGGCATCCAGTCCAGCAGCGAGCGCGTCCGTGCGGCGGTCGATGATATTGGCAGCGCTCTGGATGAACAGGCCATCGCCGCACAGGAAGTCGCCCGCGGCGTCGAGCGCATCGCCACCATGTCGGAAGAAAACACCGCCAGCGTGCGCCAGACCACGGCCGCCGCCGAACACTTGCAGGCACTGGCCGCCGAACTCGATAAATCAGTGGCGCGCTTCCACGTTTAAGCGACAGGTTTTAGCCAGCGGGATGACGCTGGGTCATTGAGCCAGCGGGATGACGCTGGCAAAAGTCGGCGCTGGCGGGACGGCGGTCTATTTTTTACAGAGCGAGCCCGGCATGGTCAGGCTGGCCTGATAGGCGGAGATCGCCACCAGTTGGTCGTTGGTGTAGGGCTTGATGATCTTCACCATGCTTGGATCGGTATTGCGGCGGCGGCCATCGCGGATATCGGTCATCTGGCGCAGCAGGTATTTGTAGTGCTGGCCGGCGATCACCGGGTAGAGTTTTCCGCTGTTGCCCGCGCCGTGCTTGCCGTGGCAGGCGCTGCACTGTTGTTCGTATAACTTCTTGCCCTGGTTGATCCGCTCCGCGACGTCCGGGCCTTCGTAGCGGCCGTTATTGCCCGGAATGCACAGATGTTCGATGTGGGCGGCGATATCGGCCAGGACTTGCGGATCGGCGATCTCCTGGACGAAGGGATACATCGTCGGGTTGTCGCGCAAGCCGGTGCGGATGTCGAGCATCTGCTTGATCAGCACGGTGGCATGCTGGCCGGCGAGTTGCGGATAAAGGCCATCGGGGCGGCCGGCGCCGGAAGGCAGGTGGCAGGCGCTGCAGATCGCATAGGCCGACTTACCGCGCTCGGCATGGCCTTTCTTGGCCAGCGCAGTCGGGGAGCTGGGGTCGGCCGCCAGGGCAAAAGCGGGAACCAGGGCGGCGGCAAAGGCTAGAATCATTGCTGTTTTCAAGATCACATCCTTGTTGGTTGCGGCGAGTTATTTGCAGTGGGTTTTAACATACCTCGATCGCCGCGTAAATTCCTCACTTTTACCCAATGTCTCTCAGCAAATCTCTTCTTGTCGATGCGGCGATGCTCCTTGTCCTGATTCTGATCGGGGTGGCGGGCTACAAATTATCTCCCTTGTTGCTGCCCAAGGCCGACGTGACCGCCAGCCCGGATGCGGGCTGCGACCTCTCTGCTGGCGCCTGCAGCGCTGCATTGCCCGGCGGCGGACGACTCGGTTTTGCGCTGGCGCCGCGGCCGATTCCGGTCACCGCACCACTGGAAATGCGGGTCGAACTCGACGGGATCGAAGCCGACAAGGTTGTGGTCGATTTTGCCGGGGTCAATATGGACATGGGCTTTAACCGTCCCCTCCTCGCCAGCGATGGTCCCGGTCGTTTTGCCGGACAAACCACCCTGCCGGTCTGTGTCACGGGTCGCATGACCTGGCAGGCGACGGTGCTGATCGAAACCGGCCGCACGCGCATCGCCGTGCCATTTCGGTTTGAGGCGGGAAGATGAACCCGCCCCCCTTCGCCCCCCTCGCGGGGGGTTCGATATGGGCTCGCTGCGCTCGAATATCACGGGGCGCTTCTTTTGCTGGCGGAGCGGGTTGCGGCTTCGCCGCGTGCCGCGTTTGCTTGGGGCGGCCCGGCGCAAACGCTGTATTTTCACGTTAAGCAGCGATAGCGAGGAAGTGCTTCAGGCGCTGCGCATGAATTGCGCCGCTGGCAACGGCTGCCTTGAGCGC
>JAUSBB010000118.1 GCA_030652245.1 Rhodocyclaceae bacterium | reverse complement strand
CCGGGGAAGCGGAAGTGGACGAACCACTCGCGGTAGAGGGCGCGGGCCATCGACTCCAGAATCATGATGCGCCGCTGGCTGTTCTCGATGAGTTCGTCGTAGGCCGACAGGATGCCCGCAATGCGTTGCTGGACGGGGAGCGGGGGAACGCGAACTTCGACCTGTTTCAGCACAGACTGCGTAACAAGCGGTTGGGCAGCACCACCGGCGTAGCGGCTCAACTTGGCGTCAGCCAGAAGGTAATACAGGAATTTGGTGTCAACCTGCCCTGATGCCGGGTATGCGACGAGCGTGTTATCAGACGCCCAGAACTTGGTCGGGCAGTAGAGGACAGCACCGCAATAAGCTCCGACACGCCCTATAACTACGCCATTCTCGTGACGGAATTCGTCGCTTCCACCGATGATTCCATTCGATCCATAGACGGGATACAGCCCCGTTCCACCCGGCTTGATCGCCTTGCCATTGCCGAAGCGGACAACATCACCAAGCACCATCTGGTCAGCGGCAGACATCCTCACGCCTCCAGAATCCCCGCCACATTCGCGGCGATGGTCTGCTCCAGTTCCCGCGCCTGGGCGTTCAGCGATTCCAGTTCTTCGTTTGTCGCGGTGCATTTCACGACTCATTCTTCCGCCGACAGCGCATCCGGATTCTTCAGCGACTTCTTTTCCTCGGACGCCAAGCGCCGTTCCACCTTTTTCACGTCTTCGGCGGGTGGCAGTGATTCGGGGCGGATGCCGCGTTCGAGCAGGGTGTTGCGCACGGCCTGATTATTGGTGACGTGCTCATTCGAAATGGCGGCTTCGCTTTTCATGCCGTGTTCGCGGGCGTTGAAGATGGTGATTTCGGTCGCGAAGTCTTTGGCTTTCAGGATGATGGTTGGCGCGAAGTCGGCCAGTGGGCGGTTGTCGGGCACCTTCCATTGCGCTTTCATGGCCTGCGTGTTCTTGTTGAACAAGGCCTGGTCGCCCTTGCTGCGGATCAGTGCGAAATTCTGGTCGCCGCCGGTCTGCTCGAAGATCACGTCGGAGAGTTCCTTCTCGGTAACGCTGAGTTTCTTGCGTGCACTGACGCGCTCGGCTTCGAGCAGGCGCTGCTCGATCAATTCGGCGCGGCGGGTCTGGATGGCGAAGTAGGTCTGGGCAAAGGCGATTTCCTGCTTCCTGGGGTTGCCGTTCTGGGCAATCAGGTAGCAGGCGTAGCGGGTGAGCATGATGTCGGGGACTTCCTTGGTCGCCCCCTTGGGCATCTGGATCGTTTTGCCGACGTCGGCAAAATGATCCGATGCCTTGTGTCCGGAGACTTCGCAAGCCGTCATGGCCTTGGATACGACGCTGACAAAGTTGTCCCACTTGGCGTAGCCAAGCAGATGCTGGAGATCGCGGGCCAGCCAGTATTCGATGCCACTGTCGGTTTGCTGCGCGTGCCCTTCAAAGGTTTGGGTCAGGCTTTGGATGAGTTCGGTTTTCATTTTTCCAGTATCTCCGCGACGTTATTGGCAATGGTCGATTCCAGTTCCCGCGCCTGGGCATTCAGCGATTCCAGTTCCTCGTTCAGGGTTTCGAGTTGTTCCTTGAAGTCCTCGTCGCTCACGTCTTCGCCCGGCGCGACGCCGACGTAGCGGCCGGGGTTGAGCGACCAGCCTTGGGCTTCGATCTCGGCGAGCGTCGCCGCCTTGCACAGGCCGGGCACGTCGCGATAGCGGAGTCCCCCCTCTCCCCTGCCCTCTCCCGCTAGGGGAGAGGGAGAAAAGACTTCCTTGAGCTTTTGCGCCGTCTCGCCAGCGCCGCCTTTCGGGGCTTCGAGCGCTTCGCCGCGATACAGGCGGACGAGGTTGGCGATGAAGCCGATCTGTGCCGGGGTCCAGTCACGGTGGGCGCGATCGACCTGCCGATAGATGTGGCGGGCGTCGATAAAGAGCACGGTGTCCGCGCGTTTTGTCTTGGCCTTGCCCTTGTCGAAGAACCACAGCGTGCAGGGCAGCGTGACGGTGTAGAACATGTTTGGGCCGACGGCGACCATGACATCGACCGCCCGCGCTTCGATCAGCTTCTGCCGCAGTTCCTGCTCGCTGGAACGGGCATCGGAGGCCGAGTTGGCCATGACAAAGCCGGCGCGGCCGGTGGCGTTGAGCGACGAGTAGAAGAGCTGAATCCACAGGTAGTTGGCGTTGTCGGTGCGCGGCAGGCCGAAGGGGAAGCGGCGGGGGTTACCACGTGAATCATGGCCGACCATGTCCTTGAGCCGTTCCTTGTCCACCGCGTTGACGTTGAAGGGCGGATTGGCGAGGACGAAGTCGAAAGATCCGGTGGCGGTGTGCGGGTCGTCGTAGTAGCTGTTGATGTTGCCGCCGTGCTTGATGTCGCCTTCCAGCCCATGCACGGCGAGGTTGAGGCGGCACAGGCGGCCGGTTTCGTCGGTCTTCTCGACGCCGCAGATGGCGAGTTCGGCGGCGGGGTTCTTCTGGTGCTCGGCGACGAAGCGCGCCGACTGCACGAACATGCCGCCGGAGCCGCAGGCGGGGTCGAGGATGCGCCCGTGGAAGGGTTCGATGATCTCGGCCAGCAGCTTGACGATGCTGGAGGGCGTGTAGAACTCGCCGCCTTTCTGGCCTTCGGTACGGGCGAATTCGCCGAGGAAGTATTCGTAGATGCGGCCGAAGGCGTCGTAGTCGACGCTGGCCGGAATCTCGGACACCTTCTTCAGCAGTTCCTTGAGCAGGGTGCTGGTGAAGAGGTTGTAGGTCTTGGGCAGCACACCAGCAAGCTGCGGGTTGTGCTTCTCGATCTCGCGCATGGCGGCGTTGACCTTGGCGCCGATGTCGGCCACCTCGGGCAGCGTCAGCAGATAGTCGAAGCGCGCCTCGGGGGCGAGGTAGAGGATGCCTTCGGCATGGTAGGCGGCGGGTTCATCGACCCGGCTGCCGCGCCTTGAACTCGCACCGGCCCCTTCGAGCTTGGTGCGCTGGATGGCAAAGCGCACCTCGGCGAAGCGCAGGAAGATCAGGCCAAGGATGGGGCCGGAGTACTCTTGGGCTTTCAAGCCCGAGTTGGCACGGAACTGGTCGGCGGCATCCCACAGGCGCTTTTCAAGCGAGGTGGAGGCGGCGTCTTTTTCGGAGGGGGCGATCCAGAGCATGAAATGACAGTCCGGGGAAACCGGCATTGTCCGACAAACTCACGCCGGGAACAAAAGAGTTATGCAAGTTTGATGATGGGGTGGTAGGTCAACCTCGCCGACGCAGTCTCGCCGCCGGGCCAATCCCTCTCCCCTTGCGGGAGAGGGAATGAGGGTGAGGGCAGCCAAGGCGAGACGACACGCGGCGCCAGCCGCAACCCGCTCCCAAACTTAAACGGGGGCTCCCCGTAACAAACGCGCGCAGCGCGCCACCAGTCTCCCCTTCCGCGAGGAAGGGGCTTGGGGGATGGCGGGCCTTACCTACTCCCAGCCCGTCGGCCGCGCCAGTTGTCCGCAGGGCATCTGGAAGACCCGGCGGTCTTCGAGCCGCACCGCCGTCAGGTTGCCGCCCCACAGGCAGCCTGAGTCAAGCGCCAGCAGCCGGTCGGTCTGTCTGAAACCGAGCGCGGACCAGTGGCCGCAGACGAGGGTGTGGTCGGCGCTTTTGCGGCCCGGCGCGGCGAACCACGGCAGGCAATCCGCCGGGCCGCGTTCCGGCGGGCCCTTGGCGCCCGGGGCGCGAAACTCCATGCGGCCGTCGGCGGTCACGAAGCGCATGCGCGTCATCGCGTTCACCACCACGCGCAGCCGATCCCAGCCGGCGAGGTCGTCCTGCCAACCATCCGGTTCGGAGCCCCACATGTTGGCCAGGAAATCGCGATAGTCGGGCGATGAGAGTGCCGCTGAGGCCTCGGCGGACAGCGCCTGTGCCTGTTCGACATCCCAGGCCGGCAGCAGTCCGGCATGCACCATGGCCATTTCCCCTTCGACATGAAACAGCGGAAGCGAACGTAACCAGGTCAGCAGTTCGTCGCGGTCGGGCGCGGTCAGGATGGGGTTGAGCGTGTCTTCCTTGTTGGCCTTGCCGAAGCCTTCGGCCTGCATGAGCAGATGCAGGTCGTGATTGCCGAGTACGCTGACCGCCGCGTTGTCAAGTCCCTTGACGAAGCGCAATACCTCCAGCGATTGCGGGCCGCGATTCACCAGGTCGCCGACGAACCACAGTTGATCCGTCGCGGGCGAAAAATCCAGATAGTCGAGCAGGCGGGCCAGCGGGCTGTAACAGCCCTGCAAATCGCCGATGGCGTAGGTGGACATTCGCCTCAGTGTCCTGTCAGGAGCGTCGGTTGCAGGCCGGCCAGCACGATCAGCGCCACTTGGAGCAGCAGTATCACGATTAGGGGCGAGAGGTCGATACCGCCCAGCGTCGGCAGCAGGCGGCGCACCGGCGCGAGCAGCGGCCGCGCAAGCGCGTCGAACAGGGGCGCGAACGGCGAATGGGGGTTGATCCACGACAGCAGCGCGGCAATGATCACCACGCCCATCAGCAGGTAAACGGTCATGCGCAACACGGCGAGTAATGACGTCCAGATGATGACGGGCAGGGTATCCGGCGCCAGCCAACCCGTCAGCCCCGCCATCACGGTGAAATAGACGAGCTGCGCCAGCCAGGCGGCAACCACGCTGGCGAGGTCGATGCCGAACAGGCCGGGGATGACGCGGCGCAACGGCAGGACCGCCCAGTTGGTTAGTGCCGTGACGAACTGGCCGACCGGATTGCGAAACGGCGCGCGCGCCATCTGCAGCAGGGCGCGCGCCAGGAAGGCGATGGTCAGCAGGCCGGCGGCCGTGCCGAGCAGGAGCGATACGATTTGCGCCAGCATCAGCTTTGTCCCAGCTGGTCACACAACTCGCGCCCGCGCGCGGTAGCGGCATCCACGCCCTTGGCGATTGCAGCGGCAATGCCCGCCGCGGCAAAGGCATCGAGCGCGGCAGCGGTGGTGCCGCCTTTGGAGGTGACGCGCTCGCGCAAGATACTCACCGGGTCGCTGCTGGCGTCGGCCAGCCGCGCGGCGCCGAGAAAAGTTTCGACCGCCAGCAAACGGGCGGTATCAAGGGGCAGCCCCAGCGCCGCCCCGGCGTTTTGCAGGGACTCGATGAAATAGAACACATAGGCGGGGCCGCTGCCCGAAACGGCGGTGACCACATCCATCAATGCTTCATCCTCGACCCACAGCGTGCGGCCGACGGCGGCGAGGATTTTTTCCGCAATGCCGCGCTCCTCGCGGTCGACTGTCGTGGCGGCGTAAAGGCCGGTGATGCCGGCCCCGATCAGGGCTGGCGTGTTGGGCATGGCGCGGATCAATCGCGTGTGTCCGCCCAGCCAGCGTCCGATGTCGATGAGCCGCAGGCCGGCGGCGATGCTGATGACCAGTTGATCGGTCAGCTTGCCGGAAGCCGCCGCCAGCGCCTCCTTCATCTGCTGCGGCTTGACCGCCAGCACCAGCACCTCGCAGTTGAGCGCCGCCGCGTCAATGGTCTCGGTGCAGCGCACGCCGAAAGTCTCGGTGAGCCGCTCGCGCGCCTCGGCAAAGGGTTCGACGACCTGGATGCCGGCGACCGAGAAGCCCTGCTTTTTCAGTCCGCCGATCAGGGCGGTGGCCATGTTGCCGCCGCCGATGAAGGTGATTTTCATGTTTTGACTCTCTCGCCGAATAGTGCTGTTCCCACGCGCACGATGGTCGCGCCTTCCATGATTGCTGCTTCCATGTCGTCCGACATGCCCATCGAGAGCGTGTCGAGCGCCAGCCCTTCTGCATTCAACGCGTCACGCAATTCGCGCAACATGGCGAAACGCCGCCGGGTTGTGGAATCGGCCAGCGCCGCATCCTCGGTCGGTTCGGGAATCGCCATCAGGCCGCGCAAGCGCAAGCGGGGCAATGTTGCGATGGCCCGGCACAGGGCGGGCGCGGCTTCCGGCGCACAACCGCTCTTGCTCGCCTCGCCGCTCACATTCACCTGCACGCAGACATTCAGCGGCGGCAGGCCGGGCGGCCGCTGCGCCGCGAGTCGCTCGGCAATTTTCAGCCGCTCGACCGAATGCACCCAGGCGAAATGCTCGGCCACCGGGCGGGTCTTGTTGCTTTGCAGGGGGCCGATGAAATGCCATTCCAAAGCGAGATCGGCAAGCTCGGACTGCTTGGCCAGCGCTTCCTGCACATAACTTTCGCCAAAGGCGCGCTGGCCGGCGGCCGCGGCGGCGCGCAGGGCGTCGGCCGGCCAGCTTTTCGACACCGCCAGCAGGGTCACCGTGGCGCTCGCGCGTCCTCCTGCCGCGCAGGCGGTGGCGATGCGCAGATTCACGGCCTGCAGGTTGGCGGGAATTGTTATCATATGACGGCTACAAATTGTCGCCCAAGTATACCCAAGCTACCCCGGAGCCGCCCATGGACATTACCGAACTGCTCGCTTTTGTCGTCAAGAACAAGGCGTCCGACCTGCACCTGTCCGCCGGTCTGCCGCCGATGATCCGCGTGCATGGCGACATCCGGCGCATCAACCTGCCGCCGATGGAGCACAAGGATGTGCATAGCATGGTCTATGACATCATGAACGACGGCCAGCGCAAGTTCTACGAAGAAAACCTGGAATGCGACTTCTCGTTCGCCGTGCCCAACCTGGCGCGCTTCCGGGTCAATGCCTATGTGCAGAATCGTGGCGCGGCGGCCGTGATGCGGACGATTCCCTCGAAGGTGTTGTCGCTTGAGCAACTCGGTGCACCGAAGATTTTCAAGGACATCGCCAACCAGCCGCGCGGTATCGTGCTGGTGACCGGACCGACCGGCTCGGGCAAGTCGACCACGCTGGCCGCCATGGTCGACGACATCAACGAAACCGAATACGGCCACATCCTGACCGTCGAAGACCCGATCGAATTCGTCCATGAATCGAAAAAATGCCTGATCAACCAGCGTGAGGTCGGCCCGCACACGCTGTCTTTCAGCAACGCGCTGCGCTCGGCGTTGCGCGAAGACCCGGACGTGATCCTGGTGGGCGAAATGCGCGACCTGGAAACCATCCGGCTGGCGCTCACCGGCGCCGAAACCGGCCACCTGGTGTTTGGCACGCTGCACACCTCGTCGGCAGCCAAGACCATCGACCGGATCGTCGACGTCTTTCCGGCGGCGGAAAAGGAAATGGTGCGCGCGATGCTGTCCGAGTCCTTGCGCGCCGTCATTTCGCAAACCCTACTGAAGACCAAGGACGGCAACGGCCGCGTCGCCGCGCACGAGATCATGATCGGCACCCCGGCCATCCGCAACCTGATCCGCGAAAACAAGATCGCCCAGATGTATTCGGCGATCCAGACCGGGCAGCAGTTCGGCATGCAGACGCTCGACCAGAACCTGCAGGAACTGGTCAAGCGCAATATCGTCGCTGCCTCGGAAGCGCGCAACAAAGCAGCAAACAAGGATAATTTTCCCGGCTGAGCCAGGAAAATTGCGGCGTAGCTAGCAAGTCCCGGGGCGACCCAGCAAGGAACCAACCATGGAACGCGACGAAGCACTGAAATTCATGCACCAGCTCCTGGCGATGATGGTGCAGAAAAAAGGGTCCGACCTGTTCATTACCGCCGGATTCCCGCCCGCGATCAAGGTCGACGGCAAGATGTCGCCCGTCACGGCGCAGATGTTGATGCCGCAGCACACCATCGAGCTTGCCCGCGCGGTGATGAACGACCGGCAGGCCGCCGAGTTCGAGGCGACCAAGGAATGCAACTTCGCCATCAGTCCCACCGGCATCGGCCGCTTTCGCGTCAGCGCCTTCATCCAGCAAGGGCGCACCGGCCTGGTCATGCGCACCATCAATACCGCGATCCCGAAATTCGAGGAGCTCGGCCTGCCGCCGGTGCTGAAAGACATCGCCATGACCAAGCGCGGCCTGGTGCTGTTCGTCGGCGCCACCGGCTCGGGCAAATCAACCTCGCTGGCCGCCATGATCGGCTACCGCAACGAATACACCCATGGCCACATCGTCACCATCGAGGACCCGGTCGAGTTCGTGCATGAACACAAAAATTGCATCATCACCCAGCGCGAGGTCGGGGTCGATACCGATTCCTGGGAGGTGGCGCTGAAGAACACCCTGCGCCAGGCGCCGGATGTCATCCTGATCGGCGAAATCCGCGACCGCGAGGTCATGGAGCATGCCATCGCCTTCGCCGAAACCGGCCATCTGGCGCTGGGGACATTGCACGCCAACAACGCCAACCAGGCGATGGACCGCGTCATCAACTTCTTCCCCGAAGAGCGCCGCCCGCAACTCCTGATGGATCTGTCGCTCAACCTGAAGGCGGTTGTGTCGCAGCGACTCATCCCGATGAAAACGGGCAAGGGGCGCGCCGCCGCCGTCGAGATCTTGCTCAACTCGCCGCTGATTTCCGATCTGATCGGCAAGGGCGATGTGCATGAAATCAAGGAGATCATGAAGAAATCGCGCGAACTGGGCATGCAGTCCTTCGATCAGGCCCTGTTCGATCTCTACGAAGCCGACATGATCAGCTACGAGGATGCCTTGCGCTTCGCCGACTCGCTGAACGAGGTGCGGCTGCAGATCAAGCTGCACGGCAAGGAAATGGCCGACCGTGATCTCGCCGGTGGCATCAAGCATCTCGACATCGTCTAACCATGACCGCACCGCAGCCCGACCAAGAAGCCAGCGCGCTCGAATCGATAGTCCACCTGAAAGAAAAGGTTTGCCTGATGTGGGGTAGCCAGGAGCTCGATATCTTCATCGGCCGGTTGCTGATGGATTCGCGCGATGGCGCGCGCAAGGGGCTGCCGATGACGGTGGGCGCCGATCTGCTCTTCCTCGCCAGGACCAACAAGATCATTCGCGCCATCGACCTGATGAAGAGCCAGAAGCTCCAGTTCAGGGACGCCTTCCACATGGTGGACGCCGGCGACCAGGCGCGTCTGGAGGCCGATGAGCTCGATAATCCGCTGGTCTCGCGCGATACCGTGATCAAGGTGCGCAACGAGGAGCGCCGCATCGAGCAGGTGCGCCGTCCGGCGCCCAAGCCGCGCGGTTTGGCGGCCGGCTTCGGCAGCCTGGTCTTCAGGATACTGACCAGCAAGGTGGTGCTCTTCCTGATCGCGGTGGCCTTGACCGTGAAGTTGCTCTGGCCTTATTTCAAGTGAATCGAGCGCTGCCGGCGACCATGGGGAAGCCGTAGAGTCGACATTCGAGTGCGCCGTTGTAAAGCGGGATGCGGCGGGCGGGCCTAAGCCCGATCAGTTTGGGTAAATTCGGGTCGGCGGACAGGAACCAGCAGTGCCAGCCGGCGAAGCGCTTTTTCAGGGCGTCGCCCAGGCGCGGATAGAAGGCGGTGAGCTCGGCGGATTCCCCCAGGCGCTCGCCGTAGGGCGGGTTGGCGATCAGGACGCCGCTGGCAGTTGGTGGGTCGATTTCCAGCAGGTCGGCGCGGCGCAGCTCGATCAGGTTTTCGAGGCCGGCGTGGGCGAGGTTTTGTGCGCTGCGCGCCACCGCATCATCGTCGCTGTCGCTGCCCCAGATCTGCAGGCGGGTTGGGGCGGGTACGCGCCGTTCGGCGGCCGCCATGCACAGCTTGCGCCACAGCGCCGGCTGGTAATTGGTGAGCCGGGTAAACCCGAAATCATGCATGTCGCGCGCCAGTCCCGGCGCATCGTTCAGCGCCATGCCTGCCGCTTCGAGCAACAGCGTGCCGGAGCCGCACATCGGGTCGAGCAGGGGTTGTTCCGGTGTCCAGCCCGCCAGCCGCAGCACCCCGGCGGCGAGATTTTCCTTGAGCGGCGCGGCCACCTTGGCAATCTTCTGGCCGCGCAGCCAGAGCGGCTCGCCCGAGGTGTCGAGATAGAGCGTGGCGGTTTTTTCGGTGACGAACAGATGGATGCGCACCGCCGGGGCGGCGGTATTCACGTCGGGACGCTTTCCGGTGTCGGCGCGGAAACGGTCGCACACGGCGTCCTTCACCTTCAGCGTGATGAACTCGATGCTCTTGAACGGCGCCCGCACGGCGGTGACATAGACGCGGATGCTGTGGTCGACCTTGAACAGTTTTGGCCAGGCCACGTCGTGGGCCAATTGGTAGATGTCGGCCTCGTTGCGAAAGTCTCCGTCGGCGACCCGCCACAGCACGCGCGTGGCGATGCGCGACTCCAGATTTACCCGGTAGCAGGTTTCCCAACTGCCGGAGAAACCCGCGCCGCCCGGGGTTGTCGCCACCTGCTGGCCGCCGGCCGCGACGATATCCTCGGCCAGCAATGCCTCAAGTCCGCGCGGGCAGGTCGCAAAGAATGATTCGCCACGCGGGGTGCCCGGCGGCCTGGCCGCGCGCGCTTCGCCGGGCTGCCTCGAAAGTCGGCGCTGGCCGCATTTGTCAATGAGCGGCGGGTTGATTGTTGGAGCGCTCAAAACGGTTTCACCACGACCAGGATGCAGATGGCCAGGAGCAGCAGCACCGGCACCTCGTTGAAAAAACGGAACCAGACATGCGAGTGCCGGTTTTCCCCGGCGACGAAGGCCTTGAGCAACCAGCCGCAGTACAGGTGATAGACCACCAGCCCGGTGACCAGCGCGATCTTGGTATGCAGCCAGCCGCCGGAAAAGCCGTAGCCGAGCCACAGCCACAGACCGGCGCTGACGGCGAGGATGCCGATCGGCGTGACAAAGCGGTAGAGCTTCCGCGCCATGAGCAGCAGGCGCTCCTTCTCCGCGCCGTTGTCCTGGATCATCGCCAGATTGACGAAGATGCGCGGCAGGTAGAACAGCCCGGCAAACCAGCTAACGACAAAGAAGATATGGAAGGCTTTCACCCAGAGCATGAGCATGCTGTTTATCCTTTAATAACCGCAGCGATTCCCGCATCCACCGTCGGGTAACGCAGCTGCAATTTTAGTTCGCGCTTCATGCGTGTGTTGGTCAGTCGCCGCGACTCGCCCATGAATGAAAGCAACAGGGGGGAGAGCCGGGCACGGGCTTCCGCCCGGCTGGCGCGGGGCGGCCGGGGCAGCCTGACGGCATCGGCCAGCTTGTCGAACCAGTCGCCCATCAACAGGGCCGAGTCGTCGCAGATGTTGTAGGCGCGGCAGGCCTGGCCGCGTTCCAGCGCGATGACGCAGGCGCGGGCCAGGTCTTCGGCATGAATGTGGTTGGTGTAGCTGTCTTCCGCCGCGACCAGCACGGGATCGCCGCGGCGCAGGCGTTCGAGCGGCAGGCGGTCGGCGGCATAGATGCCGGGCGCGCGCAGCAGGCTGACCCGCGTCCCGCTACGTCGGCCAAAGCCGCGCAACAGGCCTTCGGCGGCGACGCGCCGCCTGGCCCGAGCGGAGTGCGCCGCCAGCGGGCGCGTCTCCGGTACCCACGCTCCGGCGCTGTTGCCATAGACCCCGCTAGTGCTGATATAGACAATGCGCCGTGGTAAGCTGCGCGACCTTGTCAGCGCTGCCAGCAGGTGTCGTGTGCGCGGGTCGCCATCTCCCGTGCCAGGTGGCGGGGCGCTGTGCAGTACCGCGTGCGCCAGCCCCGCCAGACGACGCAGGGTAGCGGGTTGATCGAGGTCGCCGCACAATTGCTTGACACCCATGATGCGCAGGGCAGGGTCGAATTCGCGAACCAGCGCGAACACCTGCCAGCGGCGCGTCAAGACGGGTAGCGCGCGGTGCACGACATCGCCGCAACCCACGATCAACAGTCTTCTTGCAGGATTTCTCACCGGACGATTATCGCATGGCCTATCAAGTCACACTGCGGCCCAGCGGCCACAGCTTCAGCGTCGCGAACGAAGCCACCATTCTTGAGGCCGGGCTCGATGCCGGCTTCACCCTCCCCTACGGCTGCAAGGATGGCGCCTGCGGCACCTGCAAGGGCCGCGTGCTGAACGGGCAGGTGGATTTGGGCGCGGCGCAGGATGGCGCACTGTCCGCCGCGGAGCGCGCGGCCGGCATGGCGTTGTTTTGTTGCGCCAGACCCTTGTCCGACCTGTGCATCGAAGTGCGCGAAATCGACGCCGCGCGCGACATCCCGGTCAAAAAACTGCCCTGCCGGGTGCACAAGCTGACGCGCCTGGCCGACGACGTGATGAGGGTCCAACTCAAGCTCCCGGCCAACGAACGGCTGCAATTTCTGGCTGGTCAGTACATCGAATTTCTGCTCAAGGACGGCCAGCGCCGCGCCTTTTCGCTGGCCAATGCACCGCATGACGACGCGTTTCTCGAAATCCACGTGCGGCGCATTCCCGGCGGCAACTTCACCGAGCATGTCTTCACGCAGATGAAAGAGAAGGACATCCTGCGCATCGAAGGCCCGCTCGGCAGCTTCTTCCTGCGCGAGAACTCCAGCAAACCGATCATCCTGCTGGCGGGTGGGACGGGCATCGCCCCGATCAAGGGGCTGGTCGAGCACGCGCTGCATATTGGCATTCAGCGCCCGATGCAGCTCTACTACGGCGCGAAGGACCGCGCTGGCCTTTATCTCGGCGGGCTCGTCGAACAGTGGGCGGCCAAGCACCCGCACATCACCTATATCCCCGTGTTATCGGAACCGGCAGTCGATGATGCCTGGACCGGCCGCACCGGTCTTGTGCACACGGCGGTGTTGGCCGATCACGTGGATCTTGCGGCCTATCAGGTCTATGCCTGCGGTGCGCCGGCCATGTGCGAGGCGGCGAAGCGCGATTTCACCTCGCGCGGCCTGCCGCCGGATGATTTTTTTGCCGACGTGTTTTCCTACGCACCGCGCTGAGCGCTTCCCGCATGGCTGAGCAGGCCTTCATCCGCCGCGAACCGGTCGTCAATCGCCACCGGGCGATCATCGCCACGCGGCTGATCGTCTATGCCAGCAGCGTGGCCGAGGCCGCCGCCGTGCTCCGCCAGCTCGGCCAGGTCTGGCCGCCGGTGCGCAGCGTGATAGTGGCGCTGGACGGTTGCTGGCCGACCCCCGAGCTGCTGACTTGGACGCCGCCCGCCAATGTGATGATCGAAATTCCCGCCGCGGCGCTGGACGATCCGGCGACCCGGGATCTGCTTGCCCGCCTCCACGCCGACGGTGTCGCGCTTTGCCTGTCGGCATACGATGGCCGCGCCGCCCTGCCGGCTGAACCGTTTCGCTTTCTGCTGGCCGATTTCCCGGCGCATCCGCGCCTTGACGATCCGCCGGCCTTGCCCCTGGCCCAGCAGCTTGCCGACCTGTCCGCCTTCGACAGCGCCATTGCCAACGGCTACGCCGGCGCGACCGGCTGGTTTTTCCTGCGCGGCCAACCGTCCTGGGGCCCGCTGAAAACCAGCCACGCGCAAACGGTGCGCGTGCTCAATCTGGTGCGCCGGAATGCCGAGATCGGCGCCATCGAGGCCGCCCTGAAGCAGGATGTCACGTTGTCCTTCAAGCTGCTGAAGTACATCAACTCGCCGGCGTTCGGTCTCGGCAGGGAAATCCAGTCCTTCCGCCACGCCGTCACCTTGCTGGGCTACGACAAGCTCAACAAGTGGCTGTCCCTGCTGCTGGTCACCGCCAGCAAGAGCCCGACTGCCCCGGCCCTGATGCAAACCGCCATCGCGCGCGGCCGCTTCATGGAAACCATCGGCGCCGACCGCTTCGATCCGGGCCAGCGCGACAGCCTCTTCATCACCGGCGCTTTTTCGCTGCTCGACATGCTGCTGGACGCGCGCATGGACGCCATCCTCGCCGAAATGCAGTTGCCGGCCGTCATCACGGACGCCCTGGCCAAGCGTTCCGGTGAATTCGCGCCTTACCTGGCCCTGGCGCTGGCCTGCGAGAATGAGAATCCGGCCCTGCTGATCGAGCTGGCCAGCCAGCTCGACTTATCGGCGGCGAAGGTGAATCACGCCCAGTTGGAAGCGCTGACCTTCGCCGACGGTTTACAACTCGATTGAACCTGGGGGGAAACCCGCCCCCTTCGCCCCCCTCGCGGGGGGTTCTGGATGGCTCGCTACGCTCGTCTGTCACGGGGCGCGGTGGTTCGGGGTCGGCGCGGATTGCGGCTGGCGCCGCGTGCCGCGTTTGCTTGGGGCGGCCCGGCGCAAACGCTACAGTGTTTTTCGCTTTAGCGCTTCAGGCGGATTTTTCCGCCTTTTCGGCCTTTTCGGCTTTCCCGGGCTTGCCTTCCCCGCCCGGTAACGCCGCCACCCCCACTGCCGCGCGCACCTTGTTTTCGATTTCTCGGGCGAGTTCGGGGCGTTCGCGCAGGAACTCACGCGTCTTGTCCTTGCCCTGGCCGATTTTCTCGCCATTGTAGGAATACCAGGCGCCGGACTTCTCGACGATCTTGTGCTCGACGCCGAGCTCGACGACCTCGCCCTCGCGCGAGATGCCCTCGCCGTAGAGGATGTCGAAGCGCGCCTCGCGGAAGGGCGGCGCGACCTTGTTCTTGACGACCTTGACCTTGGTCTCGTTGCCGACCACCTCGTCGCCGTTCTTGATGGCGCCGGTGCGGCGGATGTCCATGCGCACCGAGGCGTAGAACTTGAGCGCGTTGCCGCCGGTGGTGGTTTCGGGGTTGCCGAACATCACGCCGATCTTCATGCGGATCTGGTTGATGAAGATCACCAGGGTGTTGGTGCGCTTGATGTTGCTGGTGAGCTTGCGCAGCGCCTGGCTCATCAGGCGCGCCTGCAGGCCGGGCAACTGGTCGCCCATTTCGCCTTCGATCTCGGCGCGGGGTGTCAGCGCCGCCACCGAGTCGATGACGATGCAATCGACGCCGCCCGAGCGCACCAGCATGTCGGTGATTTCAAGGCCCTGCTCGCCGGTATCGGGCTGGGAGATCAACAGGTCGGGCACATTGACGCCGAGCTTGGCGGCATAACCCGGGTCGAGCGCGTTTTCGGCGTCGATATAGGCCGCAACACCGCCGGCCTTCTGAATTTCGGCGACGATGTGCAGACACAGCGTGGTTTTGCCGGACGATTCCGGGCCATAGATTTCCACCACGCGGCCGCGCGGCAGGCCGCCGATGCCCAGCGCGATGTCCAGCCCCAGCGAGCCGGTCGAGACGGTCTGGATGTCGTCGCTGGCCAGGCCTTCGCCCATCTTCATGATGGAGCCCTTGCCGAACTGCTTCTCGATTTGCGCCAGCGCGGCTTGCAGTGCCTTGGTCTTGTTGTCGTCCATGGGTGTACCTTCCTGAAAGTAGTTCTGATTAAGTGATGCGTTCCAGCAGGCCGGAAAGCGCATGAAGCACGGATTGCCGCCGGATCGACTCCCGGTCGCCGCTAAAAAGTCGGCGCTGGCAGGACGGCTTCATCTTTCCATCCTGAGCTTTGATGCACCAGCCAAAGCAGACGGTGCCGACCGGCTTGTCCGGCGATCCGCCCGTGGGGCCGGCAATGCCGGTAATCGCCAGGGCAATCGACGCACGCGAGTTTGCCAACGCGCCTTGCGCCATTTCGCCCGCCGTTTCCAAGCTGACCGCACCGAATTGAGTGATGGTGTCCATACGAACACCAAGCATATCCGTTTTCGCGGCGTTTGTGTAAGTAACGAAGCCGCGCTCGAACCAGGCCGAACTGCCGGCCGTATGCGTGATCACCTGCGCCGCCCAGCCGCCGGTGCAGGATTCGGCCGTCGCCACCAGCAGGCCGCGTTCGCGGCAGGCCGCGCCAAGCGCTTCCGACAGGGCAACGAGCTCCGGTTCCATTAAATCAGACGATCCACGATGAGCTTGAAAACCGCCAGCGTCAGCACCGTGTAAGCGGCGGCGATGGCATCGTCCATCATCACGCCGAGGCCGTTCTTGACCTGTTTGTCGAAATAATCCGCCGGCGTCGGCTTGATGATGTCGTAGAAGCGGAACCAGAAAAATGCCGCCAGTTGCCAGTGCCAACCCGCCGGCGTCAGCAGGAGCACCGCCCAGAACGGCACGATCTCGTCCCAGACGATGCTGCCGTGGTCGGTTACGCCGAGCGCGCGGCCGGTGATCTGGCAGGCGGTGACGCCGAGCACAAAAGCCAGCAGCAAAAAGACGGCAAAAGCAAAATCATCCGGCAGCAGCCCGCGCAAAAAGGGATAGGTGAGCCAAGCAAACAGGGTGCCCGCGGTGCCGGAGGCCCACGGCGACAACCCGCTGCCGAAACCGCAGGCCACGAGATGGGCCGGGTGGCGCAACAGGAATGAAAGCGGCGGGGCGGGGGATTTTGCTTTGATCATGAGAAATGGTCGTAGCCGCGCCGCGCGATGTCAATCGGCTGGCCGGCCGGGTCAAGAACCCTGAGTCCAGCGCCGGTTTCGATCCTGCCGATACAGTTCAGCGGCAGCGCCAGGCTTGCCGCCAGCGCTTCGACTTCGGCATGACGCGCCGGCGGCGCGGTGAAGACGAGCTCGTAGTCGTCGCCGCCGGATAGATAGCACTCTCTATCAATAGTCGGCGCTGGCAGGGCGGCGGGTTGAAGGGTCGCGGCGACGCCAGACGCTTCGAGAATGTGTCCGAGATCGGCCAGCAGCCCGTCGGAAACATCGATGGCCGCCGTCGCCAGCCCGCGCAGGGCCAGCCCCAGCGCCACGCGCGGCTCCGGGCGATGCAGGGCGGCGAGGCAGTCGGTGAGCGCTGGCTCGCTCAGCACGGCGCGGCCCTGCAGATGAGCCAACCCCAGCGCGGCGCGGCCGGGGTGGCCGGACACCCAGATCTCGTCACCGGCCTGCGCGCCCGAGCGCAGCAGCGCGGCGCCCGTCGGCACCTCGCCAAAGATCGTCACGCAGAAGTTGCGCGGTCCTTTCGTTGTATCGCCGCCAATGATATCGATGCCGAAAGTATCCGCACAGGCGAAGAAGCCGCGCGCGAATCTTTCAATCCACGCTTCATCCGCCTCGGGCAAGGCTGCGGCCAGCAGTGCCCAGCGCGGTTGCGCACCCATCGCGGCCATGTCCGAGACATTCACCGCCAGCGTCTTCCAGCCGAGGTCTTCGGGATCGGCATCCGGCAGGAAGTGGGCGCCCGCCACCAGCATGTCGGTGGACACCACCAACTCGCAGCCGGGGGTCGGCCGCACGATGGCGCCGTCATCGCCGACGCCCTGCACGGTGTGACGGGTGGCGCGGCGGAAATAGCGGTCGATCAGGGCAAACTCGGAGGGCATGCCCGGAGGTTACTTTGCGGGGTTCATTTGGCGGCTATTTCGTGCGGCCGCAGTTCCGGCGCCAGCTTGTCGATGACGCCATTGACGAACTTGTGGCCGTCGGTGCCGCCGTAGGATTTGGTCAGCTCGATGGCTTCGTTGATGACGACGCGATAGGGCGTTTCGGGATGGTGCTTCAACTCGCAGGCGGCAATCAGCAGGATGCCGCGCTCGATCGGCGAGACCTCCGCCCAGGGGCGCGCAATGTGTGGCTCAAGCAGTGCCTGCAGGGCGGCGGCATCCGTGAGGACGCCATCGAGCAAGCTGTCGTAGAGCTCGCGGTTGACCCGGTCGAAACCGGCGACGGATTCCGCCTGGGTGATGATGGCTGCCGCATCCTGGCCGCCGACGAGATGTTGGTAGAGCCCTTGCACGACGAATTCGCGTGCGCGGTGGCGCGGCGACGCCGGCTTGCCCGGCTTGTCTGTCGCGGCGGCGCCCACCTCTTTTTTCATTTCACGGCTTTCAGCAGATTCGCCATTTCAACGGCGCACTGGGCGGCTTCCATGCCCTTCTGGTGCATGCGCACCAGCGCCTGGTCGTCGTTTTCGACGGTCAGCACGGCGTTGGCGATGGGAATGCCGGTGGTCAGTTGCACGTCGGTGACGCCGCGCGCCGATTCGTTCGAGACGATCTCGAAATGGTAGGTTTCGCCGCGAATCACGCAGCCCAGCGCCACCAGTGCATTGAACTTGCCGCTTTGCGCCATGGTTTGCAGGGTCAGCGGAATTTCCAGCGCGCCCGGCACGTTGACCAGCGTAACGGCGGACGGGGCCACGCCGAGGCGGCGCAGTTCCTGGCAACAGCCGGAGAGCAGGCCTTCGCCCACTTCGCGGTTGAAGCGCGCCATGACGATGCCGATGGCCAGTCCGGCGCCACTTTGGTCGGCTTCGATCTCGGCGAGGTCGGTGCAGCGTTCGCCGGGTACGGGCGCGGCGGAATTCGGTTTAAAGCTCATTGCAAGGCCTCCTCGGGAGACAGGTAGCTGCAGACTTCGAGGCCAAAGCCGGCCATGCTCGGCATCTTGCGCGGGCTGGCCAGCAATTTCATCTTGCCGACGCCCAGTTCGCGCAGGATCTGCGCGCCGATGCCATAGAGACGCGGGTCCCATTTCTGCGCCGGATGCGCTTCGTCGGTATGCAAGGCATTGAGCAGGTCGGCGCCGGACTCATTGCGATGCAGCAGCACGATCACGCCGCCCACGCCGCAGTCGGCTTTGGCGATGGCCTGCATCGCCTGATCGATGGTGAAGGTATGGCGGTGGCTCTTGCAGTCGAGGAAGTCGAGTACCGACACAGGTTCATGCACGCGGACCAAGGTTTCCAGCTCCGGGCGAATCGCGCCGCGCGTCAGGGTCAGATGCACGTCGCTGCTGGTCTGGTCGCGGAAGGCGCGCAGACGGAAACTGCCGTGCGTGCAGACCACTTCCTTGTCGGCCACGCATTCGACCAGCTTCTCGTTTTCCGAGCGGTAGTGGATCAGGTCGAGGATGGTGCCGATCTTGAGTCCATGCTCCTTCGCGAATTCCAGCAGGTCAGGCAGCCGCGCCATCGTGCCGTCGTCCTTGAGGATTTCGCAGATCACCGCGGCCGGCTCGCAACCCGCCATCTGCGCCAGGTCGCAGCCCGCCTCGGTGTGGCCGGCGCGCACCAGCACGCCGCCCTTTTGCGCCATCAGCGGGAAAATGTGGCCGGGCTGCACGATGTCGGTGGGCTTGGCATGTTTCGCCACGGCCGCCCGCACGGTGCGCGAGCGGTCTTGCGCCGAGATGCCGGTGGTGACGCCCTCGGCCGCCTCGATCGACATCGTGAAGGCCGTGCCATGCTGCGCCTTGTTGTCGCGCACCATCAAGGGCAGGTCGAGCTGCAGGCAGCGGTTCTCGGTGAGCGTCAGGCAGATCAGGCCCCGGCCATGCTTGGCCATGAAATTGATCGCCTCGGGCGTCACATGTTCGGCCGCCAGGACGAGGTCGCCCTCGTTTTCGCGATCCTCCTCGTCAACGAGAATCACCATGCGGCCGGCGCGCATGTCGGCAACGATATCTTGTACGGGGCTGATGGTCATGAAGCGGGACTCTTGAATGGGGTGGGGCGGCGATTTTACGCCGCTTCGGGATTCAGCATCCGCTCGACGTAGCGCGCGATCAGGTCGACCTCCAGATTGACCCTTGCCCCGACGCTCAAGCGCTTCAGGGTCGTTACCTCGACGGTGTGGGGAATCAGGTTGATCGAGAATTCCCGGCCCTTGACCCGGTTGGTCGTCAGCGACACGCCATCGACGGTGATCGAGCCCTTGCGGGCAATGTATTTCGCCAGCTTCTTGGGCGCCTTGATGACGAGTTCATGCGATTCGCCGATCGGCTCGAACTTCACCACCGTGCCAACGCCATCGACATGGCCCGAGACGAGGTGCCCGCCGATGAAATCCGACAGGCGCATCGCCTTTTCGAGATTGACCTCGCCATGCAGCACATCGAGGCCGACGGTGCAGTCGAGTGTCTCCTTCGAGACATCGACCTGATAGCGGTCCTTTTTCTTGGCGATCACGGTCAGGCAGACGCCGCCGTGGGCGATGGAATCCCCCAGCGCGACGTCCTTGAGATTCAGGCCGGGCGCGGCGACGGTGAGGCGCAGGCCCTGTTCCAGGGGTTGCAGATCGGTGATTTTGCCGGTGGTGGCGACGATGCCTGTGAACATGTTGGATTCCTGAAATAAGTTAAAAGTCGGCGCTGGCGGGACGGCGATAAATCAAATCGCCAGCAATACCTGATCGGCGACGGCGCGCACTTCCTTCTTGCGGCCATGTCCGGGCAAAGGCCTGATTTCGACCTCGATCAGGCCGGCGTGCTCCAGTTCGTCGATGTCGCGCTTCACGGCACTGCGGTCGCGGTGCAGGCGTGCCGACAACTCGGTGATCGAGCCGGGGCAATTCCTGACTTCGCGGAACAGCGCGAGCTTGGCGGTAGTGATCAGGCGAGCCATGTCCGCGGGATCTTCAAATGCAATGACGCGCTCATGCGGGATGGGCTTACCCTGGTCAGCCAGTCGGGCAATCACCTTGCCACGCTTGAAAAATTCCGCCGCACTTTCCGTCTTGATGACTGTCTTCATCATTTGCTCCTTTTCCTGAATACCAGCCAATCTGCCTCAAAGCGCGCCTCGATGTCTTCGAAACCCGTAAATTCTATGGCTTCCACCTTGCCCTTGTAATGGCGATGGTGAAAGCCATGCGCATTGTCGTAACCCACTACCCGTCCGTTGTCGCCCTGAAAAATATCATGGTTGATGTATGCCAGGCTGTAGCGAACAATCTTGCCGTGCCGGTCAACCCATATTTCGCGCCGCAAAACCCCGTTTCCATGCTTGCGTGAAAGACGGTGGTTGGCATCGACGATTTTTGTTTCAGGCATGACCCATCATATCACCCCTGAGAGGGGCGGCGCCGGAGGTGCGACGCAACTTTATTTTTGCGCCTGCGTGAGCACGGCGAGGAATTGCCCGGCGGGCATATAACCCACCACGCGCAGATCGGCAATCTCCTGCCCGTGTTTGTCGAAAAAGATAATGCCGGGCGGGCCGAACAGGCCGAAGCGTTTCAACAGCGCCTTGTCGTCATCGTTGTTGGCGGTGACATCGGCCTTGAGCAACGTGAATTCGCGCATCTTCGCGGCGATGACGGGGTCGACGAAGGTGAACTTTTCCATCTCCTTGCAACTGACGCACCAGTCGGCATAGAAGTCGAGCAGCACGGGTTTTTGTGCGGCGGCGAGACGCGCATCGAGTGCGGCGACCGATTTGATCTTTTCAAAAGTCGGCGCTGGCGAGACGGCGGCGGCAGCGCTGCCGCCGCGCAGGAAATCCAGCGGTTGCAGCGGGTCGCGGCTGCCACCCAGGAGGCCGACGAGCAGCGCCGTGCCGGCCAGCAGCATGATCACGCCAATGCCCTTCCACAAGCGGTGCCAACCGCCGGCATGGGGCGGCAGGGCGTCGAGCGCATGCAGGTAAATGGCCGGCACGATCAGGAGCGCCGCCCAGCCCGCCATCGTTGCCCAGGCCGGCAGTACCGGGGACACCAGCCATAGCGCGGTAGCCAGCAGCAAAACGCCGAAGAATTTGTTCACCGCCGCCATCCACGGGCCGGCTTTGGGCAGGAGCGAACGCGAGAACACGCCGACCAGCAGCAGCGGCGCCCCCATTCCCATGCCCATGGCAAAGAGCGCCGCGCCACCGAGCATCGCGTCGCCGGTCTGGGCGATGTAGAGCAGCGCGCCCGCCAGCGGCGCGGCCACGCAGGGGCCGACGATGAGCGCCGAGAGCGCGCCCATCAGCGCGATGGCGGGGAGCGAGCCGCCCTGCTTGTTGGCCGTGTCCGACAACTTGGCCTGCAGCGCGCCCGGCAGCTGCAGTTCGTAAAAGCCGAACATCGAGAAAGCCAGCGCGACGAAGACCAGCGCAAACGCGCCGAGCACCCAGGCGTTTTGCAAGGCGGCGGACAGGAGCGTGCCGGAAAAGCCCGCCGCGACGCCCACCGCGGCATAGGTGGCCGCCATGCCCAGCACGTAGGCAAGCGAGAGCGTAAAGGCGCGCATATGTGTGACGGCATGGCCGTGATTGACGATGATGCCGGAGAGGATCGGGATCATCGGGAACACGCAGGGCGTAAAGGAAAGCAGCAGGCCGAAGCCGAAGAAGGTGATCACCGCGAGCCAGAAGCCGCTACCGGCCAGCAGCTTGGCGATCTGGCCGGATTCGTCCCCGCTGGCGGGGGCGCTTGCCGAAGCCGGCGCGGCGACGGCCTGCGCCGGGGTGGCGGGGGCGGCGACCGATTCCTTGCCCAGGCCCGCCAGCGTGAGAGTCGCCGTCTGCGTGATGGGCGGATAGCAGACGCCGCCATCCCAGCAGCCCTGCGAACTGGCCTTGAGCACGAAGGCGCCCGCGTCGGCGCCGGCGGTCACGGGAATGCGCACGACCACCGTGCCGCGCAAGGCTTCGATCCGGCCGAAAAATTCGTCGTCCTTTTCCTCGCCCCGGGGCAGCGTGGGCTCGCCTAGCCTGACCGTCGCCGGATCGGCGGCGAAGCTGATCTTGTGGCGGTAAAGATAATATTTTGGCTGGACGTCCCAGCGCGCCTCGATGGTCTGCGCGTCGAGCGCCCGGGCGGAGAAGCGGTAGGCCTGTTCCGGATCGATGGGGCCGCTGGAAAACAGTGCATGGGCGCCGAGGCTGGTCAGGGCGAGCCAGAGCATGACGAAGAGGCGGATGAGCATGGGATTCAATCGTGGTCGGTTTCGGAACGGGTTTCCAAACTGAGCCAAGCCAAATATTCCGGCAGGCCGCGCTCGACTGGGACAGCGATGATCTCGGGAAGTTCATAGGGATGCCGCGCGCGGATCGCCGCCTCCAGCGCCGGGTAGCGTTCCGCCGTGGTCTTGATCAGGAGCGGCACTTCAGTGGCGTCCTCGATCCGCCCCTGCCAGCGATACACCGAACGACAGGGCGCGAGGATATTCACGCAGGCCGCAAGCCTGGCCTCGACCAGCGCGGCGGCCAGCGTGTCGGCGTGCGCCGCGTCGGGCAGGGTGGTGATCACAAGCAGGGTTTCCATGCTGCTATTCTAGCGTCTGCGCCAATCCTGACCCTGCCCACCCGCCCGTGACCCCCATGACACCGAGCCAGATCGTCAAGTTTCTCGACCAGCATGTGGTTGGACAGGAAGAAGCCAAGAAACAACTCGACCGATCTGTTCGAATTCGGCCTGATTCCCGAATTCGCCGGCCGGTTGCCGATCGTCGCCCGCCTGGAGCCGCTGTCGCGCGAAACGCTGATCAAGATCATGATCGAACCGAAGCATTCGATCTTCAACCAGTTCCGGGAAATCCTGAAGAACGAGGGCGTTGAACTGAAGATCGAGCCATTGGTGTTTGAACAAATTGCCGACCTGGCCATGGAATACAAGGTCGGCGCGCGTTCCTTGCGCGGCATTTTCGAAGAACTGCTCACCCCCGCCCTGTATCTGGTGCCGGATCACCCCGAGGTGCGTCAGGTCATCTTCTTCACGCTGTTCGAGAACGCCCGATTTCTAGGCATCCCCGCCGCTGGTCAAGCCAGCCCTGACAAAACTGCTTGAGGAACAGCGAATTAATTCGAGTCCAGCCTCACCCCTGATCTTTAGGCTTCGCGCCCTGATCCTTCCATAACTCGTAGCACTCCAAGCCGCAAAAATGCACAAAATAGTCAGTCGCCTCGGGCGCAACGGCCTCGGAAAGAGGCACCTCCTTCAAGCACATTTCGCAACTGACGCGCTTAACCTCAACCGGCTTATCATTTGCAGTCATGGCCCACTCCTTTCGCATTGCCACCCCACCAATCACCCCCTTTTACACTTTAGACCATTGTGTTCGGCAGCCAATGACATTCGTCAGCAGAAAACCCATGCCAGTCGCCCGCCTGGCTCAAGCAAGAGCTAAGCATTACACTACCTACGCTCAGTAACGATCATTTTCAAGGGTTTTGCGGCATGCCTTGCAACGATGGTTTCAAGCTGCAGTTTTCCAGCGACAACACGGCCGGCATCTGTCCGGAAGCGCTGGCCGCGTTCAATGCCGCAAACCTGGGTTTTGTGCCTTCCTACGGGAACGACGACCACACGCTGGCGGTATGCGACCGCCTGCGCGAGATTTTCGAGACCGACTGCGAGGTCTTTTTTGTATTCAATGGGACTGCCGCCAACTCGCTGGCTCTGGCTTCGCTGTGCCAGTCCTATCAAGGCGTCATCTGTACCGATACGGCCCATGTCGCCACCGACGAATGCGGCGCCCCGGAGTTCTTCTCCAACGGCTCCAAGCTGCTGCTCTCGCCGCATCGGCACGGCAAGCTGACCGCGCAGGGCGTGCGCGAGGTCATCACCCGGCGCAGCGACATCCACTATCCGCGTCCGCGGGCCCTCACGCTGACGCAAAGCACCGAGCTGGGCACCATTTACCAGATCGGCGAAGTGGCGGGGTTGACCCGGTTGGCGCGCGAGTATGGGCTGAAAACCCAGATGGACGGCGCCCGTTTCGCCAATGCTGTTGCCGCGCTGGACTGCACGCCGGCCGACATCACCTGGGGCGCGGGGATCGATGTGCTGTGTTTTGGCGGCACCAAGCTTGGTCTGCCGGTCGGCGAGGCCATCGTCTTCTTCGACCGCGCGCTGGGCGAGGAATTCGCCTACCGCTGCAAGCAGGCCGGTCAACTGGCCTCGAAAATGCGCTTCCTTTCGGCACCCTGGCTGGCGATGCTGGAGAACGACACCTGGCTCTCCCACGCCCGCCACGCCAATGCGATGGCGCGGCGGCTGGCCGACCGCCTCGCCGCGATTCCGGGTGCCGAGATGCTGCTGCCCACCGAGGCCAACGGCGTCTTTGTCAATCTGCCCGATGCCGCCATCGCCAGATTGCGTGCCGCCGGCTGGGTGTTCTATACATTCATCGGCGGCGGCGCCCGCTTCATGTGCTCATGGGCCACGTCCGTGGATGCGGTGGACGCGCTGGCGTACGACCTGGGCCTCGCGCTGGCGGGCTAGCCCGGGCGGCGCCGCAACTCAGATTTTTTCAATAACGGATTGACCGGCCGCGACAGAAAAATGCGCCAGCGTCTCGATCCGCGTGTTCTGGCGCGTGATGTCGTCGATCACTCGTAGAGTGATCGAGCGCTGTTTCGGCGTGAATTCAGCAACGCCGTAGCCGCCAAGGCGCTTGCAACTGGCAAGCACAGGCGCTGCTTATTTTTCAATAACCTGATCAAAATCAATTACATCATCTGGCACAGCCCTAAGATACCTTTCTCATGAAAGGGTCTTTATATGGAAGTCCTCTCCAATCGCTCGGAAATCACTGCTCGAATCAGGAAGGAGGTGAGTGCTGCCAGTACTGGCACTCTACTCATTCGCTCCAGTGATCTTCACATAGCCATGCTCGGGTTTGACAAGGGGGTGTTGGTTTCGCTGCATTGCGAAGGCTTGCGCAGTTTCAAGGCCATTCCGAGACTAGCCAAAATCAATGCCGGCACCTGCCGGTTTGACCATTCGCGACCAGGACAGCCTCAGGACGATCTGCCTTTGGTCGGAGAGTTATTGGCGATTTGGGAAGGTGGCGGCGACGAAACTGCGCGACCGAAGGAGATATCTCAAGAGGTAATTGCCCGCATTGCGCAGGCATTGGTTGAGTATCTTGGCCCGGTGGCCCCCATGCTATGCAATAACCTCGTTAAAGCTTCCGGAGGGTTGCATGGCGCCTACGACGTCGAAGTATTGATTGAAAAACTTGCAAGCGAGATCGACAACGATGATCAGCGCAGAAAATTCACTGCCGATGCTCGCCGTTGCTGGGTCGGCCTTGGTTAATAAATTCCCGTTTCAATGCCACAGACCGAATAGGAGCGCGCCATGTTGAGAAAGTTAAGTATTCAAGTGAAGTATTTATTTGTTTTCGTTTTGGCCATCCTAATGGTTCTTGGCGCGTTCCTGGTTGGCATGCAGAGCCTGAAAGTGCAGCAGCTTCGTAATGAGGCGACTACCGTGGCGGAGCAAGTAGTGTCGTTTCGTGCCTGGATCGCCAGTTTTGGGGTCGTGTGGACCGAAAAACAACATCCAGATTTTCCGGATTATCTTGGCAAGCGGGTAGATGTCGACGGCAACATTTTTGTTTCCAAGAACCCGGCATTGGCTACGCGAGAGTTATCCAATATCGTCAGTAAGTCGGCCACACGAGCGACATTTCGAGTGACCAGCGACGAATACCGAAACCCCGCCAATGCTCCGGATGGATTCGAAAAAGAATCAATTGCCCAGTTCAAGCGAGATAGCAAACAGAAATATGCCGAAACCTTTGAAGGTGGTTTCTATCGCTATTCCACGCCGATCATGGTCAAGGAGGCGTGTCTGCGCTGTCACGGCAAGGTTGAGGATGCGCCACCCGAGGTTATCGCCAAATATGGCAGCGAACGGGCTTTTGGTTATAAGGTTGGCGATGTGCGCGGGATAATCAGCGTGCGCCTGCCTGATATTACGATCCATGAGGTCTTGGGCACATTCGTCAATCTTTATACCATTGGACTAATCGTAATTGCGTTTTTGCTTAACTTTCTCTATACACAGCTTGGCATCATCAACCGCCTGAAGGAATTGACGACAAAGACCATCAATATATCCAAGGGTCAGATGGACCAGGAATTGCCGCTTGTTGATAACAGTTCGGACGAAATCGACAAGGCAACTCATTCAGTGGACTTGTTGCGCAAGAGCCTTGTTGTGACGATGAAGCACTTTGGTTAGCCAATGTTCAATACTGCTGACTTGAGCATTAGCCGTCCAGCGCCGTCGTCACGATCTGCTGCAAGTACGCCGCGCTCTTGAAGCTTTCGACGTAGAGCTTGTAGATGTCTTCGGTGCCCGAGGGGCGGGCGGTAATTGCATCAAGCTTTCTCGATGACGGATTGCCCCACCGGGACAGTAAACCGCGCCAGAGTTTCGATTTTCGTGTCACTGCGCGTTATGTCATCCACTACGCGCAAGGCTACTGTGAGCTGCTTCGGTGTGAATTCGGCAACGCCATAGCCCTTGCGTTCCGCTTCGGCAAAGATGAAATGCGGGTTCTCGGCCAGACGTTCGGCAGCTTTGGCATTGTTGCCGGGACGCGACACAATGGCTGTGCCGCAAAACTCCACGCCGATGTTCCGACTGGCTGCATTCGCATAGTCGGCCTTGACGTGGCCCACCCAGTTTTCATGTACGTCTCCGCCGAGAAAAACCGGATTCGCCACCGCATTGTCTAGCAAGGAATCGGTCAGGCGCTTGCGCGCGGCGGAATAACCATCCCAACCATCGTTCCACAATGTTTGGCCGGGGCCGGTGCGAAAGTCGCGCTGGCCAAACAGCGTTTGCTGGCCGATGACATTCCAGCCCTTGCCGGCCCGGGCAAATTCGGCATGCAGCCAGCGCTCCTGCGCGGCGCCGAGCATTGATCGCTGCGCGTCGTTCCATTCGGGGCAATTGGCAGGATTTACGTAGCCCGACCCCGACTTGCCGCCCGGGGTGCAGGGCTGCGGATCCTTGTACTGCCGGGCATCCAGCAGATAGAGCGAGGCCAGGCGGCCGAACTCGACGCGGTGATAAAGCCGCAATTCCGCCACAGGCGCGGTATTCGTCAAACCCGCCATGCCCTGGGTCAGCGCGGCGGCGCTCAGGGGCATGTGTTCGTAGTAGGCCTGATAAGCTGCCGCGCGTCTTGCCGCGAAATTGGCGACGGGCGGACCGCCTTCGCCCTCTTTCTCTCCGGCGTAGTCGTTCTGCACCTCGTGGTCGTCCCAGGTCATCAGCCACGGACAGGCAGCGTGCATGGCCTGCAAATCTGTCTCGCCCTTGTGCAGTGCATAACGCTGTCGATAGTCGTCCAGCGTCTGCACCCAGCCGCCCGAGGGCATGCGCATTGAAGTTTTGCCACCGGGATACTCGTAAATGTAGTCGCCGAGAAACATTACCGCGTCGAGATTCTCCTCGCGCATGTGGCGGTATGCGCTGAAATAGCCGTGCTCCCAGCGCTGGCAGGATGCGTAGCCCAGACGCAAACTGGCCACGCTGGCGCCCGGCGCCGGAAAAGTGCGGGTGCGCCCCGTCATGCTGACCGCATCGCCGGCCATGAAGCGGTAAAAATACCAGCGGTCGGGTTCAAGACCCGCGACTTCGACATGGACAGAGTGGGCGAGTTCGGCCAGCGCCTGGCTCTGCCCGCTGCGCATGATCCGCGCGAACTGGTCATCGTGTGCAACTTCCCAGCGCACGGTGATCGCGTCGCGCCCCAAACTGGAAAACAGACCCTCGGCTACCAGTCGAGTCCAGAGCACCACGGACTCGTGGGTCGGAGAGCCGCTGGCCACCCCCAACGCGAAGAGATTGCCGCCGAAGCGCGGCTGGCTCCAGGCGCTGCGCGGCAGCCACAGGATGGCCGCGTTGGCGACGGCAAGTTGCAGAAGACGGCGGCGAGTGCGGGAGTCAATTTCGGTCATGACAGATTCCTGGAAAGATGCGGCCTTTAGCCCAAACCTCCATGAGTGTAGCGGGTGGGAAAAGGACGCGGTTTCGCCTGGTGGCTGGAATAAAAAGTCGGCGCTGGCGGGACGGCGACTATTGCTCGCTTATCCAGCCAGCGCCGCCGTCACGATCTGCTGTGCTTCGGCGACGATTTGTTGCAGGTGGTCCGCGCTCTTGAAGCTTTCGGCGTAGAGCTTGTAGATATCTTCGGTGCCCGAGGGGCGGGCGGCGAACCAGCCGTTTTCCGTGGTCACTTTCAATCCGCCGATCGGCGCGTCGTTGCCGGGGGCGCGGGTCTGGCGGGCGATGATGGGTTCGCCGGCCAGCGTCGCGGCGCTGACCCGCTCGCCGGTGAGCTGCTTGAAGGCGGCCTTCTGTGCCGGAGTGGCCGGGGCGTCGATGCGGATGTAGTGGGGCGTGCCGTATTGGGCAACGAGCGCCTGATAGTGGCGGCCGGGGTCCTGGCCGGTGACGGCGGTGATCTCGGCGGCCAGGAGGCCGAGGATGATGCCGTCCTTGTCGGTCGTCCAGGCCGAGCCGTCGCGGCGCAGGAAGCTCGCCCCGGCGGACTCCTCGCCGCCGAAGCAGAAGTCGCCGGACAGCAGGCCCGCCGCAAACCACTTGAAACCGACCGGCACTTCGCTGAACCTGCGTCCCAGACCATTCACCACGCGGTCGATCAGGCCTGACGATACCAGCGTCTTGCCCACCGCGGCGCGGGCCGGCCAGTTTGGCCGATGGGTCAACAGATAGTGGATGGCGACGGCGAGATAGTGATTGGGGTTCATCAACCCGACCGAGGGCGTGACGATGCCGTGGCGGTCGACGTCGGCGTCGTTGCCCCAGGCGATGTCGAAGCGATCTTTCAGCGCCACCAGGCTGGCCATCGCGTAGGGGCTTGAGCAGTCCATGCGGATCTTGCCGTCGTGGTCGAGCGTCATGAAGCCGTAGGCGGGGTCGACTTTCGGATTCACCACCGTAATGTCGAGGCCGTAGTGTGCGGCGATGGGCTGCCAGTAGGCCACCGCCGCGCCACCCAGCGGATCGACGCCGATTTTCAGCTTGGCCGCACGGATCGCCGCCATGTCGATCACCTCGTCCAGCGCCGCGATGTAGGGCGTCATCAGGTCGACGGCGTGGGTGGTCGGCGCGGCTAGCGCTTGCGCGTAGGGCAGGCGCTTCACTTCGCGGTTGCCGCCTTCGATCAACGCGTTGGCTCGCTGCTCGATCCAGTCGGTGACATCGGTGTCGGCCGGGCCGCCGTGCGGCGGGTTGTATTTGATGCCGCCGTCCTGCGGTGGATTGTGCGATGGCGTGATGACGATGCCGTCTGCCCGGAGCCGACTTTTATCTGCATTATGTGCAAGGATGGCGCGCGAGATCACCGGTGTCGGCGTGTAGCCGCCATCCTTTTGCAGATGCACGGTGACCTGGTTCGCGGCCAGCACTTCGAGCACGTTCTGCTGCGCCGGGGCGGAAAGCGCGTGGGTATCCATGCCGAGGAAGAGCGGGCCGGCGATGCCCGCGGCTGTGCGGTGTTCGGCGATGGCCTGGGCGATGGCCAGAATGTGCGCCTCGTTGAAGCTGCCGTTGAAGGCACTGCCGCGATGGCCGCTGGTGCCGAAGGCGACACGCTGGGCGGACTGCGCGACGTCCGGGGAATTTTTGTAAGCCGCCAGCAGCGCGGAAATGTCCGTAAGGCTGGTCTGCGGGGCCGGCTGGCCGGCGCGGGGGTGGGCCATCATTTATCTCCCAAGCGGGGTTTCCATGCCGCTATTCTAACGGCCGCACTGCTCCCGGGCGCGTTACCCTGTGGTCGCAAACGGCATCTTGACCTCATGATCATCATGGAACCTTCACCTTCGCTCGACGACCATCGCACTGCTCAGGCCGATGCCCTGGCGCAAGCCGGCTTTGATGAGCGGGCGCGGCGCGATGCCGAGCGGCGGGTCGATAATTTGACGGTATTGCTGGCCGCCGCCGAGCAGCGCGCGCAGGCCGAGATGATGGCCGAAGAGCAGGCCAGGGAGCGCGTCGGCATCGAGGCCCAGGCCCGGCGTCTGGCCATCGAAAAGGCGCGCGCCGAGCAGGCCGCCGAAGCCGCCCTGCGGGCCCGTCTCGAAACCGAAGAAATTGCCTGCGCCGAAGCCCGGCGCAAGGAGCAGGCGCTGGTTGAACTGGCGGCCGCCAGCGCTGCCCGCGCCAGGCGGGAAGCGCAGGGCAAGGAACTGGCGCAGGAAAAAATCGCCGCGGAGCGCGCCGCGCTGGTCGCCGCCCATGAGCGCCTCAAGTCCGAGCAGTCCGCCGAGATTCTGGCGCTCGCCCGGGTTGCCGCCGAGCAGGAAGTCACGCGCGTTGCCACCCAGCGCCTCGCGATGGAACGGGAAGCCAATGCCGCCGCCGAGGCGCGGCACCTGGCCGAAGCCGAAGCGCAGGCGGCGCTGGAAGCGCGCGTGGTTGCCGAGCAGGCGCTGGAAGCGGAGATTGGGGATACCGAAAAAGGGGCCAGGCTCGAATTACATGAAACTTGTAATTCGAACCAGGCCCCTTTTTCTTCAGGCAGCGGCGGATGGTCCGGCAAGAAGATCGGACTGCTGGCTGCCGGCTGCATTGCAGTCGGCGTTCTGGCGGGTAGCTGGCTGGGCGTGAGCCTGAGCGCCAGGCCCGCATTGTCGGGAGACGGTCAATTGAGACTGGATACCCGGTTGACGCAACCCGCGTCCGTGCGCGAGCCGTAAGCCGATGACCGTGCGCGTGCTGTCAGTCATCCCGCCGATGACGCAGCTCAACACGCCGTATCCATCCACCGCCTACCTGACCGGTTTTCTGCGCTCGCGCGGTGTCGCCGCGGTGCAGGAAGACCTCGCCCTGGCGCTGGTGCTGCGGCTGTTTTCGCCGCCGGGCCTGCAAGCCGTGCAGGAGTGTGTCGCCGCCTTGCCAAAGCCGCGCCGCACGCCGTCGACCAAAATCTTCGCGCAGCAG
>JAUSBB010000019.1 GCA_030652245.1 Rhodocyclaceae bacterium | reverse complement strand
GATTCCCGAGGCCGCGCAACTGGTGATCCAGGCTGCCGCCATGTCGCATGGGGGCGATGTGTTCGTGCTGAACATGGGCGAATCGGTCAGGATCGGCGACCTGGCGCGGCGCATGGTCGAATTGTCCGGCCTTGCCGTGCGCGACGAGGAAAACCCGGAAGGCGATATCGAGATTCAGGTGACCGGTTTGCGCCCCGGCGAGAAGCTCTACGAGGAACTGCTGATTGGCGAGAACCCGCAACCGACCGCCCATCCGCGCATCATGAAGGCGCACGATGACTTCTTGCCCATGTCGGCGCTGGAACAGCAGTTGGCGGTGCTGGCGGGCGCGCTGGAGGCGAACGATGTGCCGGCCATCCGGCGACTTCTCGAAGAGGTGGTCTCAGGCTACCGGCCGGATGACGCGATCGTCGACTGGGTGCATTGCGCGCGGGCGTCTGCGTAAAAGTCGGCGCTGGCGGGACGGCGCCAGCATGGGGACGGCGCTAGGTTGCCGTCCAGTGCCCTGATTTTCCGCCAGCCTTTTCCAGCAGGCGAATTTCCTCGATCATCATGCCGCGATCGACGGCCTTGCACATGTCGTAGATGGTCAAGAGGCCGGCCGCGCAGGCGGTCAGCGCTTCCATTTCGACGCCGGTGCGGCCGAAGGTTTCGGCGGTGACGGTGCAGGTCACGCTGCAATTCGCCTCGTCGAGCGCGAAATCGGCGGCGACGCTGGTGAGCGCAATCGGATGACACAGCGGAATCAGGTCGCCGGTGCGCTTGGCCGCCTGGATGGCGGCGATGCGCGCAATGCCGAGCACATCGCCCTTTTTCGCCGAGCCGGAGCGGATCAGCTCGAAGGTGGCTGGTTGCATGCGGATGCGGCCACGGGCGCGCGCCAGCCGCGCGGTTTCGGCCTTGGCGCCGACATCGACCATGTGGGCCTGGCCGGCGGCATCGAAGTGGGTTAACTGTGACATCTTGCAAGCACCTGACGGAACTGTTCGATCGAGCCGGTATCATAGCCGCATGAAATCATTCTTGTGGCTGATTCTGGCGGGTTTTCTCCTGTTGCCGGGCGCGCTGCTGCGTGCCGACGGCCTGCCCGATCTGGGCGAGTCCGATCGCGCGGGTCTGTCGCCGCAGGCCGAGCGGCGGCTGGGCGAGCAGATCATGCAGGAGATTCGCCGCGATCCGGCCTATCTCGACGATCCGGAAGTTGCCGGTTACGTCAGCCAGCTGGGGCAGCGGCTGGCGAGCCATGCCGAAGGCGTGCGTCCGTCCTTCGAGTTTTTTGTGGTCAAGGATTCGATGCTGAATGCCTTTGCCCTGCCGGGCGGGTACATCGGCGTGCATACCGGACTGATCCTGGCGGCGCGCGCCGAATCCGAATTGGCCGGCGTGCTGGCGCACGAAATCTCCCACGTCACGCAAAGTCATCTGGCGCGGCTGTTCGGCAAGCAGAGTCAGGCGCAGATGGCCGTTTTGCTGTCGATGGCCGTGGCGATTCTGGCGGCGCGCAGCAATCCGGACGTGGCGATTGGCGCGGCGCTGTCCGGCCAGGCGGCGGGCATCCAGCAGCAATTGAATTTCTCGCGCGATTTCGAGCGCGAGGCTGATCGGCTCGGCCTGAGCATGTTGGAGCAGGCGGGTTACGACACGCGGGGCATGGCGAGCTTTTTCGAGCGCATGCTGCAGTTCGGCCGGCTTTACGAAAATAATGCGCCGGGTTATCTGCGCACCCACCCGCTGACCACCGAGCGCATCACCGACATGGAAAATCGCATCGCCCTGCGGCCGTACAAACAGGTGCCCGACAGCGTGGAATTTGGTCTGGTGCGCGCCAAGCTGAAGGCCCAGGACGGCACGCCGGGCGAGGCCGTGGCCGATTTCGCCACGCAGTTGAAGGCGGGAAAATATGCCCGCGAAACCGATGCGCGCTTCGGCTATGCCCATGCACTGCTGCGTGACAACAAAGTCACCGCCGCAGAGCAGGAGCTCGCGACGGTGCGGCGGTTGAAACTCGAATCGCCCCTGCTCGAAAGCCTGACGGCACAGATACAACTGAAGCGCAGGGATCATGCCGGCGCCCTGCGGACGCTGCGAGCGGCGGTGGAGCGCTACCCGCACGCCCGGGCGTTGGTTTATGCCCTGATCGAAGCGCAGATCGGCGGGGGGGAAGCGCCGGTCGCGCTGACGCTCACCCAGAAGGAACTGCAACTCACCCCCGGCGATCCCCGATTGCACTCGTTGCAGGCAAAGGCTTTTGCAGCGCTAGGTAAGCGCTTGCAACAGCATCGCGCCCAGGCCGAAGCCTATCTGGCCCAAGGCCAACTCGACGCCGCGATCATGCAACTGGATATAGCCCGGCAGGCGGGCGACGCCGATTTCTACGAGCAATCGGAAGTGGATGCACGCCTGCGCGAACTGCGGCAGCGCAAGCTGGAAGAATTGCGAGAACTGCGCCGCCGGTAAGTTAGGCGAGGGGCGAGGGGAGTAACCCCCCCCGCAGTCTCGCCGCCGGGCCGCCCCAAGGCGAAACGGCGCGCGCCGCAAGGCGCAACCGCACCTACATCAAAACGAACCGCCCCCCAACAAGCGAGCGTCAGCGCGCCGTTAAGAACCCCCCGCGAGGGGGGCGAAGGGGGGGCGGGCGTTTTCTTACGCCTTGCTTATGCTCTGGTAGTACCCCGAGAGAATTTTTGCAACCTCCGGGCGGGAAAACTCGGGCGGAGGCGCTTCGCCACGGCTGAGCATCTCGCGTACCTTGGTGCCAGATAGCGTGATGAAGTCTTCCTTGGTGTGGTTGGGCGCCTCGCGCATCATCACCACCTTGCCGAGTTTCTTTGACCAGGCGGTATTGTCTGCCATGAACATTTCGATCAATAGCGCGCCCTTGGGTACCTCGTCGAATATGGATTGAGCGTCGAAGGGGCCGTAATAGTCGCCCACGCCCGCATGGTCGCGGCCAATGATGAAGTGCGTGGCGCCCATGTTCTGGCGGAAGAGGGCGTGCAGAACCGCCTCGCGCGGGCCGGCATAGAGCATGTCGAAGCCATAACCGGTGACCATCGCGCTGTTGGGTTTGAAGTACAGCTCGACCATCTTGCGGATGCAGGCATCGCGCACCGGCGCGGGGATATCCCCTTCCTTCAGCTTGCCGAGCAACATGTGGATGACCAGGCCATCGGCACCCAAACGATCCATTGCCATGTGGCAGAGTTCTTCGTGCGCGCGGTGCATCGGGTTTCTGGTTTGGAACGCGACCACCTTGTTCCATCCGCGCTCGGCGATTTCGTTGCGGATCTCGACCGCGGTGCGGAAGGTATCCGGGAATTCGCTCAGGAAATAGCTGAAGCTCAACACCTTGATCGGGCCGGAAACAGCGTAGCGACCGGCGGAGTTGAATGCCGCCACGCCGGGATGCACGGGATCCGTCGTGCGGTAGACCTTCTCGGTCATGAGGCGCATCTGGTCCTCGCTGACTTCCTCGATCGCTTGTACGTCCATGACGGCCAGGACCGGGTTCCCCTCGACATTGGGGTCGCGCAGCGCAATCCGCTTGTGGCCTTTGATGGCGCTGATGTCGCTGGTGAGATTCAAGACCGGCACCGGAAAGAAGAGGCCGCTGGCGGTCTTCATGTGTTCCGCGGCGCCGAGGGCATCGGCCAGATTCATGTAGCCGGTCAGCGGGTTGAAGTAACCCGACCCCATCATCACCGCGTTGGCGGCGGCGGCCGAGGAGAGCATCATCGAAGGCAGCGACGCAGCTTCATGTGTCAGTGCCCGATGCTGAACGTCGTCATACACGAACAGCGGGTTGAGTTGATCGGAACCGTGTGGCTTTATCACTGTTGATTCTCCTGTTAATGTTTGGTTTTAGAGCCCGCAAAATACAATAAGCCCCCTGGCGTTTCTATCAAATATTCTTTTTCAACTGTGTCAATGACTAATTGGCGATGTCAAGGATAAAGTACGGAAAAGTAGGTTGTTTGATGTCGGTCTTCATTCCGTAAGAACAATTGGCGTGGCTTATTCCCCAATCAAAAATCGGGATTATCATGCTGTGCCTAAGGGTGATAGCCTACACTCGTTTCATGAGGTATTTGGAACTCCCGTGCTCCGCCGGAAGCGGACTCGCGATACGCCCCGGCCAAGGTAGGGCACGGAAGTCAAATGGACCGCTGGTACACAAACAACAGCGGATTGTTAGCTAGCAAGGAGAAGAGGTAATGCCAACATTTGTTCGTACCGAGAAGTGCGACGGCTGCAAGGGTCAGGACAAGACCGCCTGCATGTACATCTGCCCGCACGATCTGATGAAGCTTGACAGAGATGGTTCCGATACCGGCCACGCAATGAAGGCCTTCAACCAGGAGCCTGAGCAGTGCTGGGAGTGCTATTCCTGCGTCAAGATCTGCCCGCAGGGCGCCATCGAATGCCGTCACTACGCTGACGTCGTCCCGCTGGGCGGCTCCGTGCAGCCGATGCGCGGTTCCGACTCCATCATGTGGACCATCAAGTTCCGCAATGGCGTGGTGAAGCGCTTCAAGTTCCCGATCCGCACCACCGCCGAGGGTTCGATTGACCCGTTCGGTGGCAAGCCGATGCCCAAGCTGGCCGACCTGGCCCTGGATGGCGTGTTCACCAAGGAAGTCATGGGCGGTTTCCGCGCTGGCAACCCCGCCGAACTGATCCGCAAGTAATCTTTTAGAGGAATCGAAAAATGGCTGGAACATTTGACAAACCAGAAGTCGTCCAGGAAGAGCTGGACGTTCTGCTGATCGGCGGCGGCATGGCCTGCTGCGGTACGGCATACGAAATCATGCGCTGGGCCGAGGCTCTCAAGAACGAAACCGGCAAAGACCTGAAGATCAAGCTGGTCGACAAGGCCGCCCTGGACCGCTCCGGCGCCGTGGCGATGGGTCTGTCCGCGATCAACACCTACATTGGCGACAAGCAGGACCCCGCCGACTACGCCCGCATGGTCTCCAACGACCTGATGGGTATCACCCGTGACGACCTGACCTACGACTGCGGCCGTAACGTCGATGACTCCGTGCACCTGTTCGAAGAGTGGGGCCTGCCCATTTGGAAAACCGACGCCGCCGGTGTGCGTCATGACGGCGCTGACGCCATCAAGGAAGGCTTGCCCCTGCTGAAGGACGGCGGTCTGCCGGTCCGTTCCGGCAAGTGGCAGATCATGATCAACGGCGAAGCCTACAAGTGGATCGTTGCCGAAGCCGCCAAGAAGGCCCTCGGTCTCGCCCGCATCGAAGAGCGCGTGTTCATCGTGCATCTGATCAACGACAAGAACGATCCCTCCCGCATCGCTGGCGCCGCTGGTTTCTCCGTGCGCGAGAACAAGATCTACATCTACAAGGCCAAGGCGATCATGCTGGCCGCTGGTGGTTGCGTGAACATTTTCCGTCCGCGTTCCGTGGGTGAGGCTTCAGGCCGCGCCTGGTATCCGGTGTGGAACGCTGGTTCGACCTACGCGATGGCTGCCGAAGCCGGCGCCGAACTGACGCTGATGGAAAACCGTTTCGTGCCCGCCCGCTTCAAGGACGGTTACGGCCCGGTCGGCGCCTGGTTCCTGCTGTTCAAGGCCCGTGCCGCCAACGCCTACGGCGAAGACTACATGACCAAGAACAAGGACATGCTGAACGACTACCCGCCTTATGGTCAGGCTGCCGTTCCCGCTTCCTGCCTGCGCAACCACCTGATGCTCAAAGAGATGAAGGAAGGCCGCGGCCCGATCTGGATGGACACCGTCACGGCGCTGGCCAAACTGCGCGAGACCCTGTCGCCGAAAGAAGTCAAGCACCTCGAAGCCGAGGCTTGGGAAGACTTCCTCGACATGTGTATCGGTCAGTGCGGCGTCTGGGTTGGCGAGAACATCGAGCCCGAGAAGAAGATGTCCGAGCTGATGCCGACCGAGCCCTACCTGCTCGGTTCGCACTCCGGCTGCTGCGGCATCTGGGTGTCCGGCCCGACCGACGTCGGTGCCCCCACCGACGAGACCGAGGCTAACGTGCCCGCTCACCTGCCGAAGGGCTGGAACTGGGGTTATCGCTCCATGACCACCGTCAAGGGTCTGTTCACCGCCGGCGACGGCGTGGGCGCATCCGGCCACAAGTTCTCCTCCGGTTCGCATGCCGAAGGTCGTTTGGCCGCCAAGGCCATGGTCAAGTACTGCATGGATAACGCCGATCTCAAGTCCGAGTTCGACGAGACCGCCGAAGAGATCGCCGAAGCGATCTGGAAGCCGGTTCGCACCTTCCTGGAGCACAAGGACTATTCGACCGCGATCGACGTCAACCCGCACTACATCACGCCCAAGATGCTGCAGATGCGTCTGCAGAAAATCATGGACGAGTATGTTGCCGGCGTGGCCACCTACTACACCACCAACGACAAGATGCTGGCGGTTGCCGAAGAGAAACTCGAGATGCTGAAGGAAGACGCCCAGAAGATGCGTGCGAAGGACCTGCACGAACTGCTGCGCGCCTGGGAGAACTACCATCGCATCCTGACGGCCGAAGCTCACATGAAGCATATCCAGTTCCGTGAAGAGAGCCGTTATCCCGGCTTCTACTATCGCACCGACAAGAACTTCGTCGATGAGAAGAACTGGAAGTGTTTTGTTAACTCGATCTACGACAAGAAGTCCAAGAAGTGGACCTGCTTCAAGCGCGCCCACATCGATCTGATCGATAAGTCGAAGCTGTTCAAGGCTGCCGCGCCGCACTAAGTAGCCGTACCTGTGTAAGACGCAGGCCGGAAGCCGCAAGGCTCCCGGCCTGTTCTATTTGCAGTTGCTCAAACCATTGTTCCGAAGAGGTTTTTATGTCCAAGCCAGAAGTCCCCTTTCCGCAAAGTCCGGTCGTCCCCACGATGCTGGATGCCGACCATGTCATCCAGTTTTCCTGCCACAAGGGCATCAGTTGCTGGAACGCCTGCTGCGCCAACATCGACATTTCGTTGACGCCCTATGACATTGTCCGGCTCAAGAAACACCTCGGGATGACTTCGACGCAGTTTCTGCAGGACTACACCGTTCCCTACGAATTCGAGAAAGACGGCATTGCCGGCGTCAAGCTGCGCCCGATCGAAAACGGCACGGCCTGCCGCTTCATGCAGCCCGAAGGCTGCGGCGTGTATGCCGACCGGCCGACCGCCTGCCGCTATTACCCGGTTGCCCTGCTGTCGATGCGCATGCAGGACGAATACGTTGACCGCAACTCCTACGCGCTGGTCAAGGAAGACCACTGCAAGGGGCACGAAGTCAATCGTTCGATCACCATCGACGACTATCGCAAGGAGCAGGGGCTGACGGAATACGACGAACTGGCGCGCGGCTGGCGTCAACTGGTGCTGAAGAAAAAATCCTCCGGCCCGGCGGTTGGCGCGCCATCGCTGAAGAGCCGCCAGCTATTCTTCATGGCCTGCTATGACATCGATACCTTTCGGGTGTTTGTCGAGAGTGATGCGTTTGCCCAACTGTTCGCCCTGCCCGCCGAAGAAAAGACGCGGATTCTCGCCGACGACACCGAATTGCTGCAGTTCTCTTTCCGCTTCCTCAAGCAGGTATTGTTTGGCGAGCAATCCATTCCGCTCGATGAGGCGCAGTCGGCCGAACGCATGAAGAAGGTTCAGGAAAAACGCATGGCCGAAGAGCGCGCAGCCGCCGAGCGTTTCGCTCGTGGCGAGGATGGCGGCTACGATGACGCGGATGCCGATGATTGCGGCAGCGTGAGTTGCGGCAAGGAGTGAACCTGAAAACCGTGCTGATCTGATTTTTCCGGAATGAAACCACTCGAACAGATCACGCCGCAACTGGCTGCGTTGGGCGAGGAGCCTTACTACCAGCCGGTTGGCGATGAGGTGGCGGTGTTCGACGCGGCGGCGGCCAAGCGCTTGCCGGTGCTGCTGAAAGGCCCGACCGGTTGCGGCAAGACACGCTTTGTCGAATACATGGCGTGGAAGTTGAAGCGCCCGCTGGTCACCGTCGCCTGTCATGACGACCTGACCACCGCCGACCTGGTCGGCCGTTACCTGATCGTCGGCGACGATACCGTCTGGCTGGACGGGCCCTTGACGGCCGCCGTGCGCGCCGGGGCCATCTGCTATCTCGATGAGATCGTCGAGGCGCGCAAGGACACCACGGTGGTCATTCATCCGCTGGCCGACACCCGCCGCGCGCTGGCGGTGGACAAGCGCGGAGAACTGGTGGCCGCGCCACCCGAGTTCATGCTGGTGATTTCCTACAATCCCGGCTATCAGAGCGTGCTCAAGGAAATCAAGCCGAGTACGCGCCAGCGTTTTGTCGCGCTGGAATTCGACTATCCGGGCGCCGAGGTCGAGGCGCGCATCGTCGCCACCGAAGGCGGCATCGACCCAGAACTGGCCAGAAAACTCGTCAAGCTCGGCGAGCTGACGCGCAACCTCAAGGGTGCCGGACTCGACGAAGGCGCCAGCACGCGCCTGCTGATCCATGCCGCGCAGTTGATCGATGCCGGCATGTCGCCGGCGGCGGCCAGCACCGCCGCCGTGGCGCGGGCGCTCACCGATGACCCGGACATGACGCAGACGCTCGACGACCTGGTTCGGGCAGTGTTTTAGTGCTTGAACGTCGCCTCTTCGAGCATGAAATCGAAGAGCGCCTGGACGCGCTGCTGTTCGCCTCGTCCTCGCATCGCAAGATCGGGAAACTGGCGGCGCAACTCGAAGCGCTGTCGCGCACCCAGCAGGAACTCGTCATGCGCATGGCGGGCGTGGCGGCGCAGACCTATGCCGAAATCGGCCACATGGTGGCCACGCTGGCGCCCCAGGCGCTGGAATCTCTCGACACGGCCGGTTTCGAAGCCTGGGTGATTGGCGCGCTGGACGCCTATGATCGCGATGGCTTGCGTCAGGCGATGGATTCTCTGCGCGACCTGGATGGCTTTGTCGCCCGGCGCGACGGCCGCCGCCTTGTCTGCTTTGCCGAGGTTGAACAACGGCTCGGCCGTTTTGTGCAGGGCTTGTCCGGCAGAGCGCTGTCCTTGAAAGTAGGCGCTTACCCTTGGACGGATACCGAGACGATCTTCCTGCCCGAGCGCATCGCGCTCAGCGCCGAAGCCCAGGACAATCGCCAGCTTTACAAAGGGCTGGCGGTGGAGATGTGGGCGCAGACGCGCTATGGCACATTCAACGTCGATCTGGAGGCTGAACTCGCCCGCTGGCCCGACCGAAGTACGGCGGGAAACTGGCTGGCCGTGCTGGAAGCCGTGCGGCTCGAAGCCTGTGTCCGGCGCGACTTGCCAGGACTCGGGGCCATGCTGGTCGCCCTGCGCGGCGCCTGGCCGGCGGTACTCCATGTCGCGCTGCCCGAGCTGCAGTCGCCGCGGGCCGATGTCGGCGTTTCGCTGGCCTGGCTTGCCCGATTCATGGCGGACGGCGCCGTCCTGCCAGCGCCGACTTTTGTCGCCCGCCTCAATCCGGCGGCTGCTGCGCTGGCGCGTGGGGAACGCATCGCCCGCGAGACGGAAATTCTGCGCCGTGCGCTCGGCGCTCTCAAGGGCACGGCGGGCAAAAAGCCGGCGTCGCCCGCGGAATTTGCCGCGCAACTGAAAACGGAAACCGGCGAGATCGAAATCCGCCTCGACGGCGAGGCCGTGACGCTGCCGCCCGATGCCCGGGCCGCGGCGCAATCGCTGGTCCAGGATCTGGGCGAGTTGCCGCCCGCGGTGCTGACGCCGGCCGGCGACGGTCCGTGGCAGCCGACCGGCAAGAACCTCGGCCTGCCCGAACAGATTGACAATCGCGCTGCGGATTATCGCTATGACGAATGGGACTATCACCGCAACGCCTACCGCCGCCAATGGTGTCACGTCTATGTGAATGAAGTGACGCCGGGTGATGGGCAGTTCGTGCGCGACGCGAAGACCCGCTACGCGGCGCACATCCAGCAGATCAAGCGCCGCTTCGAAGCGGTGCGCGGCGAGGACCGCATTCTCGGGCGCCAGCCGGAGGGCGAGGAAATCGATCTCGATGCGCAAGTCGAGGCGGTGAATGACCGCCGGAGCGGCGCCGAACCCTCGCCCCGCCTGTTCTGCCGGCGGGTGCGAAACGAACGTTCCCTGGCGGCGATGTTCATGATCGACATGAGCGGGTCGACCAAGGGTTGGGTGAATGATGCCGAGCGCGCGTCGCTGGTGATGTTGTGCGAGGCGCTCGAAAAGCTCGGCGACGCCTATGCGATTTACGGCTTCAGCGGCTGGACGCGCACGCGCTGCGACATCTACCGCATCAAGTCTTTCGCCGATCGTTACGACGACGCCGTGCGTGGCCGCATCGACGCCATCGAGGCCAAGGACTACACTCGCATGGGCGTGGCGATCCGCCACCTGAGCCATCTCCTGTCAAAGCAACCGGCGCGCCACAAGCTCCTGGTGACGCTCTCCGACGGCCGTCCCGATGATTTTGGCGACGAATATCGCGGCCAGTACGGCATCGAGGACACGCGGCGCGCCTTGCAGGAGGCGCGCGAGCAGGGCATCCGCGGCTATTGCATCACCATCGACCGGCACGGCGCGGATTACCTGCGCCACATGGTGGGCCCGGCCAGCTACACGGTGCTCGACGACGCAAAAAAGCTGCCGCTCAAGGTGGCGGAGATTTACCGCAAGCTGACGGCCTGAGCAATTCCGTTCATAGCAATAGGCTATCAACTTAATCAACAATTACTATTTGCCTCCGCCGGGCGTGTGGTTATAATTCTCACCAAGTTAGTCAGGTATTCACCCCCGACCCCAGCACCCCCAACCCCCCCAACCCCACGGAGAGGACAAAAAATGATCAACGTCAATGGCAGAGACATCGAAACCGACGCGCAAGGCTATCTGGCCAATCTGGATGACTGGTCCGAGGATGTTGCGGATTATCTTTCCAGCCAGGATCAGTTGGCGCTGCAGGAAAAGCACTGGCAGGTCATTAGCTGGATTCGCGATTACTACGCCGAAACCGGCACGGCGCCCAACCTGCGCCTGATCACCAAGCTGCTGCCTGAAGCTCTGGGCGAAGAATACGCCGACAAGAAATACCTGTTCGACCTGTTCCCCTACGGCCCGGCGAAGCAGGCCTGCCGCTACGCGGGCATGCCCAAGCCGACCGGTTGCGTCTAAGCCTTTACCGCTTGATGAAAAATGCCCCGGCGGGGCATTTTTCTTTTATGGGCGCCGTGTATTGCGGGTGGGTTTTGCCGGGTTCGCTCGGGTGACAGTCGGGCGCCGTCCTGCCGGCGCCGACTTTCTGGCACTGCCTGTGCCATCGGGCTGCCAGGCGGGAATCAGGTGTTTCTTGCCGTTGCCGATCAGATCGGCGCGCCCCATGGCATTGAGCGCTTCGCGCAGGAGCGGCCAGTTCTTCGGATCGTGGTAGCGCAGGAAAGCCTTGTGCAGTTTGCGCTGGCGGCCGCCGCGCACCACGGCGACGTCTTCTGAACTTGCCGAGACACGTTTCAACGGATTTTTACCCGTATGCCACATGCCGGTGGCGATGGCCAGCGGCGTCGGCAGGAAGGTCTGCACCTGGTCGAGGCGGAAGTTGTTGCGCTTGAGCCAGAGCGCCAGTTCAAGCATGTCGGTATCGGTCGTCCCCGGATGGGCGGCGATGAAGTAAGGAATCAGATACTGCTCCTTGCCGGCGGACTGCGAGGCGGCGTCGAACATGCGCTTGAACTTGTCGTAGGCGCCCATGCCGGGCTTCATCATCTTTGACAGTGGCCCTGCTTCGGTGTGCTCGGGCGCAATCTTGAGATAGCCGCCGACATGGTGGCTGACCAGTTCCTTGACGTACTCGGGTGAGCGCACGGCCAGGTCATAGCGCAGGCCCGAACTGATCAGGACCTTCTTGACGCCCGGAATCTTTCGCGCGTTGCGGTAAAGCGAGATCAGCGGCGCATGGCTGGTGTCGAGGTTCGGGCAAATGTCGGGATAGACACAGGACAGCCGCCGGCAGGCCGCTTCGATCCTGGTGTCCTGGCAGGCCATGCGATACATGTTGGCCGTCGGGCCGCCCAGATCGGAAACGACGCCGGTGAAGCCCGGTGTCTTGTCGCGGATTTCCTCGATCTCGCGCAGGATCGAAGCCTCCGAGCGGCTCTGGATGATGCGCCCTTCGTGCTCGGTGATCGAGCAGAAGGTGCAGCCGCCAAAGCAGCCGCGCATGATGTTGATCGAGAAACGGATCATCTCCCAGGCCGGAATTTTGGCGTCGCCGTAGGCGGGATGCGGCGCGCGGGCATAGGGCAGGCCAAAGACGTAATCCATCTCGGGAGTTGATAGCGGCAAGGGCGGCGGGTTGAGCCACAGATCGCGCTTGCCATGCCGCTGCACCAGCGCGCGCGCATTGCCGGGGTTCGATTCAAGGTGGAAAATCCGCGAAGTGTGGGCGTAAAGCACTGGGTCGGACTTTACCGCCTCATAGGACGGTAAACGGATCACGGTCTGGCTGCGCGCGCGGCGCGGGTGAAACTGGATCGGGATCGACGCCGTCCCACCAGCGCCGACTTTTGCTTCCTGCACCGTGCTTGAATCAAGCTCCGCCCAGCTTTCATCCGGCTTCCAGTCGGTCGACGCCATGAACGCACTGCCACGCAAGTCGCGCATGGCACTGATCATTTCGCCCCTGGCGAGGCGATGGGCGAGCTCCACCAGCGCGCGTTCGGCGTTGCCGAACAGCAGCAGATCGGCTTTGCTGTCGGCCAGCACCGAGCGGCGCACCGTATCCGACCAGTAGTCGTAGTGCGCAATGCGTCGTAAAGAAGCTTCGATACCGCCGATGATCACCGGCACCCCGGCAAATGCTTCGCGCGCCCGCTGGGCATACACGGTGACGGCGTGATCGGGACGTTTGTTGGGCGCGGCGTCGGGGGTGTAAGCGTCGTCGGAGCGGATCTTGCGGTCGGCGGTGTAGCGATTGACCATCGAATCCATGTTGCCGGCGGTGATGCCGAAGAACAGCGCCGGCCGGCCGAGGCGGCGAAAGTCGTCAGGCGAGGTCCAGTCCGGCTGGCTGATGATGCCGACGCGAAAACCCTGCGCTTCCAGCAAGCGGCCGACCAGCGCCATGCCGAAGCTGGGATGGTCGATGTAGGCGTCGCCGGTGACGAGAACGATGTCGCACTCGTCCCAGCCAAGCTCGGTCATCTCCGCGCGTGACATGGGCAGATAGGGCGCGGTGCCGAAGCGTTTGGCCCAATAGGGTTTATAGGCGGAGAGTGGGCGGGCAGCTTGGGGGTAAGTGATGGGGGTGTTCATCCCGGCATCTTAGCTGGAAGCACGCGGCGAAAACACCACGCGCGCGCAAAGGCCTTTGCCATCGGGGCCGCTGTCGAGCTCGAGGCGCGCGCCGTGCAACTCGACGATGCGCGCAGCGATGGACAGACCGAGGCCCGAGCCGGATTCGGCATTGCCGGCGATGCGGTGGAAGCGATCGAGCACGCGGCTGCGCTCTGCTGGCGGAATGCCGGGGCCCTGGTCGATGACTGCGACGAATGGTTCGCCGGCCGCGCCAAGGCCTGCCGTCACGCCAACGCCGACTTGCGGCGGGCTGTAACGCACGGCGTTATCGATAAGGTTGCGCAACAGCACTCCAAGTAGCGTCGGGTCGCCGGGGACGGAGACACTGGGGCCATCGGTGAGCTCGATTTCGATTTGCTTGGCCAGCGCGGCGGGCGCGGCGGCGGCCAGGGTAGTGACCGCGATCTGGCGCAGGTCGCAGGCGACAAAAGCCTGGCTGGCCGAGGGGGCTTCGAGACGCGCCAGTGTCAGCAATTGTTCGACGAGGCGGGTGGCGCGGTCGGTCGCCTCGATGACGTGGGCGAGGGCGGCGTCGCGTTCGTCGGCCGCGGTCGCGCCCTGGGCCACCTGGGCATGGGTGCGCATCGCCGCCAACGGCGTGCGCAGTTCGTGGGCGGCGTCGGCGGTGAAGCGGCGTTCCAGCTCGATCGAACGGCTCAGGCGCGCGAAAAGCTGGTTGAGCCGGTCGAGCACGGGCTTGAGTTCGCGCGGCGCGCGCGCCGTATCGACCTGGTCGAGACGGTTGGCATCGCGGCGGCCAATGTCCTCGGCCAATGTAGTCAGTGGCCGCAGTCCGCGGCCGATCAGCAGCGCCAGCGCCAGCGCCAGCAGCGGCAGGGCGACGCCGAGCGGCGCCAGCAAGTGGCCGGCGAGTTCGCGCGAAATGTCGTCCCGCGTATCGAAGGTTTCGCCAACCTGGACGAGATAGCGGCCATCGCCGCTCCACTGGCTGAAAACGCGCCAGCGGTGGCCGTCGAACCTGGCGTCGGAGAAGCCCTGGTCGCTGGCGGACAGCCGATGATCGGGCGCGTTGGCGGAATGGACGAGCAAGCTGCGTCCGCCGTCCCAGACCTGGAAGGTCACCTTGTGCAGGTAGCGGTTGGTCGGCAGGTGCTCGTCGAGTTCATCGGGTTCGTGACCAACGAAGGCGGTCAGCAGCGCGGCCGCCTGCGCCAGGTGGGCGTCGAGAATTTCCTCGGTTTCGTGGCGGGTCTCGATCCATGCGGCCAGCGTCACGCCGAGCCAGATGACCGTCACGAGGCCGACCACGCCAACGATCAGCCGCGCCCGGAGGCTATTCACGCGGCACCATGTAGCCGACGCCGCGCACGGTACGGATCAGTTCCGGCGCGAGCTTCTTGCGCAGATGATGGATATGCACTTCCAGCGCGTTCGACTCGACTTCCTCGCCCCAGGGGTAGAGCTTGGCCTCGATCTGGGCGCGGGTCAGCACGCGGCCGGCGTTGAGCAGCAGTTCGTGCAGCAGGGCGAACTCGCGCGGCGCGAGATCGACCGGTTTGCCCTGCCAGATGATCTGGCGCGCCGCCGGATCAAGCTGCAGGTTGCCGTGCTCGAGCAGTGGCGCGGTACTGCCGGCGGCACGCCGCACCAGCGCGCGCAGCCGGGCCGCGAGCTCGCCGAGGTCGAAGGGTTTGACCATATAGTCGTCCGCCCCCGCGTCGAGTCCGGCGATCACGTCCCGCGAGGTGTCGCGGGCGGTGAGGATCAGCACGGGAATGGCATTGCGGGACGCACGCAGTTCGCGCAGCACATCGAGTCCCGACAGGCGCGGCAGGCCGATATCGAGCACCACCGCGGAAAAGGGCTCGGAGCGGAGCGCGGCCAACGCCGCCGCGCCGTCCTCGACCCAGTCGGCCTGAATGCCCGCCTGCTTCGCACCGGCGAGGATGCCTGCACCGAGCAGACGGTCGTCTTCGACGATCAGGACGCGCATGATTCAGTCGTCATGCGGATTCTTTCCTTTGCGGCGGCTGCGGTCATTGTGGTCATGGTGCCCGGCTTCCTTTTGCAGTTTTTCCATTGTCGCCCCGCCCGGGTCGTAGAGCGCCGGTAGTTTGCCCTGCGTCAGGCTCCAGCCGAAGGCGACGAGGGCGGCGATCAGGATAACCGCGATGATGCCGTGACGATGGTGAATGCCTTCGTTTTCCGGGCCGTTCTTGTAACCGGTGACCATGGCCGCGATCAGATTCTCGCGGTGCAGGCGGCTGGCGACGATGACGCCAAGGACATGGATGGCGACCACGGCGAGCATGGCATTACCCAGAGTTTCGTGCAGATCTTCCAGTACATCAGCCAACTGGGCGCCGCCGCTTTCGTTGAACATCATCCAGCCGCTGATGCCCGAGCCGAGGCCGAGGGCGAGCAGCAGGACGACGGCGATGGCGCCGGCGGGGTTGTGGCCGACGTGGCGCTCGGGACTGCGCGAAAGCAAGGAGCGCAGGTAGCGCAGCACCGCCGCCGGGCCGCGCACGAAATCGGCAAACCGCGCGTGGCGGCTGCCAACCAGGCCCCAGACGAGGCGGAAGCCGATCATGCCCAGCATGAGATAGCCGCAGATCACGTGGATATCGCGCCAGCGCTCCGCTTCGGCGGTCAGGTAAGCACCGGCAAAGCTCAGCGCCAGCGTCCAGTGGAAGATGCGGGTGGGGAAGTCCCAGACGAGGATGCGCTTGTCCATGATCTCTCCTTCAGCGCTGCTTGGCGCGACGCCAGCCGCCGGGCAGCTTGAGGCCGCGTTCCGCATAGTTGCCGCTTGCCGCGGCGGTGTGGCAGGCGGTAGCCAGAGCGACGACGGCGAAAATCCTGAAATTCATTTTGGGCTCCTGTCAGTATTCGACAGGAGCCATGTTGCGCGCCGAAGATTAAGAGACTCTTATGCCTGCCGGATTCGACTTGCGCTGGGCACATGGCGCGCCAGGAAGTCCATCTGGTCGGCCAGGATGTTGCGGTTGCAGAGAATCAGGTATTCCGCCTTGTTGGGCACATAGGGTGCATACATGAGTTGCATGCCGGCCTGTTCGGGGGTGCGGTCGCTTTTCCGCTGGTTGCAGGGCCGGCAGGCAGTGACCACGTTCATCCAGGTGTCGCGCCCGCCTTGCGAAACCGGTGCCACATGATCGCGTGTCAGGCGTGCGCTGGTCAGGCTGTCGCCGCAATAGGCACAGATGTGGCGGTCGCGATGGAACAGCTCGCAGTTGTCGAGTGGCGGTACCTGGGTGAATTGACGCCCGGCCAGCGCGCGGCCCTTGATGGCGATGATGCTGTTCGTGCAGATTTCTGATTGCTGCCCGGTCAGCCGGCTGAGACCGCCGTGAATGGTGAAGCTGTGATCCCCCGCCGCCCAAGCCACCAGATCCTTGGCGTAATAACAGCAGGCGTGCTGCCACGTCACCCAGCGGTGCGGCACGCCATGCGGGTCAAGCGTGAGGATCAGGGGGTAGGTGTTCATTGGCCTTTACAATGGAACCCAAAACCTATCAGAGTATTGTGACAATGGAAAGTTCGTCTCGGCGGCCGGAACAGGCCTGGGAATTGCGGGGATTTCCGCTCCGTCCCGCCGTTTTGTCGCTGCTGTTCCACGCGCTGCTGTTGCTGGGGCTGCTGCCACAGTTTAGTGCAATGGAGCAAAGCGTCCCGCCGGCAAGCGTTTTGCAGGGCAGGTTGCTGCCCGCGCCGTCAACGGTCGACGCGCCCGATCCGGTGTTGCAGCGTGCGCCGACTGCCGCATTTCCCCCTCTCCCCAACCCCTCCCCCGCGCGGGGGGAGGGGCTTCGACTCCCCTCTCCCCTTGCGGGAGAGGGGCCGGGGGAGAGGGGAGCGGTATTCCCGGCTAACGCCGTCCCCGATTTACGCGGCGGTCCGGCTAACGCCGTCCCGCCAGCGCCGACTTTTGATATGCCGGTCCTGCCGGAGCAGGCCCAGGCACCGATAGCCAGTGGGGCGGGTGGCGAAGTCGTGCCGCGTCACATGGCGGGCCCGGCCACGGCAGCCCTGGCGCAGGAGATAAATGAACGTGGCGCCCATGCCGCCGGCCTGCGGCAGTTTCGCCTGGCGCTGGCGGTCGAGGCGCGCCGCTTTCGCCGTTATCCGGACGCGGCGGAGCGGGCGGGGTTGGCTGGCACGGCCGAAGTGCGTGTCACGGTGGAGACGGGTGTGCCGGCCCGCCGTGTCGATCTGAATCGTTCCAGCGGTCATGCGGTGCTCGACGCGGCCGCGCTGGAGATGCTGCGTCAGGCGGTCACGCGCGCCGCGCTGCCGGAATCTTTGCAGGGGCGGAACTTCGTGGTGTTGTTGCCGGTGGTGTTCGAGACGGAAAAATAATCAGCGCGGCCGGGGTTCGGCGATGGACTCGACATGCAAGCCGAAGCGGCCCGCCGCGCGGTCGGCGAAGAAATGCCGCAGGGTCATGGCGATGGTGCGAAAGGCAATCTCATCCCAGGGAATGCTGGCCTCGTCGAACAGGGCCACTTCAAGACTTTCCGCGCCCGGCGCGAACTCGGCCTTGAGCAAGCGAGCGCGATAAATGACATGCACCTGATTGATGTGCGGCACGGAAATCATCGTGTACAGGTCATCCAGTTCGATGTGGGCACAGGCTTCCTCGCGGGTCTCGCGCGCAGCGGCTTCCGCGATGGTTTCCTGGTTTTCCATGAAGCCGGCGGGCAGCGTCCAGCAGCCGTGGCGCGGTTCGATGGCGCGGCGGCATAACAGAATGCGCTCTTCCCAAATGGGCAAAGTACCCACCACCAGGCGCGGGTTGCGGTAATGGATGGCGCCGCAGGCGTCGCAAACATGGCGGGGCAGGCTGTCGCCCAGCGGCACGCGCAAACTCACCGGTGCGGCGCAGGTGCAGCAATAGTTGATGGCGGGTTCCATGAAGCGAAATTCTAGCGCGCCAGTCCGCAATACAAAGCCTCGCGGCGGTGGTATAAACCTTTATCGAAGCAGGCGCCACCGATCAGCGTGGCCGGGCAGAAACCTTTTGCAAGGCTGGCAAATACCCTCATGAGCGAGTTGTTGGCCGACAACGTCAGGCATTTCCGGTTTGACCGTTTGCAGGAACTCAAGGCGATGGGCGAGTTGCCATCGCCCAAGGGGGCGGCTTTGGCGGTCATGCGGCTGACGCAGAAGGATGATGTCTCCATTGCCGAACTGGTGCGCGCGGTGCAAACCGATCCGGCGCTGGTCGGTCGGTTGATCAAGGCGGCGAATGCGCCCGAGGTCGGCGCGGAACGCCCGGTCGCGGCCGTGCAGGATGCGCTGATCCTGTTGGGCACGCCGACGGTGCGCTATCTGGCGCTGAGCTTTTCGCTCCTGAACGGCCATCGCAGCGGGCTGTGCGCCAATTTCAACTACGGTCGTTTCTGGTCGCACTCACTGGCCTGCGCCGTGGCCGCGCAGGCGGTCGCCGCCCAAGTGCGCGCCGCGCCGCCCGAGGAAGCCTTCAGCGTCGGCCTGCTCTGCCGCATTGGCGAACTGTCGTTGGCCACTGTGTTCCCCGCGGAATACTCGCGTCTGCTCGGTCAGGCCAGGGACGATCACGCGGTTTCGCTTTGCGTCCTCGAACAAAACGCCTTCGCCATGACGCATGCCGAATTGACGGCGGCGATCTTGCAGGACTGGGGCCTGCCGCGCATGTTTGTCGATCCGGTGTTTGCGCACGAAGCGCCGGAGGGCGCCAATTTCCCGCCCGATTCGCGTAGCTATCGCCTGACCTGGACGCTGACCCTGGCGCGACTGATCGCCGATGTTTGCCTGGCCCCCGAGGCGGCGCGGCGCGGCCTGATGCTCAAGCTGTTCCTGGTGGGCAGCAAGCTCGCTCTGAAAAGCGAGGCGCTGACCGAGCTGTGCGACCGCGTGGTGCGCGACTGGCGGGAGTGGGCCGCACAATTGAGTGTTGATGCCAACGACATGCCACCGTTTGACGATTTGTCGGGAGCGCCGACGGCGCCCGAGCTGTCGCCCGCCGGCATGCCGAGCGCCCTGGCCGTCGATGGCAATCTGCGCGTGCTGGTGGTTGACGCCGACCCAAGTATTCGTGAGCAGCTCGCCACCCTCCTCGCCGCCGCCGGCTATCTGGTGTCCGAGGCGGAGAGCGGCCAGAAAGGTTTCGACACGGCGCTCGAAGTTCAGCCGCATATCCTGATCGCCGAGTGCGTCATGCCCGGCATGGATGGCGTCGAACTGACGCGCGCGCTGCGTCAGACCAAGCTGGGCCGCGCCATCTACATTCTCATCCTGACGGCGCAAGACACCGAGGAAAAACTGATCGAGGTGTTCGATGCCGGCGCGGACGATTTCATGAGCAAGCCGCCGAAGGCCCGGGTGCTGGGCGCGCGCCTGCGCGCCGGCCAGCGCGTGATGACGCTGCAACAGGAAATCGAGCGCGACCGCGAGGAAATTCGCCGTTTCGCCGCCGAGCTGGCGGTCACCAATAGCCGTTTGCAGGAGGCCGCGCTCACCGACGTGCTGACCGGCTTGCCGAACCGCCGCTACGCCATCGAACGCTTCCAGCAGGAATGGCAGCACGCCAACCGCAGCAAGCGGCCGCTGGCTTGCCTGATGATCGACGTCGATAACTTCAAGGCGATCAATGACACGCATGGCCACGATGTTGGCGATGCGGTGCTCAGGCAAACCGCCCAGGCGATCAAGTCCGGGCTGCGCGTGGAGGACGTGATTTGCCGCACCGGCGGGGATGAGTTCATCGTCATCTGCCCGGAAACCGATCTCGCCGCCGCGCTGCTGTGCGGCGAACGCGTGAGAAAAGCCGTTGCCGATGTCAAGCTGACGACGGGCGCGCTGGACATGAAATGCAGCATCAGCGTCGGTGTCGCGGCGCGCGGCATGGATACCCCGGATATCGACGCCCTGATCAAGCGCGCCGATGAGGGCGCTTACCAGGCAAAACAGCGGGGCCGGAACTGCGTGGCGACCGTTCAGTAGGTTTGGTAATCACAAAAAATCAATTCAAAACATGAGATAAGACCGCTTTTGTAAGGTTTTTTCTTACAAGAGGTGACTATCCTATTCTTACAAAAGGATGGTCTTTCCATTGATTTTCTTCTTGTCAAAAATGCCGTTGAATGCCATCACTGCCAAACGGGCATGCGCGGAAAGTCTCCGCGCCCTGGGATGGCGGCAATGCAAGGAGCGCAAAGATGAAACCGACTGACACCTACAACGACATAAAGGAAGTCAATCTTGCCTACCTGATGCTGGCGCAAAACATGGTGCGTTCCGATCGGGAAACCGCCGTGTTTCGCTTAGGCATCAGCGAGGAGATTGCCGACATTCTCGAAACCCTGACACCGGGACAGGTCCTGAAAATGGCCAGCTCCGACATGTTGCTGTGCAGCTTCCGCTTTGACGATAGCTTGCTGATCGATTTGCTGGCCAACCACGAGCGCGAGCGCGGCGTTGGTCACATTCACGCCGCCATTCTCGCCGCCGGCCGGGCAGTAGCGTCGGTTGCCTGATCCCGTCGATCCAGCGTATCCAGGAGTATTCAGGAGGTTTGCATGCGTAATAAATCAGTCATCTCGGAGGCGAGGGATATTCGCCTTGCCATCGAACTCATCGAAATGGGCGCTCGCCTGCAACTCCTTGAGGCCGAAACCAAGCTGTCCCGCGAGCGTCTGCTCAAGCTCTATAAAGAAGTTCGCGGCGTTTCGCCCCCCAAGGGCATGCTGCCTTTCTCGACCGACTGGTTCATGACCTGGCAGCCGAACGTGCATGCGGCGGTGTTCATGGCCTACTTCAATGTCCTCGGGCGCCACACCGGCCTGTCCGGCCTCGAACGCATCATCAAGGCCTCTCGTCTCTACACCGAGCAGGTGGGCCGATCGAACATGGAGAGTGTCCTGTCCCTGACCCGCGCCTGGACCATGGTGCGCTTCTTTGACGCGGGCATGTTGCAGACGACCCGCTGCAAGACCTGCGGCGGTGAATTCGTCGCCCACGCCCACGACCCGAAGCGCGACTATGTTTGCGGCCTGTGTCACATGCCGGCCCGCGCCGGCAAAACCCGCCGGCCCGCGCCGGTGGTGGAGGCCGTGGCGGCCTGACCCGGCCTGTTTTCCCGCTTTGACGGGCGCCCGCCTCCCTGACCGGAGGGGGCGCCCTTTCAATTTGCGGCAAATTCCCCCCGCCATCGCGCCAGGTTTGCCGCTATTATTGCGCTCGCCTGTCTGCGTCGCGCCCCGCGCCAGACGTTAAACAACCGAGATCATTCATGTCACTGCTCGTCGGCTACGTCATTATTCTGCTCGCCTCCATCGGCACCTATGCCGTGCACGGTAGCCTCGGCGCCCTCTGGGTTCCGCTCGAATATATCGCCATCGTTGGCCTGATGATTGGCGGTTTTATCGCCAGCAACGGCAGCAAGGCGGTCAAGGCAACGCTCGGTGCGCTACCCTCCGTTCTCAAGGGCTCACCTCTCAACAAGGCGCTCTACATGGACCTTCTGGCCATGCTGTTCGAGGTCCTGGCGAAAGTGCGCAAGGAAGGTCTGATGTCGATCGAGAACGATGTCGAAACCCCCGAGGCCAGCCCAATCTTCTCGAAATATCCCTCGGTCAGTCACGATCACCACGTCATGGAATTCATCACCGACTATCTGCGCATGATGGTCGGCGGCAACCTGAACGCCTTCGAGATCGAAAACCTGATGGATATCGAAATCGAGACGCACCACCAGGAAGCCCATGTTCCCGCCCATGTCATGGCCAAGGTATCCGATGCCCTGCCGGCCTTTGGCATTGTCGTCGCGGTGATGGGCGTCGTGAATGTGATGGGCTCGGTGGGGCAGCCGCCCGCCGTGCTCGGCAAGATGATCGGCGGTGCGCTGGTCGGCACCTTCCTGGGCATTCTGGCCTCCTACGGCTTCACCGCGCCGATCGCCAGTCAGCTCGAGCAGAAGGCGGAAGAGGGCGGCAAGATCTATCAATGCATCAAGGCCGTGCTCCTGGCCAGCATGAACGGCTACGCACCGCAGGTCGCCGTCGAGTTTGGTCGCAAGGTGCTGTTCTCCACCGACCGCCCGACCTTCATCGAACTCGAAGAGGATATCAAGAGCCGCAAGGGTAAATAGCCATGAGCGATGACAGCCAGCAACCCATCGTAGTCAAGAAGATCAAGAAGGGCGGCGGTGCCGCGCACGGCGGCGCCTGGAAGATCGCCTATGCCGACTTCGTGACGGCGATGATGGCCTTCTTTCTCTTGATGTGGCTGCTTGCCTCGACATCCAAAGGCGACCTGAAGGGGATCGCCGACCACTTCCAGACACCGCTGATGGTGGCCATGTTCGGCGGTTCGGGCGCCGGCGATGCCTCTTCGATCATTCAGGGCGGCGGGCAGGATCTTTCGCAGGCCCATGGCCAGGTCAAGCGCGGCGAAACGAAGAGTGAGCGCAAGATCAGCGAAAAGCGCATGAAGGAAGAATTCGAGCGCATGGAGAAAGAGCGCCTGCAAGGGCTGAAGGTCGACATCGAAACGCTGATCGAGGCCAGCCCGACGCTCAAGCAGTTCAAGAATCAACTGTTGATCGACATCACCAGCGAAGGCCTGCGCATCCAGATCGTCGATGAAAAGAACCGGCCGATGTTCGATCTGGCCAGCTCCGAGCTCAAGCCCTACACCAAGCAGATTCTGCGCGAGATCGGTCCGCTGCTCAACAAGGTGGACAACCGCATTTCCCTTTCGGGACACACCGACGCGACGCCCTACGCGGGCGGCGACCGCGGTTTCGGCAACTGGGAGCTTTCCACCAACCGCGCCAATGCCTCGCGCCGCGAGATGATCACGGGCGGCCTGGACGACGCGAAAATCATCCGCGTGCTCGGCTTCGCCTCAACGGTGCTTTACGACAAGGCGCAGCCGCAAAGCGCCATCAACCGCCGCATCAGCATCGTCGTTCTCAATAAGCGCACCGAAGAAGCAATTCTCGGCGACGGCAAGGAAGCCCCGGCGGCCGAAGTGACCGATGCCGAGGAACTGACCGTGCGCGGCATCGTGCCGCCGCCGGCGGGCGCGGCCAGCCGCTGATGCCGCTGCCTATTGGAATGAAAGTCGGCGCTGGCGGGACGGCGTCAGCCGACCCGCCGCTTAAAACGGGGACGGCTCCGGTGTTGGCGCCCGCGTCGGCGGCCGGCCGCGAGTTCCATTTCACCGCGGCGGACTTCGAGCGGGTGCGGCAGTTGATCCACAAGCATGCCGGCATATCACTGGCGCCGATCAAGCAGGACATGGTCTATTCGCGCCTGGCGCGACGCTTGCGGGCGCTCAACATGACGAGCTTCGATCAGTATCTGGCCTATCTCGAACAGGGCCATGCCGCGGAATGGGAAACTTTCGTCAACTCCCTGACGACCAATCTCACTTCCTTCTTCCGCGAAAATCATCACTTCGAGATGCTGCAAAAGCATCTGCTGCGGCTGGCGCAGCGGCCGATCCGCATCTGGTGCTCCGCCGCCTCCACCGGCGAAGAGCCTTATTCGCTGGCGATTACCGCCTGCGAAGTCTTCAATACCCTGACGCCGCCGGTGCAGATTCACGCCAGCGACATCGATACGAATGTGCTGAAGACCGCCGCGCGCGGCGAGTATCCGGTCGACCGCATCGAGCGGCTGGATGCCGAGCGGCAGCGCAAATATTTCGTCAGGGGCGCGGGCGTGCCGACCAGCCAGGTGCGCGTGCGCCCCGAACTGCAAAAGCTGATCACCTACAGCCGCATCAACCTGCTCGATGCCCAGTGGCCGTCGGCCAAGGGGCCGTTCGATGCCTTGTTCTGCCGCAACGTGATGATCTACTTCGACAAGCCGACGCAATATCAGATACTCAAGAAATTCGTGCCGCTGCTGCATCCGGACGGCCTGCTCTATGCGGGGCATTCAGAAAGTTTTCTACATGCGACAGACCTGTTTCGCTCCCTGGGCCGCACCGTCTATGAGCGCGCCGACCGCCGCAAATAATGGCGTTGACTGACTGGCTCATCGCCATCGGCGCTTCCACGGGCGGCACCGAGGCGATCAAGGAAGTCATCGTGCGGTTGCCCGCCGCGGTGCCGGGCATCGTCATCGTCCAGCACATGCCCGAAACCTTCACTCCCACGTTCGCCCGGCGGCTCGATGGCCTGGGCGCGGTGCGCGTTGTCGAAGCGCAAGGCGGCGAGCGCATCCAGCCCGGTCATGCCTATCTCGCGCCCGGCCATTCGCACATGACGGTGAAAAGAAGCGGCGCAGGCTGGGTGACCGAACTGGCAAAGTCTGCCCCCGTCAATCGCCATCGCCCGGCCGTCGATGTGCTGTTCCATTCCGTCGCCAAAGAGGTCGGCCGGCAAGCCATCGGCGTTATCCTCACCGGCATGGGTAAGGATGGCGCGGCCGGCATGCTGGCGATGCATCGGGCCGGGGCGTGGACGATCGGGCAGGATCAGGACAGTTGCGTGGTCTATGGCATGCCGCGCGAAGCGGCACTGCTCGGCGCGGTCGACGAGGTGGTCAGCCTCGACACCATCGCGGCGCGTGTGCTGGCGCGCCTGCGCGCCTGAAAAAGTCGGCGCTGACGGAGCGGCGTCGACTAAAATGCCGCCGGAGGGGGCGACGCCTCCCGTCTATGAACAAAGGAGTAATCCAGCATGACGTTACGGCAACGGATGTTTCTGGTACTGGGAGTTCTGGCGATCACTGCGCTGGTCGCCAATGGCTTTACGTTCCTCATGTATTTGCGCCTGGCCGACGCGGCCGGACGGCTCGACCCTCAACTCCTGGCGCAGGCCGCCGGCACCCGCAACTGGATCATCGCCGTCATTCTTGTCTCCTCCGTGGCCGGCCTGGCCGCATTCATTCATCTGCTGCGCCTCTTGCTGTCCTTGCTCGGCGGCGATCCGCAGTATGCCGCCGACGTGGTCAAGCGCATTTCGTCAGGCGATCTCTCCGCCCGCATCGAACTCAAGCCCGGTGACAACAAGAGTCTGCTGGCGGCGATTGCCGGCATGCAAAACAGCCTGCGCGACATGGCCGGCGGGCTGACGGCTGCTTCAGTCAAGCTGCACGGCACTGCCGCCGCGTTTCAGCATATTACCTCCGGCATGCAGGCGAGCACGGTCGCGCAGACCGCGGCGGCGCAGGAGACTGGCGGCGCGGTGACGCGTTTGTCCGAGGGGGTCGACAACATCGCCGCCCAGGCGGCAGAGGTTGACCAGTTGGCAACCACCAGCCTGGTGCACATCCAGGATGGCAACGAAAGCCTGTCGCGCATGATCGGCGAGCTCGACATGGCAGATGGTTCGGTGCGCGAGATGAGCGGCATCGCGCGTGAATTCGTCGCCAGCGCCTCTGCCATCACCGGCATGACGCGCGAAGTGCGCGACATCGCCGACCAGACCAATTTGCTGGCGCTGAATGCCGCCATCGAAGCAGCGCGCGCCGGCGAGCAGGGCCGGGGGTTTGCCGTGGTGGCCGACGAGGTGAGGAAATTGGCGGAAAAATCCGCCAAGACGGCCAGCGAGATCGACAAGGTGACCCGCGGCCTTGAGCAGCAGGCCGACAAGGTCGAGTCGTCGCTGGAGCGCGGCCTGGCGTCCCTGGGCACCTCGCAGGAGCACCTCGAAACCGTCGCGGTCACGCTGGGCGAGATCAACCAGTCGGTCGGCCAGACTACCGCGGGCATGGGGCGCATCAACGCCGCCGTCGGCCTGCAAGCCCAGGCCAGCAGCGAAATTTCCGCCAATCTCGAACGCATCATCGCGAAGGCGGCGAGTTGCGACGTCACGGTGGGCGATGTGGTCAAGGGTGCAGAACAACTCGAGACGCTGGCTGGCGAGCTCGAAATCGCCGTGCAACGCTTCAGGCTGTAGAGAATGGCGTAATATTCTCGCCTAAGCTTATTGAGTTATCACGGCAACGGGCCGCTAATCCCGAAAAATCTTCTCCGCCCAGGATAGTCAAATGTCAGAACTACTGAAGAATATCGATGCGCGCACCCGTCTGGCTGGCACCAACAAGCTGGAGATTCTGCTGTTTTCGCTGGGCGTCGATCAGCGCACCGGCCGGGAAGAAACCTTTGGCATCAATGTATTCAAGGTGCGCGAGGTGATGCGCACGCCGCCCGTCACCTCGGCACCCGACATGCCGGCCGCCGTCAAGGGCATGGTGTCCCTGCGCGGCGTGCTCGTGCCGGTGATCGATCTGGCTGATTTCATCGACATGCAGACCGCGACGCCGCGCGAGATCATGATCGTCACCGAATACAACGGCCATACGCAGGGCTTTCTGGTCCAGTCGGTCGACACCATTTTGCGTCTCGACTGGTCGAAGATGCGCGTGCCTCCAGAGATGCTGACCGCCAATCTGGGCGGGCTGGTGACTGCCGTCACCGAACTGCAGGATGGCCGGCTGGTGATGATGCTCGATGTCGAGCGCATCCTCTCCGAAACCGCGAAATACGATGACGACATGGTGTTCAATGCCATTCAGCCGATCGGCAAGGAAGGCCTGACGGTGGTGTATGCCGACGACTCCTCGGTGGCGCGCGGCCAGATCGAGCGCACCCTGAAGGCCATGGGCGTGCGGGGGATGGCCGCGGTGAATGGCCGCCAGGCCTGGGACGAGCTGCTGAAAATCGCCAACTACGCCGACGCCACCGGCCGCAAGGCCAAGGAGATGGTGCAACTGGTGCTCACCGACGTCGAAATGCCCGAGATGGATGGTTATCTCCTGACCAAGAACATCAAGGCCGACCCGCGTTTTGCCGGCGTGCCGGTGATCATGCATTCTTCGTTGTCGTCGATGTCGAACCAGCAACTCGGCCGTTCGCTGGGCGTCGATGATTATGTGCCGAAATTCGAGGCGCAGCGGCTGGCCGAAACGCTGGGGCGATTCCTGCTCAAGGATGAACCGGCGGCGATGGCGACCATAGCGGCCGTTGCGGCCCGAGGAGAACCATGATGGGTGAATTTACCGCGCTGACGACTGGCCAGAGCCATGCTTCCATGATCGACAGCGTCGATGCCCGCACCAAGCTGGCGGGGTCGAACCGCATGGAGATTCTGCTGTTTTCGCTGGGCACCAACGAGACCTTCGGCATCAACGTTTTCAAGGTGCGCGAAGTCAGCAAGACCCCGAGCATCACCAAATCGCCCCACATGCCGAATGGCGTCGAAGGGCTGATCAGCCTGCGCGGCAACGTGATTCCCGTGGTCTCGCTGGCGCAGGTCATGCAACTGGCCGACGCGCCGCCCGGCCGCGGCGGCTCGATGATGGTGACCGAGTACAGCAAGCGCACGCTCGGCTTTCTGGTGCACGATGTCGATCGCATCATTCGCGTCGATTGGGATCGGGTGCGCGCGCCTGAAGCCGTTACCGGCGGCACTCACGCCTACATCACCGCCATCACCGAACTGGATAACGGCAAGCTGGTGTCGATCGTCGATGTCGAGCAGATCATGGCCAACACCTTCGGTGAAGCGCTGGTCGGCCAGATCGACAAGGTAGGCGGCGACGCGGACTACGAGATATTTTTTGTCGACGATTCCGCCGTGGCGCGCAAGAAAATCGTCGAAGTGCTCGACAAGATGGGTGTCCGCCACAAGCATGCGCTGAATGGCATGGAAGCCTGGACGCGCCTGTCCGGCATGGCGGCGCACGCGCAGCAAACCGGCAGCAACCTGCGCGACGAAGTGAATATCATCCTCGTTGACGCCGAAATGCCCGAGATGGATGGCTACGTGCTGACCAAGCACATCAAGTCCGACAAACGCTTCGACGGCATCCCGGTGGTCATGCACTCCTCGTTGTCTTCAGAAGCCAACCGCGCGATGGGCAAAAGCGTCGGCGTCGATGCCTATGTCGCCAAATTCGATGCCGAGGCGCTGTCCGACGCCCTGCGGCCGCTACTGCTCAGGTCGCAACGCGACTGATCGCCCATTTAACAGCCTCCCGGAGAACGTTGCATGCCAGCAGATCCCAGCAAAATCAGATTCCTTGTCGTGGATGATTTTTCCACGATGCGGCGCATTGTGCGCAATTTGCTCAAGGAACTGGGTTTCACCAACGTCGACGAAGCCGAAGATGGCGCGGTGGCCTGGCAAAAGATCCAGAGCACCCCTTTCGATTTCATCATCACCGACTGGAACATGCCCAACATGGACGGGCTGACACTGCTGCAGACGATTCGTGGCCATGCCACCTACAAGACGCTGCCCGTGCTGATGATCACCGCCGAGGCGAAGAAAGAAAACATCATCGCCGCCGCGCAGGCCGGCGCCACCGGCTACATCGTCAAACCCTTCACGGCGGCGACCCTCAACGAGAAACTGACGAAGATTTTCGAGAAACTGGGTTGGTAGGTGGACATGGCTAAACCGATCAAATTCGACGAATCCGGCGATTCGCAGGACCTGCAAGCGCTGTTCGACACCATCGCCGGCGGCCCCGCCCCGGTGCCGCCGGCGCCCGCGGCCGAGCCCAATCCCGGCGGCGACTCGGACGATTTGCAGTCATTGTTCGATAGCGTGGCGGAGCAGGTGTCCGCTGGCGCCGCCGCCGCGCCCGCGCTGGCCGCGACGGGCGCCCCAACGCAGGAAGCCACTTACAATCGACTTGGCCAGATGGTGCGCAAGCTGCATGACAGCATGCGCGAGCTCGGCTATGACAAGGGACTGGAAGAGACGGCGCGCAAGATTCCCGACGCGCGCGAGCGCCTCGCCTATATCGCCCAGATGACCGAACAGGCGGCGAGCCGCGTCCTCAATGCCACCGACATTGCCTTGCCGGTGCAAAATGAACTCGAACACCATGCCCGGCAGATGGGCGCGCGCTGGGACAAGATGTTCGCCAATCAGTTGTCGGTCGACGAATTCAAGGCGCTGGCCGCCGATACGCGGACCTTCTTTGCCGTTGCGCCGAGCAAAATCGACATCACCAACGCCCAGCTCAGAGAAATCATGATGGCGCAGGACTTTCAGGATCTCACCGGGCAAGTGATCAAGAAGGTCGTTGAACTGGTGCAAGGCGTCGAAACGCAGTTGTTGCAGGTGCTGATCGAGGTGATGCCGGAAGAGAAGAAGGCCGAGGCCCCTGTTAACCTGATGAATGGCCCGGTGATCAGTGCCGCCGGGCGTACCGACGTGGTCACCAGCCAGGCGCAGGTCGATGATTTGCTGGAAAGTTTAGGATTCTGATTCGGTGTCGAACGCCGAAGGGAGATTGTTATGAGTGATTTTGCCGGAATGGAAGACCTGCTGCTGGACTTCCTGACAGAAGCCACCGATTTGCTGTCGGATGTCGACAACAAACTAGTCGACCTCGAAAAAAATCCGCAGGATGCACGCCTGCTGAATGACATATTCCGGGGTTTCCACACCATCAAGGGTGGCGCTGGTTTTCTCAACGCCGCCGAGCTGGTGACGCTCTGCCACCTGACGGAAAACCTTTTCGACAAGCTGCGCACCGGCGAACTGCTGCTGACCAAGGAGATCATGGACAGCATCATGGCCGCCACCGGCACGGTACGCGACATGTTCGGCCATCTGGACAGCGGCGTGCTGCCGCCGCCGGCCGATGCCCGTCTGATCGCCAACCTCAAGGCCGCGCTGGCCGGCGAACCGGTTGCGGCAGCAGTGCCCGCCGCAGTTGCCTCATCGGTCGCCGCGCCAGTTGCCGCGCCGGCCGCCGCCGCACTGACGACCGGCCTCGACTGGGAGCAGCTGCATGGCGCTGTTGCCGGCGCCGCCGCCGTTTCGGCAGCACCGACGTTTGCGACAGAACCGGGGATGCACACCCAGGTCGCCGATCAGACACCCGAAGTCATCATCCAGCATGCCGTCGGCCGCCGCGCCACCGACAAGCCGGGCGCAATTTCCGCACCGGTCGGCCGCCGCGACAACGAAAAAGCCCGCGACAACTCGATTCGCGTCGACACCTCGCGCCTTGACCAGGTGCTCAACCTATCGGGCGAAATCGGCCTCACCAAAAACCGCCTCAACGCACTGCGCAGCGACATTCTCAACGGCCGCTCCGACACCGACACCCTGCATGCGCTCGACCAGGCCGTGAGCCAGCTTGATTTGCTGGTCTCCGACCTGCAAAACGCCGTGATGAAAACCCGCATGCAGCCGATCGGCCGGCTGTTCCAGAAATATCCGCGCATTGCCCGCGACCTAGCCCGCAACCTCGGCAAGGATGTCGAACTGCTCCTGGTCGGCGAAGAAACCGAAATTGACAAGACCATGATCGAGGATTTGTCCGACCCGATCATTCACCTGATCCGCAACGCCGTGGATCACGGCGTCGAAGGCCCGCAAGAGCGGCTTGCCGCCGGCAAGCCGGAGAAGTCGCAGGTGCGGCTCGAAGCGCGTCAGGAGGGCGATCACATCGTGCTGATCGTCGCCGACGATGGCAAGGGCATGAACGCCGAGCGGCTGCGCGCCAAGGCGCTCGAAAAGGGCATCATCACCGATGAAGAAGCGAACAGCATGGACGAGCGCCAGAGTTTCAACCTGGTGTTTTTGCCCGGCTTTTCGACCATGGAAGTCGCTTCCGACGTATCCGGCCGGGGCGTCGGCATGGACGTGGTCAGAACCAACATCCAGAAGCTCAATGGCAGCATCGAGATCAAGTCGCTGCCCGGCAAGGGCACCTCATTCGTCATCTCGCTGCCGCTGACCCTGGCGATCCTGCCGGTGCTGCTGGTGCAACTGGGCGAGCAACCCTTTGCCGTGCCGTTGTCGATGGTGCGCGAGATTCTGCCCATCCAGATCGAACAGGTGCAGGAAGTCGGCGGCCGAGCGACGATGGTGGTGCGCGGCGAAGTCATGCCGATCTACCCGATCTGCAACCTGCTCGGCTGGACGCCGGTTCAGGTGCCCGAATACGGCGTGCTGATGCAAACCGCCGATCACGCCTTCATCCTCGCCATCGACGGCTTCATGGGCCGCGAAGACGCCGTCATCAAGTCGCTCGAAGACTTCCGCCCGAAAGGCGTGGCCGGCGTCACCACCCTGTCCAACGGCCAGATCGTGCTGATCCTCGACATGAAAGAACTGCTCGCCGACATGGGCGAAAACCGCGGCGTGCCGCGCTCCGCCCTGATCCCGGAAACGCGGGCTGTTGCCTGACGCCGCGCCGTCCCGCCAGCGCCGACTTTTAGCGCGGCAGAGTACGAATCTCGAAGTGCAGGGCGGCCAGGTCGCCCATGATCCACGTCGCTTCCGGTGCGCCGAGCCCGGCGACGGTGCCAGGGTTGACGAGCCAGGTGCGGCCGCCCTTGACATTCGGTTCCTCCTGCAGCGCCGGCACATGGCTATGGCCGCAGCAGACCAGATCGTAATCGCCGGTGCAGGCGAAGGCGCGACCGATGTGCGGATAATGGGTGACAAAGACGCGCCGGCCGCCCAGTTCGATGCTGGCATCGTTACCGTGGTAGTGCAGCAGACCTTCCGAGTGGCAGGCTAGCCGGGCGATGGTCACCGGGTCGCCGAGGTTGTTGCCATGCACGGCGTGAATCGGCAGGCCGAGTTTCAGCGACGCCTTGAGGGTGTTGGTGCCGATCAGGTCGCCGCAGTGGATCACCGCCGCCGCGCCCTCGGCCTTGGCAATCTCGATGGCGGTTGCCAGGAGCGGGCCGCGATCGTGGCTGTCCGAAACGATGCAGATCTTCATACGATGATGGGCGCGAAATAATCCTCGCCATCGTTGGCCTTGCTGAAATCGACCGCGTTCATGCCCGAGCGTACGCGCGCATGCTCGCGTTCATGGTCGGATTGCACCTGCAACAAGGTAATCACGCAATCACCGAGCGTGTCGTATTCCTCCTTGCCGGTGCCGAACTGCTCCGCTTCGATGTAATAAAACTGGCAGCGGAAACGGCTATGGTTTTTGTCGCCAGTCTTGAAAATGACGAAATTCACGTCGTGCTCGACCCAGGTCAAACTGGGGCAGGTCGTGGTCGCGCTGTCCAGCGGGTCGAGCAACAACTCGGCCTCGGCGTTTTCCACCGGCACCGGCTTGCCATAGCGTTCCTGCAAGGTCTGGCTGACGAGACGACGTTCGCTGAGGGTGAAGTCGGGTATTGAATTGGACATGACGGGTTTCCTGAAGATGTTCCTGAAGATATTGGGCGGGACAAAATTCCGCATGATAAAAAGCGCCGGGGCACAAGAATATCGTAAGATTGCGGTAGCTCTCCCGCATTATAAGTTTTCACGATTGCCGCAGCAGTAAAAGAGGCATATGATTCTGCACCCGAAGCGTCAATCCACCCTTTCAACCACCCATTAATTACCGGAGGAATCACAATGAATTTTGACAAAGAGCTGGATGCCCGTGGTCTGAACTGCCCGCTGCCGATCCTACGCGCCAAGAAGGCATTGGGCGAACTGACCAGCGGTCAGGTGCTGCGTATCCTCGCCACCGACCCTGGCTCCGTGAAGGACTTTGTCGCCTTCGCCAAGCAAACCGGTAACGAGCTGCTCTCCAGCGCAGAGAACAACAAGGAATTCGAGTTCTACATCAAGCGCAAGTAAGCCCGCGAAAAGGCGCCGTTGATCGGCGCCTTTTTTGCGTCTGGCATATAAGTATTTCAGTCTTTTAGACTTTTCTGAAATTCCGCGACCCCCCGAGCGATTCAGGAGAAAACCATGACCGACACCACCAACATCGACGAACTGATCAACCAGCGCCTCGAAGCACTGCTGCCGCAAAAGCTCGAAGCCCTGCTGCAAGCGCGCGAGGAAGCGAAGACGCCCTCGCTGGCCATCATCGCCACCAAGGGCACGCTCGACTGGGGTTACCCCCCCTTCATTCTCGCCTCCACCGCCGCCGCGTTGGGCTGGGATGTCACCATCTTCTTCACCTTCTATGGCCTGCAACTGGTCAAGAAGGACCTTTCCGACCTCAAGGTCAGCCCGCTCGGCAACCCCGGCATGCCGATGAAAATGCCCTTCGGCCCCGACTGGTTCAAGAGCATGAACTGGAACATTCCCAACATCGTGCAGGGTAACGTCCCCGGCTTCGAGAGTCTGGCCACCGCCTTGATGCAACAAACCATCAAGAACAACGGCGTCGCCAGCCTCACCGAACTGCGCGAACTCTCGCAAGAAGCCGGCGTCAAGTTCTCCGTCTGCCAGATGACCGTCGAACTGTTTGGCTTCGACCACAACGACTTCGTCGAAGGCATGGAATACGTCGGCGCCGCCTCCTTCCTGCCGGTCGCCCAGGTGGCCGATGTGACGCTGTTTATTTGAGAAGTTGTCGTATCTCCGCAACGCGGAGGGTTTGAGATGATGGGTGAAAACAGGCAAACCGTTGTCACCCACCGCAGGAAAGTCTAGAGTGTTGTCGACTTGTTGTCGTTTGTCAGCAAATATCGCTAACTGCTTGAATTAAACCCAAAAGGGGGAAACATGAAACTCAATAAAATCGCCGCACTGCTCGCCATCGCCGGACTATCCACTTCGGCCTTCGCCACCAATGGCATGAACATGGAAGGCTACGGCCCAATCGCCACCGGCATGGGCGGCGCTTCGATGGCCTACGACAACGGTCCAGGTGCCATGATGGGTAATCCGGCGACTCTAGGCCTTATGGCGCAAGGTAGTGGCATCGGTGTTGCGTTGGGCTTTCTTGGCCCGGACGTTGGGGTCACGCACCCAATGGCGGGTTCAATAGGTTCTGGAGGTGATGCCTACTACATGCCAGCCATTGGCTATGTGCGTAAAGAAGGGAAGCTGACTTACGGTGTCGGCATGTACTCGCAAGGCGGCATGGGTACTGAGTATGGCGCCACCTCTTTCATGGCGGCAGGAACG
>JAUSBB010000018.1 GCA_030652245.1 Rhodocyclaceae bacterium | reverse complement strand
CCGATCACCGATTACACGAAGCATGGCCGCGGCACCAAGGGCATGATTGCGATCAGCACTTCCGATCGCAACGGTGCGGTGGTCGGTGCGGTACTGGTGCAGGAAACCGACGAGGTGATGCTGATTTCCACCGGCGGCGTGCTGATTCGCAGCAAGGTGGCGCAGGTGCGCGAAACCGGGCGCTCGGCGCAGGGTGTCAGGCTCATCAATCTGGATGACGGCACCAAGCTGGCCGGCATCGAACTTGTGATCGAAACCGACGAAGAAGAAGAGTCAGAATAGTCTCATGGCCCGTCCATTCAATTTCAGCGCCGGCCCCGCCGCCCTGCCCGAAGAAGTGCTGCGCCAGGCGGCGGAGGAAATGCTCGACTGGCATGGCGCGGGCATGTCGGTGATGGAAATGAGCCATCGCGGCAAGGAATTCACGCAGATTGCCACGCAGGCCGAAGCTGACCTGCGCGAGCTGCTGGCGGTGCCGGCCAACTACCAGATCCTCTTCATGCAAGGCGGGGCGATTGCCCAAAACGCGCTTATTCCGCTGAACCTGCTGGGCGAGAAGAAAACCGCCGACTATGTGGTGACCGGCACCTGGTCGGCCAAGTCCTTCAAGGAAGCGAAGAAGTATTGCGCGCCGCATCTGGCCGCAGGAGCGACGAGCGGGCCCTATCTCGCCGTCCCCAAATTTACGACTGAGTCGGCTGACGCCGTCTCAGGGGCGCCGACTTTTCAATTGTCCGCCGACCCCGCCTATCTGTTCATCTGCACCAACGAAACCATCGACGGTGTCGAGTTCCACGAGCTGCCGGACACCGCCGCGCTCGGGCGGCCCGACTTGCCCCTCGTCGCGGACATGTCGTCCCACATCCTGTCGCGGCCCATCGACGTTTCACGCTATGGCCTGATCTTCGGCGGCGCGCAGAAGAACATCGGCCCGGCGGGCCTGACGCTGGTCATCGTGCGCGACGACCTGCTGGATCGCGCGTCGCCGCTGTGCCCCTCGGCCTTCGAGTTCAAGACGGTGGCGGCGAATGGCTCGATGTACAACACGCCGCCGACCTATGGCATCTACATCGCCGGACTGGTCTTCCAGTGGCTGAAGCGGCAAGGCGGGCTGGTGGCTATCGAGGCGCGCAATATCGCCAAGGCAGAGTTGCTTTACGGCACTCTCGATGCCAGCGATTTCTACGTAACCCGCGTCGAAAAGCCCTTCCGCTCGCGCATGAACGTGCCCTTCTTCCTCAAGGACGAATCACTCAACGAGGCCTTCCTCGCCGGGGCGAAAGAGGTGGGGCTGCTGCAACTGAAGGGCCACAAATCGGTGGGCGGCATGCGCGCCTCGATCTACAACGCCATGCCGCTGGCGGGGGTGCAGGCGCTCGTCGGCTACCTGAAGGAATTCGAGCGCAAACATGGCTAGCAAGGAAGAAGAAGAACTCGGCAAGCTGCGGGAAGGCATCGACCGGATCGACGGGGATGTGTTGCGTCTGCTTTCCGAGCGGGCAAGGCTCGCGCAGCGCGTCGGTGAAATCAAGCACGGCAACATCTACCGTCCCGAACGCGAAGCGCAGGTGCTCCGCCGCATCACCGCGACCAATCCGGGGCCGCTGCCCGAAGCGGCCGTGCGCACGATCTTCCGCGAGGTCATGTCGGCCTGTCTGGCGCTTGAACAGCCCTTGCGCATCGCCTATTTCGGGCCGGCCGGCACCTTCACCGAATCCGCCGCGAAAAAGCATTTCGGTTCGGCACCCGCCTTTACGCCCTACTTGACCATTGACGATGTCTTCCGCGCCGTCGAATCCGGCCAAGCCGATTACGGCGTCGTGCCGGTCGAAAACTCGACCGAGGGCTCGGTGGGACGCACGCTGGACCTGCTGCTGACCACGCCCTTGATGATCTGCGGCGAGGTCAATCTGCGCATCCATCAGAACCTGATGTCCAGAACGCCCACGCTGGACGGCGTGAAAAAACTCTATTCGCATGCCCAGTCGCTGGCGCAGTGCCACGAGTGGTTGAACCGCAACCTGGCGCATGTTTCCCGCGTGCCGGTGGCCAGCAACGCCGAAGCGGCGCGCATGGCGGCGCATGATCCGGAAGCCTGCGCCATTGCCGGCGAGGCGGCGGCGCGGCTGTATGAACTGGACATTCTCGCCGCCAACATCGAGGACGACCCCAACAACACCACGCGCTTCATCGCGCTGGCGAGTCACGATGCCGGCCCGTCGGGGAACGACAAGACCTCCTTCGTCTGCTCCGCCCAGAACAAGCCCGGCGCGGTGCATGACCTGCTGACGCCGCTGAAAACCCATGGCGTGTCGATGAGCCGTTTCGAGTCGCGGCCGGCGCGCGGCTTCGGCAACTCGCGCTGGGAATACGTGTTTTTCGTCGACATCGAAGGCCACCGGCAGGACGCGAAACTGGCCGCCGCCCTCGACGATTTGCGCGGCTGCGTCGGCTTTCTCAAGGAACTTGGTTCTTACCCCAAAGCGGGCAATTAATTGAATGAGGTTGGCATGAGCATTACCGAACAGGCGCTGTCCTACGTCCGCAAGATTTCTCCTTATGTGCCGGGCAAGCCGATCACCGAACTGGCCCGCGAAATGGGTTTGCCGGTGGAAAAAATCGTCAAGCTGGCCTCCAACGAAAATCCGCTCGGCATGAGTCCGAAGGCGCGGGTCGCGGTGGAGCAGGCGATTGCCGGCCTCGGGCGCTATCCCGATCAGTTTGAATTGATTGCGGCGCTGGCCGAACGGCTTGGCGTGGGCCAAGACCAGATCGTCCTCGGCAACGGCTCGAACGACGTGCTCGATCTGGCGGCGCGGGTGTTTCTCGCATCGGGTCGTTCGTCCGTGTTCGCCCAGCACGCCTTCGCCGTCTATCCGCTGGCGACCATGAGCACCGGCGCGGAATGCATCGCCGTCCCGGCGAAGCATTACGGCCATGATCTGGCTGCGATGAAAACGGCAATTCGCTCCGACACGCGGCTCGTCTGGATCGCCAACCCGAACAATCCGACCGGCAACTTCCTGCCCTATCCGGAGATTCATGCCTTTCTGCGGACGGTCCCGGCCGACGTGGCGGTTGTGCTCGACGAGGCCTACAACGATTACCTGCCGCCCGCCGAGCGCGTCGATACCGTCGCCTGGCTCAAGGAATTCCCCAACCTGATCATCACGCGCACCTTCTCGAAGATCTACGGCCTGGCCGGCCTGCGGGTCGGTTTCGCGGTCGCCGCGCCGGAACTTTCCGACCTGTTGAACCGCGTGCGCCAGCCCTTCAACCTGAACAACCTGGCGCTGGTGGCGGCCCGCGCGGCGCTCGACGATCATCTGTTCGTCGCCGAGTCCTACCAGCTCAACCGGCGCGGCATGGAGCAGATCGTCGCTGGTCTGAAGCGTCTCGGTCTCGAGCACATTCCCTCGCATGGCAACTTTGTCACCTTTGCCGTGAGTGATGGCGCAGCGGTGAATCAAAAACTGCTGAAGCAGGGCGTGATCGTGCGTCCCATCGGCGGCTATGGCCTGCCGAATCATTTGCGCGTCACCATCGGCCTCGAAACCGAGAATGCGCGCTTCCTCGCAGCGCTGGAGCAGTCGCTCTGATGAGCGGAAAAGTCGTTGTTTGCGGTGTCGGGCTGATTGGTGGCTCGTTTTCCTTGGCAATAAAGTCGGCGCTGGCGGGACGGCACGACTGCCCACGCATCGTTGGCATGGGCCGCACCCGCGCACCGCTGGAACAGGCGCTGCAACTCGGCGTAATCGACGAAATCGGCACTGACTGGGCAAGTGCTCTGCAAGGGGCCGATCTGGTGTTGCTCGGCATGCCGGTCGGCCAGATGCTGCCGGTGATGCAGGTGCTGGCGCCGCACCTCGAACCGCGGACCCTCGTCACCGACGGCGGCAGCACCAAGTCCGATGTGGTCGCCGCCGCGCGCGCGGCGTTTGGCAACAAAATCGGCCAGTTCATTCCCGGCCATCCGATCGCCGGCGCGGAGAAGAGCGGCGTGAGCGCCGCGAAAGCCGATCTGTATGTGAACAAACGCGTGGTGCTGACGCCGCTGCCAGAAAACGCGGCGGCAGACATCCAGGCGCTCTCCACGGTCTGGGAGATCTGCGGCGCAAAGGTGTCAGAACTTGCGCCCGAGGAGCACGACCGCGTCTTCGCCGCCGTGAGCCATCTGCCGCATCTGCTGGCCTTCGCGCTGGTGCATGACCTGGCCATCCGCGACAATGCCGACCAGCTATTCGGTTTTGCCGCCAGCGGCTTTCGCGACTTCACGCGCATCGCCAGCAGCCATCCGGAGATGTGGCGCGACATCTGCATCGCCAACCGCAATGCGCTGCTCAAGGAACTCGACGCCTTCATGCTGGAACTGCTGAAAACGCGCGTCCTGCTGGCCAGCGCCGACAACGCCGGTCTCGAAACCATGTTCGCCACGGCGCGCGCGCGGCGTGACGCCTGGCTCGAAACCCTCTGATTTTTCCCCGTCGATGATGGAATTCATTCAACTTCAACCCTTGAGTCGTGCTGCCGGCACGGTGAAACTACCCGGTTCGAAAAGCATTTCCAACCGCATGCTGTTGCTGGCCGCACTGGCAGCGGGCGACACCGAAATCCGTGATCTGCTTGATTCGGACGACACGCGGGTGATGCTGGCGGCGCTGGCAAAAGTCGGCGTTCGAGTGACGGCGATTGGCCAGAATGCCTACCGTGTCACCGGCTGCGCGGGGGTGTTTCCGGACAAGGATGCCGATCTGTTCATGGGTAATGCTGGCACGGCGATCCGGCCGCTGACGGCGGCACTGGGATTATCTGGCGGGCATTACCGCGTGAGTGGCGTGCCGCGCATGCACGAGCGGCCGATCGGCGACCTGGTCGATGGCCTGCGGCAGATCGGCTGCGACGTGCGCTATACGGGCAATGCAGGCTATCCGCCGCTGGAGATATTTCCGGCGCGGGTGAATCTGGCTGCGCCGATCCGCGTGCGGGGCGATGTCTCGTCGCAGTTCCTTACCGCATTGCTGATGGCCTTGCCGCTTACCGGCAAGACGGCGGTCATCGAAATGACGACCGAGTTGATCTCCAAGCCCTATATCGAGATCACGCTGAATCTGATGGCGCGCTTCGGCGTGACTGTTGAGCGGGAGGGCTGGCAGCGTTTCACGATTCCGGCGGGCCAGGGCTATCGCAGCCCCGGCGTCGTTCATGTCGAAGGCGATGCTTCATCGGCCTCCTATTTCCTGGCGGCGGGCGCCATTGGCGGCGGGCCGGTGCGCGTCGAGGGCGTGGGGCGGCAGAGCATCCAGGGCGACGTGAAATTCGCCAATGCGCTGGAAACGATGGGCGCGCGGATTAGCTGGGGCGACAACTGGATCGAAGCCAGAGCGCCTGCCCATGGTCAACTGAAGGCCTTTGACCTTGATCTCAATCACATTCCCGATGCGGCGATGACGCTGGCGGTGGCGGCGCTGTTCGCGGACGGGAAATGCACCCTGCGCAATATCGCGTCCTGGCGGGTCAAGGAAACCGACCGCATCGTTGCCATGGCGACGGAATTGCGCAAGCTCGGCGCGACGGTGGAGGAGGGTGATGACTGGATCGCCGTCTCAATGCCACCAAGCGAGCCGGCTGGTGCCGTCTCGCGGGCGCCGACTTTGCAGGCCAATGTGGGGATCGACACCTACGACGATCACCGTGTTGCGATGTGCTTTGCGCTCGCCGCGCTGGGTGGCGTGCCGGTGCGGATCAATGATCCGGGGTGCGTCGCCAAGACCTTTCCACACTATTTCGATGCGCTCGGCGCGATTGCCGCGCCGGTGGTCGCCATCGACGGTCCTTCGGCTTCGGGCAAGGGCACGGTGGCGCAGCGGGTGGCGGCGGCGCTGGGGTTTCATTTTCTCGACAGCGGCGCGCTTTACCGCTTGACCGCGCTGGCGACGCTGCGCGACCAGATTTCGCTGGACGACGAAGCTGCCGTCGCCGCCGTGGCTGCCAATCTGCCGGCCGAGTTCGCCGGCGAAAAGATAATCCTTTCCGGAGAGGATGTTACCGAAGCGATCCGGACAGAAGAGGTCGGCATCGGCGCCTCGAAAATTGCCGTCCTGCCAGCCGTGCGGAGCGCCTTGCTCGAACGCCAGCGCGCTTACCGGCGCTTCCCCGGCCTGGTGGCGGATGGCCGCGACATGGGCTCGGTGATCTTCCCCGAGGCAGAGGTCAAGGTGTTTTTGACCGCGTCGGCCGAGGCGAGAGCGGAAAGACGTTATAAGCAGTTGATCGACAAGGGAATGCCTGATAACATGCGTCCCCTTTTGCAGGACATCCTGCAGGAACTGCGGGTGCGCGATGCGCGCGATGCCGCGCGAAGTGTTGCGCCCCTCAGACGATGTGACGATGCCGACTTGGTGGATACTACCGAGTTGAACATCGACGAAGCCGTGGCAGCCGTGATGGAAAGTGTCCGTCGCAGGTTGCCGTTTTTCAACTAACCCGTTGTCAAGACGGATATTTCTTGGAACATTAACCCTTTATGTCTGCTACTGCTGCTGTTGCCGTGAATCCTGAAAACTCCTTTGCCGCCCTTTTCGAGGAGAGCCTCTCCCGCCAGGAAATGCGCGCCGGTGAAGTCATCACGGCTGAAGTTGTCCGTATCGACCAGAATTTCGTGGTTGTCAATGCGGGTCTGAAATCCGAGTCCTTTATCTCGGTCGATGAGTTCAAAAACGATCGCGGCGAAATCGAAGCCACCCCGGGCGATTTTGTCCTGGTGGCCATCGAGATGCTCGAGGACGGCTACGGCGAAACCCGCCTGTCCCGCGACAAGGCCAAGCGCATCGCCGCCTGGAACGATCTCGACAAGGCCATGACCGACAACATCCTCGTCAAGGGTGTGATCACCGGCAAGGTCAAGGGCGGTCTCACCGTCATGACCAATGGCATCCGCGCCTTCCTGCCCGGCTCGCTGGTCGATACCCGTCCGGTCAAGGACACGACGCCTTTCGAAGGCAAAGAATACGAATTCAAGGTCATCAAGCTCGACAGGAAGCGTAATAACGTCGTCGTTTCGCGCCGCGCCGTGCTTGAGGCCAACATGGGCGAAGAGCGCCAGAAGCTGCTCGAAAACCTGTCCGAAGGCACCATCGTCAAGGGCATCGTCAAGAACATCACCGACTACGGCGCGTTCGTGGACCTCGGCGGCATCGACGGCCTGCTGCACATCACCGACCTGGCCTGGCGTCGCGTGCGTCATCCGTCCGAAGTGCTCAACGTCGGCGATGAAGTGACGGCAAAGATTCTCAAGTTCGACCAGGAAAAGAACCGCGTCAGCCTCGGCATGAAGCAGCTCGGCGAAGATCCGTGGGTGGGCATTGCCCGTCGTTACCCCGCTGGCACGCGCTTGTTCGGCAAGGTCACCAACCTGACCGACTACGGTTCATTCGTCGAGATCGAGCAGGGCATCGAAGGTCTGGTGCACGTCTCCGAAATGGACTGGACCAACAAGAACATTCACCCGTCCAAGGTCGTCCAGTTGGGTGACGAGGTCGAAGTGATGATTCTCGAAATCGACGAAGACCGCCGCCGCATCAGCCTGGGCATGAAGCAGTGCCAGCCGAATCCGTGGGATGACTTTGCCGCCAATCACAAGAAGGGCGACAAGGTGCGCGGCGCCATCAAATCGATTACCGACTTCGGCATCTTCATCGGTCTGCCCGGCGGCATCGACGGCCTGGTGCATCTGTCCGATCTGTCCTGGTCGGCCACCGGCGAAGAAGCCAAGCAGAATTACAAGAAGGGCGACGAAGTCGAGGCGGTGGTGCTGTCCATCGATGTCGAGAAAGAACGTATCTCCCTCGGCGTCAAGCAACTCGATGGCGACCCCTTCACCAGCTTCATCGCGACCCATGACAAGAACAGCCTGATCAATGGCACGGTCAAGAGTGTCGATGCACGGGGTGCGGTGATTGATCTGGGTGGTGATATCGAAGGCTATCTGCGTGTTTCCGAGTTCTCGCGTGATCGTATCGAAGACCTCAGCCAGCATCTGAAAGTGGGCGAAGCCGTCGAGGCCTTGATCATCAACGTCGACCGCAAGACCCGTTCGATCAACCTCTCGATCAAGGCCAAGGATCAGGCCGAACAGAGCGAGGCGATGCAGAAACTGGCAACGGATTCCGCTTCCGCCGCGACGGGCACCACCAGTCTGGGTGCCTTGTTGAAAGCCAAGCTGAACCAGCAGTAAGCCGCATCGCAAAGCATCCATCCATGACCAAGTCTGAGTTGATCGCTCGTCTGGCGGAGCGCTTTTCGCAACTGGTGGCGAAGGATGCCGATTTGTCCGTGAAAATGATTCTCGATGCGATGACCGAGGCCCTGGTCAAGGGTGATCGCATCGAGATTCGCGGCTTCGGCAGCTTTTCGCTGAATTATCGGCCGCCGCGCACCGGCCGCAATCCCAAATCGGGCGACAAGGTTCAGGTGCCGGCCAAATACGTGCCGCATTTCAAGGCCGGTAAGGAACTGCGTGAGCGCGTCGACCTGTTCGTCAAGTAGTTGTCATAACCTATGACCGCGCTGCTCTGGTTCCTGCGTGGCGTGCTTTTCGTCATCCTGCTGGGACTGGCCATCAAGAACAGCGGTGATGTCGAGCTGCGCTTCTTTTTTGACGCAAGCTGGCAAACACCGCTGTCGCTGGCTTTATTGGGCGCGCTGGTGCTGGGGATCGTGCTGGGTCTGCTTGCCCTGCTGCCGCAGTTGATTCGCCAGCGGCGCGTCATCGGTGCGCAGAAACGCGCGTTGGCGGAAAGGGAGAAATCTCCGGCGTCACCGCTGCCGACGAATCAAATCGACTTGCCGACGATAGGCGTTTAAGCGTGGAAATCGAACTGTGGTGGTTTCTGGCGTTGCCGGTATTCTTTGTATTGGGCTGGCTCGCCGCGCGCATCGACATCAATCAACTGTTGCGCGAGTCGCGCGCGCTGCCGCGCTCGTATTTCACCGGGCTGAACTTTTTGCTCAACGAGCAGCCCGACCGCGCGATCGAGGCATTCCTCGAAGCCGCCAAGATCGACCCTGAAACCATCGAATTGCATTTCGCGCTGGGCAGTCTGTTCCGCCGTCGCGGCGAAACCGACCGCGCAATCCGGGTTCACAAGCATTTGATCGACCGCGACGCCTCGCAGAGTCAATTGACCGAGGAACAGCGCCTGCACGCCCTTTCCGAACTGGGGCAGGACTATCTGAAAGCCGGCTTGCTCGATCGCGCCGAGGAAATCTTCGACAAGCTGCGCGGCACCCTGCGCGACGAAGAGGCCTTGAAGAACCTGCTTGAAATCTACCAACAGGAAAAAGAATGGGCCAAGGCCATCGCCATTGCCGAGGAAATGCCGGGCCACGCCGAGCACCTGTGGCAGAAGGAGATTGCCGAATTTCACTGTGAGTTGGCGGCATCCGATCTGCTGAATGGCCGACTCGAAATGGCGCGGCAGCGACTGGAAGCCGCGCTGGCCGCCAATCGCAAGTGCGTGCGGGCAACCCTGATGCTGGGCGAACTGGAAGTGAAAGTCGGCGCTGGCGAGACGGCACTGTCAACCTGGCAGCGTATCGAGCAGCAAAACCCGGTCTTTCTCGCTCTGGCTGCCGAGAAAATGGCAAGTGCGTATCGCGAGCTCGGCCGTGAGGCTGCCGGCACCGAGCTGCTACGCGGCTATCTTGAGCGCCATCCATCCATTGACCTGCTCGACGTAGTGTTCCAGGCCGAGCTGCTCGCCAGCGGTCCCGAAGTGGCCTATGTGCTGGTGCGCGACGAGTTGCGCCGCAACCCGACCCTGCTGGGACTCGACAAGCTGCTGGAAGCCCAGGTTCTGCTGGCCCCACCGGAAAAGCGCGCCGATCTTGAACTGGTCAAAAACCTCATTCACAACCACACGCGCCGCGTCGCGCGCTATCGCTGCGACGATTGCGGCTTCAAGGCGCGGCAGTTTCACTGGCGCTGTCCGGCCTGCGGCGGCTGGGAAACTTTCCCGCCCAAACGCACCGAAGAGTTTGACCTGAATCCGTGAAACTGCCAGACACCCCAGATACCCGGGCAGCCCGCGTTCTCGTCGTTGGTGACGTGATGCTCGACCGTTACTGGTTCGGCGAGGTCTCGCGTATTTCGCCCGAGGCGCCGGTGCCGGTGGTCAAGGTCGAAAGAATCGAGGAACGCCCCGGCGGCGCGGCCAACGTCGCGCGCAATATTGCGGCGCTCGGCGCCCAGGCGAGCCTGCTTTCGGTGGTGGGCGCGGATGAAGCAGGGCAAACGCTCGCCCGGCTGCTGGCCGGCTCGTCCATCGATGCCAGCCTGCATGAAGACGCGCAGCTCAACACGACCGTGAAACTGCGGGTGCTCGGGCGACAGCAGCAGTTGCTGCGCATCGATTTCGAGAATGCGCCGGCGCACGAAGTGCTGCAAACCAAGCTGGCCGAATTCCAGCAACGGGTCGTCGCCTGCGATGTCGTGATTCTGTCCGACTACGGCAAGGGCGGGCTCACGCATATTGCCGAAATGATCCGCCTGGCGCGGGCACAGGGCAAACCCGTGCTCGTCGATCCCAAGGGCGACGATTACGCGCGCTACGCCGGGGCCAGCATCATCACGCCGAATCGCGCCGAGTTGCGCGAAGTGGTGGGGCGCTGGACCGGCGAAGCCGATCTGACGGCCCGTGTCGACAAATTGCGCGCTGATCTGGGGCTTGCCGCATTGTTGCTGACCCGTTCGGAAGAAGGCATGAGCCTGTTCTCCGACGCGGGGGTCACCCACGAACCGGCCCAGGCGCGCGAGGTTTATGATGTCAGCGGCGCCGGCGATACCGTCATTGCCACGCTGGCCGTCATGCTGGCCTGCGGTCTGTCCATGGCGGAGGGCATGCGCTGGGCCAACCGGGCGGCGAGCGTGGTGGTCGGCAAGTTGGGCACCGCGACTTGCTCGCTTGCGGAACTTGAAGAATAAGGGAAGAAAATGAGTTCGTATTACATCGTTACCGGCGCCTGCGGGTTCATCGGCGCCAACATCGTCAAGGCGCTCAACGAGCGCGGCATCGACAAGGTCATCGCCGTCGACAATCTCAAAAAAGCCGACAAGTTCAAGAACCTGGTCGACTGCGAGATTGCCGATTATCTCGACAAGCACGAATTCATCGACATGGTGCATGGCGGCCAGTTTGACGGCGCGGTCGAGGCGATTTTCCACGAGGGCGCCTGCTCGGACACCATGGAAACCGACGGCCATTACATGATGGAGAATAATTACCGTTATTCCATCGGGCTGCTGGACTTCTGCCTCGACCACGAGGTGCCTTTCCTCTATGCCTCCAGCGCCTCGGTCTATGGCGGCGGGCGCATCTTCCAGGAGTCGCGCGCGCACGAGGGGCCGCTTAACGTGTATGGCTACTCGAAGTTCCTCTTCGATCAGGTCGTGCGCCGCCGCATCGGCCCCGCCGCGAACTGCACCGATTCGCAGGTGGTCGGCTTCCGCTATTTCAATGTCTATGGCCCGCGCGAGCAGCACAAGGGGCGCATGGCCTCGGTGGCCTTCCACCATTTCAACCAGTATCGCGCCACCGGCAAGGTAAAGCTGTTCGAGGGCTGCGACGGCTACGCCAACGGCGAGCAGAGCCGCGATTTCGTCTATGTCGATGACGTGGTCAAGGTGAACATGTATTTTCTCGACCAGCCGAAAAAATCCGGCATCTTCAACCTCGGCACCGGCCGGGCGCAGCCGTTCAACGACATCGCGCACTCGACCGTCAACGCCTGCCGCGCGCTCGAAGGCAAGCCGGCGCATTCCCTGCAGGACATGGTCAGTCAGGGCATCGTCGAATACGTCGATTTCCCCGAGGCGCTGAAGGGCAAGTATCAGAGTTTCACCCAGGCGGATATTTCCGCCTTGCGGGCCGCCGGTTATGGCGATGCGTTTGCCACGGTGGAGCAGGGCGTGACGAACTATGTGGAGCACTTGTCCAGATGAACGCCAACACGCTCGACAACTTCGTCGGCAATACGCCGCTGGTGCGCTTGCAGCGCTTGCCGGGAGAGGACAACACGCGGCGCAATAACCTGATTTTTGCCAAGCTCGAAGGCAATAATCCGGCTGGTTCGGTCAAGGATCGGCCGGCGTTGTCGATGATCCGGCGGGCCGAGGAGCGCGGCGAGATCAAGCCGGGCGATACCCTGATCGAGGCCACCTCGGGCAATACCGGCATTGCGCTGGCGATGGTGGCGGCGATGCGCGGCTACAAGATGGTGCTGGTGATGCCGGAAAATCAAAGCGTCGAACGCCGGCAAAGCATGAAAGCCTATGGCGCAGAGCTGGTGCTGACGTCAAAGGCCGGCAGCATGGAAGGCGCGCGCGACCTGGCCGACCAGATGGCGCGTGAAGGCCGTGGCGTGGTGCTCGACCAGTTCGCCAACCCGGACAATCCGCGCGCCCACTACGAGGGAACCGGACCCGAAATCTGGCGCGATACCGAGGGCCGGATTACCCATTTCATTTCCAGCATGGGCACCACCGGCACGATCATGGGCTGCTCGCGCTACTTCAAGGAGATGAATCCGGCGATCCAGATCGTCGGTTGCCAGCCCGAGCCCGGCGCGCAGATTCCCGGCATCCGCAAATGGCCGACCGAATATCTGCCGAAAATCTGCGACTTCGCGCGCGTCGACCGGCTTGAATCGGTTGGCCAGAAAGATGCCGAAGAGATGACGCGGCGACTGGCGACTGAAGAAGGGATTTTTGCCGGCATTTCCTCCGGCGGAGCGCTGGCGGTGGCCTTGCGGATTGCCGCCGAGGTCGAGAATGCGGTCATCGTCAGCATCGTCTGCGACCGGGGCGACCGCTATCTGTCGACGGGTGTTTTCCCGGCATGATTCCGGTATTGACCTTTGACATCGAGACGATTCCCGATATTGCGGGTCTGCGGCGCTTGCATGAACTGCCGGATGCGCTGATTGACGCCGAGGTCGCCGAGTTCGCCTTCCAGAAGCAGCGCGCGAAGAATGGCGGTGATTTCCTGCCGCTGCATCTGCAGCGAGTCGTGGTCATTTCCTGCGCGCTGCGGAACGATGAAGGCTTCAAAGTGTGGTCGCTGGCCGAGCCGAAGTCCGGTGAAGGCGAGATCATCCAGCGTTTCTTCGAAGGCATCGCCAAATACACGCCCAATCTCGTGTCATGGAACGGCGGCGGCTTCGACCTGCCGGTGCTTCACTATCGCGGCCTGATCCACGGTGTGACGGCGGCGCGTTACTGGGACATGGGCGAGGATGATCGCGACTTCAAGTGGAACAACTACATCAGCCGCTACCACACGCGCCATCTTGACCTGATGGACCTCCTGGCGATGTACCAGCCGCGCGCCAACGCGCCGCTCGACCAACTGGTGAAGTTGATGGGGCTGCCGGGCAAGCTGGGCATGGCGGGCGACGCGGTGTGGGGCGCCTGGCAAGAGGGCAGGATCGACGCGATCCGCGACTACTGCGAGACCGATGTGGTGAATACCTATCTGGTCTATCTGCGCTTTCAGAAAATGCGCGGCAATTTAACCGCGGCGGCGCACGATAGCGAAGTGGCGGTGGTGCGCGAGCAACTCGGCGCGCTGGATCTGCCGCACTGGCGGGAGTTCAGTGCCGTCTGGGCTGGCTAAATCTTGAATCGCCCTACCGCTGCCCGCATGATGCTCGCCAGTTCTTGCAAGTTTTCTGCCTCAAGTGCTGTATTGGCGGAAGCTGAGCTATTTTCTTCAGTCATTTGTGCCACATTTTCCACTTGTTTGGAAAGATCAATGCTGGTGCAACTTTGTTCCGTCAGCGCTGAAGATATGTCACTGACAACAGCAACGACACGCACCGCGCCGCTCTTGATTTGGTCGATGGACGTTCCTGCCTGATTTGCAAGCGCTACGCCGCTACCGACCTGATCGACGCTTGTACTCATGGCGGCAACCGCATTTTTGGCGCTGCTTTGCATCTCGTCGATCATGCCGGATATTTCCTCAGTGGCATTGGTGGTGCGCTCCGCAAGTTTCCTCACCTCATCAGCGACTACTGCGAAACCTCGGCCTTGCTCTCCGGCACGGGCAGCCTCGATTGCGGCGTTGAGCGCAAGCAAATTGGTTTGGTTGGCGATCTCCTTGATTACTTGGACAATTGAGGAAATCTGATTTGAATTCTGCCCAACTAATTCTATGCTGTTGGAGGCGTCACGCACGGTTTCTTCAATTCGCGACATATCCAAGGCGGCCTGCTTGATGATTTCCCCGCCCTCTGCAGAAAGATGGCCTGCTTGTCTGGAGATATCCAGAGCCTCGCGCGCGCTGTCGGAGATGTGGTTGATACTTACCGTCATTTCCTCGACAGCAGCGGCCATGGCCGAGGTAGATTCGCTCTGGCTTGACGATCTTGCTGCGAGATGGCTGGAGGAAGACGACAGACTTTTAGCGAATGCTGAAATCTTGTCAGAACTTTCGATCATCTGGCCAATGATCTGCTGTAAGTTAACCATGAGTCCATCGAAGGCTTGCGCGGTCTCTCCGACTTCATCTGTGCTGCTGATGGCAATGCGCTGCGTTAAATCGTCATTCTCTCCGACTTGGATGATGATTTTGCGCATTTGATTCAGAGGCCTGGTGATAGAGGTAATTATAAATCCGGCGCTGAAAATGCCAAGTATCATGACGATTGCACCGGCCATGATGACCGTGTTGCGTATTGAATTCGACATTCTGTCTATCTGAGCGATACTGGCAACAAGCTTCTTGCCCTGATATTCGTCCGCATTCTTGATGGCGGTCAGGAATGGCTCTAGCGCAGGGATCATTTCTTCGCCTGCTACATAGGTGGCCTGTGCCTGCTTTCCGTTTTTAAGCAGATGTGTAACCTTATCAAGTCCAGAGATATAAAGCCCACGCTGTTTCTGTATCGCGGCAAACAACTCAGCGACTTCCTTTGAATCAGCTAAATTACGGCCCATCAATTCAATGGTTTCCGATATTGACTGGTTTCTTTTTGCAATTTCTCTAATGACATTGGCGTGGTGGTCGCTGTTGGTGCTAAGAAGCATCTCCATACTGGAAATCCCGTTATCCTTGACATCGGTAACCAAGGTCATAGCGCGTGATTTGCTGGATAAGGCGACTTCCATTTCGGACAAGCCTTTGGATAGAACGGACATTTGGATCAACACAAAAGCAACCAGTGCTACAACCAGCAGCAAAATCAATCCAAATCCCAAAACCAATCTGGTGCTCAATTTCATATCTTTTAAGTTCATAGCCTGCCACCATTCTTCGATTGAAGCACCGAAAAAATAATTCGTCTTAGTGGATTATTTGCCTTTGGGAAGGCGGGGGTAACGGACCAACAGATTGAGATGACAGCTTTCCCCCATGGCCTTTCAGACCGGTATCCCCGCTGCTGAAACAATATGATTAACTTCCGCCAAGTTCGTTTATGAGCTTATGGCAATTCGTGATTCTTTCTTTTTGAATGCCGCCGGCGATCTTTTTGGCTTCATCATCGCTGCCTTTTAGGATGAGCGGGACCAATTCTGTTTCACGTGTCTTCTTAAATGCGTTCCATGTCTCATTCAATTCCTTGAACTTAGCTTCTTTTCCGGCCGGCGCCTTCATTTTGGCGAGGTGGGCGCTGACAGCATCGGCAGTGTCTTTCACCCGTTTCTGATGGTCGGCACCGCGACTATCCTTATTGAGCATCATTTCGACTAACGAGTCTCTTGCCGCGCTCACCTTTGTTCTTAAGTCATCATACTCGCCAGCGTGAACCGGAAGCGCAGCCAGGATAACGATTGCAAATACCGCGAATAACCTTTTCATAAAATGTCTCCTTTGTATGGATTAAAATTGACTGGCATAGTCATACTCGACTCCTTCGAGTCAATCAAAGCATCTGCCAAACAAATAGCGGCACCGCTGCCACCACATCTAAAGCTTAAACGCTGTAATGGAAAAAGAATTGACGCAAGTCAGGATAATTGGCTTTAACCAGCGATCTGACGAATCCGCGGCTTCCCGTCAGTGCCGACTTTTACCGACCTCGTAAGATCGCGGTTTCTACTAGGGTGAGAAAGTCTTGTTCGTCCCGCAATTGTGCGACTTCGGCTGAGGTCACGGTATAGCCGTGCGGCCGGGCAATCGCCTCGTAGCGCGGGATGCGCGCGTGAAACAGGTGCGGAAATATCCAGCGCGAGAAGTCGTCCGGAGCGGCGGCGTTGATGTCGGCCAGTTGTCGTTCGGCGAGATAGCGCGTCAGATGCTCGGCCAGGAAGGCCGGACGGTAATACATCGGCTTGGGGTCGGACTGGGCGCGACGGATCAGCTCGGCTTCTTCTTCGGCCGTGGTGACCTGGATGTAGAGGATCAGCGTGTGTTCGACCAGGAGGTCGATGACCGCCGGGTCTTCGAGTTCGCACAGGCTGCCGCCGACATCGTTGACGAAATGGGCGTAACCGTAGATGTCTTGCGCCTTCCTGACGAATTCGGGGACGTCGCGCATGGCGGCGATCTCGCCTTCGCGATACATCGCCTGGCGGCGGCTGAATTCCTCAAAGGGAATGCCGCCCTGCGCCGGGTCGCCGAGTTTACCGACGAAAGACAACACCGGGCCGAGGTCATCCACCTTGATGTTGTTCTTGATGTCGATCCAGTCGCGCCGCAACAGATCGCGCAGAAATGGCACCTGCATGGCCTGCTGCTTGATGAGGTCGAGTATCGGTTCGTCGAGATAGCGCTTGCCGATGCGGAAGTCGGCCGAGTAATGAAACCAGTCGTGGCGGCGCAACATGGACGACAGCCAAGTCTTGCCAACGCCCGACATGCCGAGCAGGGTGATTTTCTTGTGCGGCCAGGCACGGAAGGAGCCGACGTCGAATTTCATGGGGAGGCTATTGGTTTGCGTGCGGCGCGTACCGCCGTCACGAGTGCATTGTAGCTGGCCAGGGATGACCAGCCCTCAAGGGGCAGCGGCAACTTGCGTTGCCAGTTGGGATGCTGGTCTTCGAGGGTACCCGGCAGGTTGGGTTGTTCCAGCACGCCAAGAATATCTTCGGGCTGCACCACCATGATCTGCGCTGGCGAGCGTGCCAGATAGACGTGGATCGCCAGGACGGTTTCGGTTGAAATCTCCGGCATCTCCGCAGGCTGCTTGCTCACGCCCGCTGGCAGCAGATTTTCCTGTTCGAGCGCCCAGAGTAGCCGACCGCGATCCCAATCGCGTTCGGTGATCAGGCGTTGCCGCAGCTCTTCACTGGGAAAGAGGTGCAGGGTGGCGCGGATCTCCATGTCTGCGCCATGCCAGAAGCCGCGCAAGGTGGGCAGGTCATGCGTACCGGCAGCCACCAGGGCCTGCCGCGGGATATCCGCCGGCAGCCGGAAATTGCCGTCGGGGTAACGTTCGAAGATCAGCGGATGATAGGAGAGCACGCCGCATTCGGCCAGGCGCGGCCGGAAGCCGTCGGGCACGGTGCCGAGGTCTTCGCCGATCACCAGGCACTGGTTGCGCTGACTTTCCAGCGCGACGATGCCGAGAATATCCTCGAAGGGGTAATGCACATAAGCGCCTTCGGTGGCGGGAATGTCCGCCGGTACCCAGAACATCCGCAGCAGGCCCATCACATGGTCGATGCGCAGGGCGCCGGCATGTTTCATGTTGGCGCGCAGGATGTCGATGAAGGGCACATAGGCTGCGTCACGCAGGCGGTGGGGCACAAAGGGCGGCAGGCCCCAGTCCTGGCCCATCAGGTTGATTTCGTCGGGAGGGGCGCCGGCATGGGCATCGACAGCGAAAACTTCCTGCCAGTTCCAGACCTCGGCGCCATTCGGATTGGCGCCGACCGCGAGATCCTGGTACACGCCGACGGCCATGCCGCATTGCGCCGCGCGCCGCGCGGCGGCGGCAAGTTGCGTGTCGGTCAGCCATTGCAGCCAGGCGTGCCAGGTGACGGCGCGCGCATGGTCGGCGGCAAAGGCGGCGACGGCGGGCGCTTCCGGGCTGCGATAGGCTTCCGGCCAGGCTGGCCAGCCCCAGATGTTCGCGTCGGCGGCGCGAAAGTGCGCTTGCAGGGCGGCAAAGCGGGCATGGCGCTCAAGCTCTTCACCTTGCGCGGCGCGCCAGGCGGCAAAGGCGGCGCTGTGTTCATTCGCGTTGGCCAGAAAATGCGCGAAGAGGATTTCCAGAATCTCGAACTTGGCGCGGGACACCTGGACGTAGTCAACCATTTCGGCATCGCGCAAGGCTTGCAGGCGTTTCTGAAAGTCGGCGCTGGCGAGACGGCGCTTTGCCTCCGCACAGGTGGACATTTCGGCGACCGCCTCGACATCGAGGTAGAGCACATTGACAAAGCCGCGCTGCGACGGGCTGTAGGGACTGATGTGCGCCGGGTTGTCGGGAAACAGGGCGTGCAGGGGATTGACGCCGACCAGGTCGCCGCCAGCCGTAGCCGTGAGTGCGAGCAAATCGCCGAGATCGGTGAAATCGCCGATGCCCCAGTTGCGGGCGGAGCGCACGCCATACAGTTGCACAGTCAGTCCCCAGATGCGACCACCCTCCAGGATCGCCGCCGGTTGGTAGCAGCGCGGTGGCACGACGATCAGCGGCATTATGTGGGTAACCGCGTCGTGGCGAAATTCGATGCGGTGATAGCCGAGGGTCTCGATGGGAGAGAGTTCGAGTTCTCCGGTTGGCGGACATTGTCCGTGCTGGGTCTTGCCGGTTTCGAGGACGAGCGTCCAGTGCCAGTCCGGTAGCGCGTGAGTGATGCGAATCGGCTCCCCGGCGCGGACGATCAGTACCGGCGGCAGGACGCGCTGGCGTTCGGCGGCCTCGATGGCTTTGATCAGGTCGGCGGGAGCGTCCGCCACTGCCTCGGGTGCAAAGTGCATCGCCGCCAGGAGCGCCTGGCGGGTGTAGGTCGACGTTGCATGATGGCCGCCCCAGATGTCGTGATACGCATCGGCAATGCCGCAGCGGTTGGCGAGCGCTTTCAGGTCGTCGGTCATGTCAGGTCTGCCGTGGGCGCTGCAAGATTGCGCTGACGCAACAGGGCGAGTGTACGGCCTTCCAGCGGATAGGTGTCGCCACCAACGAAGTCGCCGTCGACGTCCAGTCCGGCGTGGTAGTGGGTGTCGAGGGTGGCCTGCCAGACGCAGTCTTTACACAGAACGGGCAGGCGAAAATCGATGCGTTCGTGGTGCGCATTGAACAGCAGGATGAAATTGTCATCATGCACCGCCCGGCCGCGCGCGTCGACTTCGCCGAGCAATTTACCCGACAGATAGATGCCCAGGCTGCGGGCGAAGTCGTGCATCCACTCGTGGTCGCTCATCTCGCTGCCATTGGGTTTGAGCCAGTGGATATCCTTGACGGCAGAACCGTGGATCGGCCGGCCCTGGAGAAAGTTGCGGCGATGGAATACCGGGTGGGCGCGGCGCAGGTGGATCAGCCGCGCGACAAAATCCTGCAACTCGCGGTCGGCGTCCGAGAGCGACCAATCGACCCAGCCGACCGCGTTGTCCTGACAATAGGCGTTGTTGTTGCCCTGTTGCGTCCGGCCCATTTCGTCGCCGGCCAGCAACATCGGCACGCCCTGCGACAGGAGCAGCGTGGCCAGCAGGTTGCGTTTCTGGCGCGCGCGCAGGGCGATGATTTCCGGCCGGTCGGTGGGGCCTTCGACGCCGCAGTTCCATGACAGGTTGTTGTCGGTGCCGTCCTTGTTGTCCTCGCCGTTGGCCTGGTTGTGCTTGTGGTTGTAGCTCACCAGGTCGTGCAGGGTGAAGCCGTCATGGGCGGTGATGTAATTGATGCTGGCATGCGGACGGCGGCCATTATGGGCGTAGAGATCGGAGGAGCCGGTCAGGCGCCGGGCGAATTCGCCGATCAGGCCGCCATCGCCGCGCCAGTAAGCACGCATGCAATCCCGATAACGGTCGTTCCATTCGGCCCAGCCGACCGGGAAATTGCCGACCTGATAGCCGCCTTCGCCCAGATCCCAGGGTTCGGCGATCAGCTTGACCTGCGACAGGACCGGGTCCTGGTGCAGGATGTCGAAGAAGGCGCCGAGGCGGTCGACCTCGTGCAGTTCGCGGGCCAGCGCCGAAGCCAGGTCGAAACGGAAGCCATCGACGTGCATCTCCAGCACCCAGTAGCGCAGCGAGTCCATGATGAGCTGGAGGACGCACGGGTGCTGGAGATTGAGCGTGTTGCCGCAGCCCGTGTAGTCCGTGTAGTGGCGCCGGTTGCCGGGCGTCAGCCGGTAATAGGCGGCGTTGTCGATGCCCCGGAAGGAGAGCGTTGGCCCGAGGTGATTGCCTTCGGCGGTGTGGTTGTACACCACGTCCAGAATCACTTCGATGCCCGCCGAATGCAGCGTCTTGACCATGGTCTTGAATTCCTTGGTCGAGCCGTTTGAGGAGTAGCGTTGGTCTGGCGCGAAGTAAGCAACCGAGTTGTAACCCCAGAAATTGCGTTTCCCCTGATCAACCAGATGGCGGTCGTCGATAAAGGCATGGATCGGCATCAGTTCGACCGAGGTAATGCCCAGGCGCTTCAGGTGCTCGATGACCGGGGCGGTGCACAGGCCGGCATAGGTGCCTCGCAAGGCAGGGGGTACGTCGGGGTGATTTTTGGTGAAGCCGCCCACATGCAGTTCATAGATCACCATCTCGTGCCAGGGAATGTTCGGCGAGCGGTCGGCGCCCCAGGCAAATGCCGGGTCGATCACCCGGCATTTTGGCATGCCGACGGCATTGTCGCGGCGATCCGGAACAAGATCGCCGGCCGGGCCATCGGGGCTATAGCCGAAGTGGGCGTCGCTCCAGGTTAGCGGGCCGACGATGTCCTTGGCGTAGGGTTCGATGAGCAGCTTGTGCGGGTTGAAGCGGTGCCCGCGCTCCGGGTCATAGGGGCCATGCACCCGATAACCATACAGCAGACCGGGACGCGCCTCGGGCAGATAGCAGTGCCAGACCAGGTCGGTCTGTTCGCGCACGGGGATGCGCTGTACCTCGTGCTGGCCACTGGGGTCGAACAGGCAGAGTTCGACCTTTTCGGCATGTTCGGAAAATAGGGCAAAGTTCACGCCTTCGCCATCCCAGGTGGCGCCGCGCGGGTAGGGTGAGCCGGGCCAGACCGCCGTTATTTGATCGGTAATCACAGAAAACGCTTGAGAATCTTCTGGCTGTGCGGATCGAGCGCCAGGCGGTCGCGAATCAGGAAATGCACGCCCTGGCTGTCGGCGATCAAGAGGACACCGGTGGTGCGCAGGCGGCGGATATCGTCTTCGCTCTTGAGTATGAGCGAGGTGGCGCCGCGATCGGTCTCGACCTGCCAGGTGCTGGGCGTGGCATAGCTCGATACGGAAATAATGCGGTGAATTTCGGGAATGAACTCGCGCTGGGCCAGTTCCTCGACGATCAGGCCGCGGCTGTCCGCCGGCAGGGTGTCCAGGCTTTCGATCCACTGCAATTCATTGCCATCGGCCGACATCAAAGCGATGCCATAGTCGGGCGCGGAAAGACCGAAGGCGCGCACGGGGACGATGCCTTCATGCGCGGCGCCGTCGGCGCCGACATAGACGAGTTGGCCGAAGCTGTTGCGACTCAGTCCAAACGGGCCGGTGACGGGTTTGCGGCTCATGATTGGCCCCCCACGCTCGCAAACTCGGCTCGCTGCCCCCCACGGGGGGGCGTGCGCCTCCTTGGGACGGCCCGGCGGACGGCGCTCATACCTTGGCCTCTGCTGGGTGTTTCTCGACGCTGTCAACCACTGCGGCGGCTCTCTCGTCTTCACCGAGCGGCGGCGGTTCGTCGAGCTGCTTGCTCTGCGCCATGTAGAGGCGCCAGTAATGGCCCCCGCGCGCCATAAGGTCGTCGTGGTTGCCGATTTCGACGATCCTGCCGCGATCCATCACCACCAGCCGATCGGCGCGGCGCAAGGTGGAGAGGCGGTGGGCGATGGCAATCGTGGTGCGGCCCTTGATCAGGTTGTTCAATGCGCTTTGAATCTCGAATTCGGTTTCGGTATCGACGGCCGAGGTGGCCTCGTCGAGAATCAGAATGCACGGGTCGATCAGCAGTGCGCGGGCGATCGAGATGCGCTGGCGTTCGCCGCCCGAGAGCGATTGGCCGCGTTCGCCGACCAGCGAATCGTAACCATGCGGCTGGCGCAGGATGAATTCGTGGGCATGGGCGGCACGGGCGGCGGCGACGATCTCTGCCCGGGTGGCTTCCGGCTTGCCGTAGGCGATGTTTTCGGCGATGGTGCCGAAAAAGAGGAAAGGCTCTTGCAGCACCAGGCCGATATTGCGGCGGTAGTCGGCGATCTTCACGCTGCGCAGGTCGATGCCTTCAACCTGGATGGCGCCTTCGGTGACGTCGTAGAAGCGGCAGATCAGGTTGACCAGCGTGCTCTTGCCCGAACCGCTGTGACCGACCAGCCCGATCATTTCGCCCTGCGCAATGTCGAGGTCGATGCCGTGCAGCACGGCGCGGTTGCCGTAACGGAAACTCACGTTGTCGATCTTGATGCCCCCCTTGAGCGGCGGCAGGGCAACCGGATTGGCCGGTTCGGGAACGCTGGAGACATGGTCGAGAATGTCGAAAATCCGCTTGGCGCCGGCGGCAGCCTTTTGCGTCACGGAAATGATGCGGCTCATCGAATCGAGCCGGGTGTAAAAGCGGCTGATGTAGGCGAGGAAAGCGGTCAGCACGCCCACGGTGATCTGGTCCTTCGACACCAGCCAGATGCCGAAGGCCCAGACGACGAGAATGCCGATTTCGGTGAGCAGGCCGACGGTGGGAGCGAAGAGCGACCAGATGCGGTTCAGGCGGTCGTTTACTTCCAGATTGTGTTTGTTGGCTTCGCGGAAGCGCTGCGCCTCGCGCGCTTCCTGGGCGAACGCCTTGACGACGCGGACGCCGGGAATGGTGTCGGCCAGCACGCTGGTGACTTCGGCCCAGACGCGGTCGATCTGCTCGAAGCCGGTGCGCAATTTATCCCGGACAATGTGAATCATCCAGGCGATGATCGGCAGGGGGACCAGTGTCACCAGCGCGAGCCAGGGGTTGATCGAGAACAGGATGACCGAGGTCATCACGATCATCAGCACATCGGTGGCGAAGTCGAGCAGGTGCAGCGACAAAAAGACGTTGATGCGGTCGGTTTCCGAACCGATGCGCGCGAGCAGGTCGCCGGTGCGCTTGCCGCCGAAGTATTCGTGGCTGAGCTTGAGCAGATGTTCGTAAGTCGTGGTGCGCAGGTCGGCGCCGATGCGTTCGGAAACCAGCGCCAGAATGTAGGTGCGCGCCCAGTTCAGTCCCCAGGCCAGCGTGGCCGAACCCAGCAAGCCGCCGAGCAGCCAGGCCACCTTGTCGGGATCGATGGGTGTGCCGTTCTGATAGGGAATCAGCACATCGTCCATCAGCGGCATGGTGAGGTAGGGCGGCACCAGCGTGGCGGCGGTCGCGGCCAGCGTCAGCAGAAACCCGGCGAGAAGTCGCCATTGGTAGGGCTTGGCGAAACGCCAGATGCGCAGCAGCGTCCAGGTCGACGGGGGAGTGTGCAGTTCGCGGACGCAGTTGGGGCAATCTTCTTCGTCAGGTTGAAGCTGCATCTGGCAAATCGGACAGATGGCGGCGGGCGCAGGGGGTGGCGGCCGTCCGCTCGCGACGCTGTCCCTCTGACGCACGAATTCGCGCTCGAAGCGTAGCGCGGCGGGGCTCTTGCCCAGTGTGTAGCGCCAGCGGGCCAGCCGGGCTTGCGTATCTTCGAGCTCCAGCGTACCAACGCCGGCGTGGTCGTGGTGGGCCAGTTTGAGTGCCGCCGTCAGCGGCCAGGATCGCCCGTCTTCCGCAAAGGCGACCAGGCGACGGTCGGTCAGGGCAACCAGGCCGGGCTGGAAGTCGAGGCGATCATCGAGGTCGATTTCCAGCCAGGCGATCAGATGCTCGCCGGGTTCAAGCCTGGCGGGCAACTGGCCGCGCCAGGCTTCGGGTAAAGTGTCGGGTGCAGTCACAGCGCAAGAAGTAAATGTAGCAGCTTGAATGATAAAGCTTGCCGTCCCGCCAGCGCCGACTTTTATTTTTTTTGGAAATGTCAGCTTTCGGAGGCTTCGCGAGTTATCCGTCCGGAAGCGCAATAAGACGACAGACAACATAACGAAATGAAATCCATCGAATTCCTCAAAATAGTGCATTTACGCGGTCCCAACATGTGGACCTATCGGCCGGTGCTGGAGGCCTGGGTCGACATCGGTGAGTTGGAGGCTTGCCCTTCCAACACCCTGCCTGGCTTCAACGGGCGCTTGACGGCCTGGTTGCCGACACTCCACGCACACCGCTGCAGCTATGGCGAGCCGGGGGGCTTCCTCCAACGCCTCGAAGAAGGCACCTGGCCGGCGCACATCCTCGAACACGTCACTCTCGAATTGCAAAACCTGGCGGGCCTGCCCGGCGGCTTTGGTCGCGCGCGCAGCATGACGCAGCCTGGTCATTACAAGGTGATCGTGCGCGCCTGGCACGAGGAGGTCACGCGCACGGCGCTTTACGCCGCGCGCGATCTGGTGATGGCGGCCATCGAAGACCGGCCCTTCGATGTCGCCGGCACCGTCAAACAGTTGCACGAAATGGCCGACCGGCTGATGCTTGGCCCCAGCACCGCTTGCATCGTCGAGGCGGCCGGTGACAAGTCACGCCGCATTCCGCATATCCGACTCAATGACGGCAATCTTGTGCAGCTCGGCTATGGGTCGAGAAGTCGCCGCATCTGGACGGCCGAAACCGATCGTACCAGCGCCATTGCCGAAACCATCGCCAGCGACAAGGATCTGACCAAAAGCCTGCTGGCGCCCTGTGGCGTGCCGGTCCCCGAGGGGCGCATGGTCGACAGCCCCAGTGATGCTTGGGAAGCCGCCCAGGAAATCGGTCTGCCGGTGGTGGTGAAGCCGGACGACGCCAATCACGGCCGTGGCGTCTCGCTCGACTTGATGACTCAGGCCGAGGTCGAAGCGGCCTTCCCGATTGCCGATGCCCAGGGCGGCGGCGTGATGGTCGAGCGCTTCGTGCGCGGCGAGGAACACCGCCTGCTCGTGGTGAACAACCAACTCGTCGCGGCGGCGCGCGGCGAGCGCATTTTTGTCACGGGCGATGGCAAGGCGACGATCCGCGAACTGATCGACAGTCAGTTGAACACCGACCCACGCCGTGGCGAGGCCGAGGAATTTCCGCTTGAAACGATTGTGCTGGAAAACGAGCCGCTGATTCAGCAACTGCTCAGGCGCCAGAAGATGGACGCCGACTCGGTGCCCATGGCCGGTCAGCAGGTATTGATCCAGCAAAACGGCAACTGCGCCATCGACGTCACCGACCTGGTGCATCCCGATAACGCAAGAACCGCGTGTCTCGCGGCGCGCATCGTCGGTCTGGACATCGCCGGCATCGATCTGGTGGCCGAGGATATTTCGCGCCCGCTCGCTGAACAGGGGGGCGCCATTGTCGAGGTGAACGCCGGCCCCGGACTGCTGATGCATCTCAAGCCCGCCCAGGGTCAGCCACGGCCGGTCGGCGCGGCGATTGCCGATCATCTTTTCCCCAATGGTGAGAATGGTCGCATTCCGGTCATCGGCATCACGGGCAGCCGCGACACCACGGCGGTTGCGCAGATCGTCGCGCGCTTGCTGCAACTCGATGGCCGGCGCACCGGACTGGCTTCCGCGGCCGGTCTTTTCCTTGGCCACCGCAAGGTCCAAAACGGCGACTGCACGGAGCGGGAGCCGGGCGAACGCTTGCTGATCAACCGCACCCTCGATGCCGTTGTGATTGAAAATCCAGCGGTTGTCATGGCCAGCGAAGGCCTGGCCTATGACCGTTGCCAGGTTGGCGTCATCACCGCCATCGACAACGCCGCCTTGCTGCCCGAGCATGGTATCGACACCGCCGAATTGCTGTTCAAGGTATTTCGCACCCAGATCGACGTGGTGCTGCCCGGCGGCGTCGCCGTGTTGAATGCCGACGACCCGACGGTGGCATCAATGGCTGAACTGTGCGACGGCGAGGTGATCCTGTTTAGCGCCGATGCGGCGCTGCCCGTCATTGTCGAACATCGCAGCAAGGGCGGTCGTGCCCTGGTGACGCGCGACGGTCGCATCATGCTGGCGGCCGGCGCACACGAGGCGCCGCTGATTGAACTGGCCGCCATACCGCTACTGAACGAATCCGCTGAACATCTGGCCGGTATTCTCGGCGCCATCGGCGCCGGTTGGGCGCTTGGGCTGTCCCCGGAAATTCTCCGTGCCGGCATCGAGACCTATCATTTCCCCGGCGCCGATAACGACGTCGCTGCTGATTAATTTTTACGCCACAAACCCCATGGAAATCTCACGTATTCGGGCCCTGCGCGGCCCCAACCTCTGGAGCCGGCACACCGCGATTCAGGCGCTGGTGCTCTGCTGCGACACCGAAAATGCCCTGAGCCGCATGCCGGGCTTCGAGGCGCGCATTCGCGCCCGGTTTCCGCACATCGGCGCGATGCGGCCGATCGGTTATGAAGGCGACATTTCGGTTGCCCATGCCATGCAGTTTGCCGCGCTCAACCTGCAGGCACAGGCCGGTTGTCCGGTGACCTTCAGCCGCAGCGCGCCGACGATCGAGCCCCATCTTTATCAGGTCGTGGTCGAATACACCGAAGAAGCGGTTGGTCGCCGCGCCTTCGCCCTGGCCGAGGAGTTGTGCCGCTCCGCCGAGAACGATACTCCGTTCGACATTGACGCCGCCCTGGCCGAGCTGCGTGAACTCGACGAAGACGAGCGGCTGGGGCCATCCACCGGTTCCATTGTCAATGCCGCCCTGGCGCGCGGCATCCCGTGCCGCCGGCTGACTTCCGGCAGCCTGGTGCAAATGGGCTGGGGCAGCAAGCAGCGGCGCATCCAGGCCGCCGAAATCGACAGCACTTCGGCCATCGCCGAAGCGATTGCCCAGGACAAGGACCTGACCAAACAGTTGCTGCATGCCGCCGGCGTGCCGGTGCCGATTGGCCGCATCGTGGGCGATGCCAGCGAGGCCTGGCGGGTCGCCAATGAAATTGGCCTGCCGGTGGTGGTGAAGCCGAAGGACGGCAACCAGGGCAAGGGCATCACCGTCAATGTATCGAGCAAGGACCAGATTGAAATCGCCTTCGCGGCGGCGCGCGCCGTGCGTGACGACGTCATGGTCGAGCGTTTCATCACCGGCCACGACTTTCGCCTCCTGGTTGTCGGCGACAAACTGGTTGCTGCCGCGCGGCGCGATCCGCCCCAGGTCATCGGCGACGGCCAGCACACCGTGCGCGAACTGGTCGACACCGTCAACAGTGATCCGCGCCGCGGCGTCGGCCATGCGACCTCATTGACGAAAATCCGCTTCGACGATATTGCGCGCGCCTGCCTGGCGGTGCAGGGCTATTCCGCCGAGTCGACGCCGGGGAAGGGCGCGCGCGTCGTCCTGCGCAACAACGCCAATTTATCGACCGGCGGCTCGGCGACCGACGTCACCGACGATGTGCACCCGGATGCCGCCGCCTGCGCGGTGACGGCCGCCAAGATGATCGGGCTGGATATCTGCGGCGTCGATTTTGTCTGCGAAAACATCAGCCGCTCGCTGGAAGAGCAGGGCGGCGGCATCGTCGAGGCGAATGCCGCGCCCGGTCTGCGCATGCATCTCACCCCCTCATATGGCAAGGGCCGCGATGTTGGCGCGGCGGTCATCGATGCGATGTTTCCGGTAGGTGATGATGGACGCATTCCGGTCGTCGCCGTGACCGGCACCAATGGCAAGACCACCACGGTGCGCCTGATCGCCCACCTGATCGCCCAGACCGGCAAGCGCCTGGGGCTTACCGCCACCGATGGCGTGTATGTCCATGGCCAGCGCATCGACACCGGCGATTGCAGCGGGCCGAAGAGCGCGAAGAACGTGCTGCTGCACCCCGAGGTCGACGCGGCGGTGCTGGAAACCGCGCGTGGCGGCATCCTGCGCGAAGGACTGGGCTTCGACCGCTGCGCCGTCGCGGTGGTCACCAACATCGGCAAGGGCGATCATCTGGGCCTCAACTACATCAACACGGTCGAGGACATCGCGGTGGTCAAGCGAGTCATCGTGCAGAACGTCGCCCCGCGGGGCTACGCCGTGCTCAACGCCGTCGATCCGCATGTAGCGCGCATGGCCAAGGTTTGCCCCGGCAAAATCATCTTCTTTGCGACCGACCCGCATCATCCGGTGATGATGACGCATCGCGCTGAAGGCAAGCGCGCGCTGTATCGGGAGGGCAATGTTCTGGTTGCCGCCGAGGGAGCGCTGGTCGAGCGGATTGAATTGTCCGGCATTCCCCTCACGCGCAACGGCGCCATTGGTTTCCAGGTCGAAAACGCCATGGCCGCCATCGGCGCGGCCTGGGCGCTGGGGCTGGACTGGAACACCATTCGCCTGGGGCTGGCGACCTTTGTCAGCGATATCAGCACTGCGCCTGGCCGCTTCAATATCTTTGACTATCGCGGCGCAACGCTGGTTGCTGATTATGGTCACAACCCCGACGCCATTCTTGCCCTGACGCAAGCCGTTTCCGCCCTGCCGGCCAAACAGCGCTGGGTGGTGATCAGCGGCGCCGGCGACCGGCGCGACGAGGACATCCGCGGCCAGACCGAAATTCTCGGCGATGCCTTTGACGGCGTCATTCTGTATGAAGATGCCTGTCAGCGCGGCCGTGCCGACGGCGAGGTGCTGAAACTGCTGAAGGACGGATTGGCCAAGGCGACCCGCACCACCGCCATCGAAGAAATCCACGGCGAATTTATCGCCATCGATACGGCGCTGGCCAAACTGCAAGCCGGCGACCTCTGCCTGATCCTCGTCGATCAGGTCGAGGAAGCGCTGGCCCATATCAAGCAGCGCATCGCCGAGGGATAAGGCCCGCCCCGCCAGCCCGCGCAGGGCGGTGACAGTATCAGGGCTTGAGGTAGGCGAAACCTCCCCGCGCCTGTAGTTTGGCGATTTCAGCCACGCCGGACGGAACGAACTTGGCCTCGGGGATGAACGACTTGCGGTCCAGACTGCGGTTCTTGAGCGTAATTTCGCAGACATCGAAGGTGACCCCGCGTTCCGCCAGGTTCTCGACCAGCGGATTGTAGGGGTTCCCATTCTTGTCCTTGGCGCCCTCCATCAGAAAGTCAACGCCCAGAGCGTGCGTCACTACCACGATGTTCGCCTGTGGATTTACTTCCAGATGGTTGCCGACATTGCGCATGGTCGCAATCGCATGGGATGAATCATTGACGTGATAGACAACCTTGTCGGGGTGCACGTTGGCGGACAGATCCCCCCGCGTCGAACAACCTCCCAAGATCAATGCGCTTGCCGCAATTCCTGCCGCAATCCAGCTTCCAGTCTTGCTCATGTCTTCTCCTCTGTTGGATTTCCTGGCGTTGGCCGCGCCTGGTTTTTTGTCGCCAGAGGAACGCTACTATCATCTGGTGCGCATTACAACCATACAGTTGGCATGGCCAAGGGTCTGAGGTAAGGGCTCCGTTTCGCGTGATGCCCGGCAAGGCTTGCCACGCCTGGACAGAGCCATGAAGAACGCATAAACAGTGGCAAGATGGCCTGGGTAACACGTATTGCACCGCAGCAAATATAGCCAGCCGGCATGCAACGGATTATAAGAATATTAGCAACTATTTATGCACAAATAATACTTGCACTTTCAATTTAACCTGGGTTAGGCTGCGCCTCCTTTCATAAAAAAGTATCGACAAAACTAATGATTGGAGGAAAACCATAAGCTTATTATGGTTTTGATTGGCAGCCTCGGATAGCAATGGCTATATTCCATCACGGTCTTGTGGTCTTTCTGACCAAATACCGGGGACGGAATACCGCCCTTTTACAGAGAAAATACAAAGCAGGAATAACCCGGTTGCCGATGGCATGCCGAGGGATTTCAATCAACCTTTATTTGCGAGGTACGAAATGGATCAGTTGCGCAGAGCATTTTTGAAAAGCACCGGCATGGCCGGCGTTGTCGTGGTCGCCATCGGTTCGGGCTTGCTCAAGTCGGGCGAAGTATTGGCCGCAACCTGGAACAAGCTTGCCTTCACTTCGTCAAACCTGGCCGATGCCATGAAGAACGCCAATTATGGCGGAGCGACTGAAAGCAAGGACATCGTGATCACGGTGCCGGATATCGCGGAAAACGGCGCATCGGTGCCGGTTGAGGTGACCAGCAATATCCCCGGAACCACATCCATCGCCATTTTTGTGGAGAAGAACATTACCCCGTTGGCTGCCGATTTCGAGTTCTCCAATGACGCTGTGCCGTATATCTACACCTTCATCAAAATGGGGCAGACCTCCCAGGTCCGCATCGCGGTGCGGGCCGGTGGCAAGGCTTACACCTTGAGCAAGGAAGTCAAGGTCACTATCGGCGGCTGCGGCGGCTGATCATGAGCTTCCCCAGCTTGGCTGGTCCAGGAATTCACCCTACACAGAATTGACGAGGAGACGAACATGGCTGACGAAATGAAAATGCGCGCGACGATGCTGGGCGAGGTTGCCGACGTGAAGGTGCGGATGACCCACTTCATGGAAACCGGTGCGCGCAAGGATCCAAAGACAGGAAAACTTATCCCGCCACACTTCATCGACCAGGTGGTTGCCACGTTGAATGGCAAGACCGTGCTGGATGCGCAGATGGGTATTGCGGTTGCCAGAAACCCCTTTATCGGTTTCAGGGTCAAGGGCGCCAAGCCAGGCGACAAAATTGTCGTCAATGCTGTTGATAATCTGGGCACAAAGTTCAGCGGCGAGGTCACCGTGGCCGCAAGGTAAGCAGCGAATCCATATCGGCTTGTCCGGATGCTGGGTGTCCGCGCGAGCTTTGCTCAAGCCTGAATAAATCCTTGGGGTGTTGCAGGAGCTTTGGTGGGAGTGCTTATGCGCTTCCGATCAAGGTTGCTTGCAACACGCAGCAGATATAGGGGAAAGTCATGAAAAGAAATGATTCGCAGCTCACGCTGTTTACTTTTGCGCTTTGCTTTTCAATCGTCGCGCCCACTTCGGCCAGTGAAGCAGCCAAGGGGAAAAAAACAACCCAACTGGAGCTGAAGAATTCCGCTTACGCAACGCCGTGGGAGCGCTACAAAGGCTGGCCGGAAACCCTATGGAGCGAATTTTCCACGCTGACGAAGATGGTTCCCTCGCCTATCGGCAAACCCATCAAGATCGAAGGCGCCATCGAAGGCGATCCCAAAAAAGGCGAGAAACTTGCATTCGATCGCGCGCGCGGCGGGAGCTGCCTGGCCTGTCACGTCATGGGAAAGCCAACGCCATCGCTGCCCGGCAACGTCGGCTTCGATCTTTCCACGCACGCCATCTGGGGCCGCAGCGACGAATATATTTTTAATTACATCTTCGACCCGCGTAATACAAATCCCAATTCAGTGATGCCGCCGTGGGGGGCGCACAAGCTCTTCAGCGTAGAAGAAATCAAGGATATGGTGGCATTCCTCAAGACGCAGAATTCGCCCGCCGAGTTCAGGGACGACCTGGAAAACCCCACGACGCGCCCAGTCCCCAAAGAGGAACGGGATAACCTTGACCCGTTTGTCAATGAAGCCATGGCCGCAATGGAGAAAGGCAAGGTGTTGTACGCCAGGGCAGGTCCCAGGAAACAATCCTGTGCCTCCTGCCACGCCGAGCCGGAACGGATGTTCAAGAACTGGGCAGCGGCCATGCCCAAATACGAACCTCGGCTGCGCAAGGTCATTGGGGTGGAGGAGTTTGTGACCCGCCATGCTCGCGCCACCACGGGCGATGAATTCCTGCTGCAAAGCGATCAGAACATTGCGCTTTCCATTTACATGCGCTATCTGGCCAATGGCCAGCCGATCAATGTTGATACCCAATCAAAAGCGCACAAGCTGGCAATCCAGCGCGGCACCAAACTGCTCAACACCAAAATCGGGCAAATGAATTTGGCCTGTGTTGACTGCCACACCGCGGAACGAGGCGGCAGTAAATGGATACGCGGTCAGTGGCTGGGTGAGTTTCGCGGCCAGCAGGGTCATTTCCCCACCTGGCGCACCAGCCGCACGGAAATCTGGGATATCAACAAGCGCTTCCAATGGTGCAACGTGTCGGTTCGCGCCAACGAACTCCAGCCTGGTTCCGCCGAGTACGGCGACCTGGAGCTGACGCTTTCCGCGCTCAATAAAGGCATAAAAATCAGCGTGCCGGGCATTCGGCATTGAATGCGTCCAAGATAAAACCGCGGATATAACAGGAGCCAGGCAAACGGTTTTCCGATTGCCTGGCTGCATGCCCGTCAGGGCAATCTTTGATCGCACAGGGTGTTTTCACATGTCAATGAATCGTCGCGAATTTATGCAAGTCCTGGCGGTGGCTTCCGCCGCCGGTTTTGCATTGAACAGCCGGCATGCCTTGTCTGCAGGCAATGCCAGGAATTTCTACGACCTGCCAAGCTTCGGCAATGTCTCGCTGCTGCACTTCACCGATTGCCATGCGCAGTTGCAACCGATTTACTTTCGCGAACCCAACGTCAATATCGGCCTGGGAGAAAGCCTGAACCGTCCGCCGCATCTGGTCGGCGAAAGACTGCTGAAATCCTTTGGCATCCGTCCCGGCACTATCGATGCGCATGCCTTCACCTCTCTGGACTTTGACAAGGCCGCGCGCACCTACGGCAAGGTCGGCGGCTTCGCCCACCTGTCGACCCTGGTGAAGAAAATCCGCGCCAGCCGCCCGGGGGCCTTGCTGCTGGACGGCGGCGATACCTGGCAGGGTTCCGCCACTGCCCTGTGGACCAAGGGGCAGGACATGGTGGACGCCTGCAAATTGCTGGGCGTCGATGTGATGACCGGCCACTGGGAGTTCACCCTGGGCGCCGAACGGGTACAACAAATCATCGACAACGATTTCAAGGGCAAGCTTGATTTCGTTGCGCAAAACATCAAAACCAACGATTTCGGCGACCCGGTTTTCCCGCACTATGTCATCAGGCCGATCAACGGTATCCCGGTCGCCATCATCGGTCAGGCGTTCCCCTATACCCCCATCGCCAACCCGCGCCATATGATCCCGGACTGGAGCTTCGGCATCCAGGACGACCACATGCAGAAGGTAGTCGGCGAAGCGCGCGCCAAGGGTGCGCAAGTGGTGGTGGTGCTGTCGCACAACGGCATGGATGTGGATCTGAAAATGGCCGCACGCGTGAGCGGCATCGACGCCATCATGGGCGGCCATACCCACGACGGCATACCCGCGCCATCGATTGTCAAGAATCCCGGTGGCCAGACGCTGGTGACCAATGCCGGATCCAACGGCAAGTTCCTCGGCGTGCTGGATCTGGACGTCAAGGGCGGCAAGGTCACCGGCTTCAAATACAAGTTGCTACCGGTATTCGCCAATCTGATCGAACCGGATGCCGAAATGGCGGCGCTGATCAAGAAGGTGCGCGCACCCTATGAGGCCAAGCTGGCCGAAAAGCTGGCCGTCACCGAAGGAACGCTCTACCGCCGTGGCAACTTCAACGGCACCTTTGATCAATTGATCCTGGATGCACTGATGGAGGTGAAGGGCGCGGATGCAGCTTTCTCCCCCGGTTTCCGCTGGGGTACTTCCTTATTGTCGGGTCAAACCATCACGCTGGAACACTTGATGGACCAGACCGCGATCACCTACCCGCAGACCACGCTGACCGAAATGACCGGCGCAACCATCAAGGACATCATGGAGGATGTCTGCGACAACCTGTTCAACCCCGACCCCTACAAGCAGCAGGGCGGCGACATGGTGCGGGTCGGCGGCATCGGCTATACCTGCGATTTGCGCCAGGGCATGGGCAAGCGCATCAACAACATGATGCTCAAGGGCAAGCCGCTCGACCCCAACAAGAAATACAAGGTGGCCGGCTGGGCGCCGGTGGCCGAAGGCGCGACCGGCGAGCCGGTATGGGACGTCGTGGCCGGCTACCTGCGCGACAAGAAGGTCATCACACCGCGCAAGCTCAACCTGCCGAAACTGATCGGCATCAAAGGCAACGACGGTATCGCCTGAACAAACATTGATCATCGGAACAAGGAGATAAATCATCGCTGCATCAAGTCTCGCAACAACGGTCGTCGGGTGGGGATTCGCCCTGGGAATCGTCTTCGGCTTCATCGCCAACAAAACCAGCTTCTGCACCATGGGCGCCGTTTCCGATGTCGTCAACATGGGGCACTGGGGGCGCGCGCGCGCCTGGCTGCTGGCGATTGCCGTCGCCATGATCGGTGTCAATGCGCTGGCGTATTTTGCTTACATCGATTTATCGAAAACCATCTATACCGGCAACAATTTCCCCTGGCTGGCCTTCATGGTCGGCGGACTCTGTTTTGGCGTCGGCATGACGCTCGCCTCGGGCTGCGGCAATAAAACCCTGGTGCGCGTCGGTGGCGGCAACCTGAAATCACTGGTCGTGTTGGTATTCATGGGCTTTGCGGCCATCGCGACGCTGAAGGGCATCCTGGGCGCATTCCGCGTGAATGTGCTGCAGGCGCCCAGCGTCTCGATGCATTTCGATCACGGCCAGACACTCCCCGCACTGCTGTCCGGTGGCAGCGGCATGCAATCCATGCAACTGGCGGTAACCGGCGCAATTGCCCTGGCCATCCTGATTTTCGTATTCAAGGACCAGGAGTTCCGTCAGGAACTGGACAACAAGCTGGCCGGCCTGGTCATCGGCCTGATCGTGGTCGGCGGCTGGTATCTCACGGGCCATATCGGCCTGGCGGAAAATCCGGATACGCTGGAGATGGCCTATTTCGGCACCAATTCCCGCCTGGCCGAATCGATGTCATTCGTCGCGCCGACCGCTTACACGCTGGAATATTTTGGTTACTGGACCGACACTTCGAACGTCATCACCTTTGGCGTCGCCAGCATCTTCGGCGTGGGCATCGGCTCGTTTTTGTATGCGCTGATCTCCAGATCATTCCGCTGGGAATACTTTTCATCGGCCCAGGACATGATCAACCACATCGTCGGCGCCATGCTGATGGGCTTTGGCGGCGTCACCGCCATGGGTTGCACCATCGGGCAGGGCGTCACCGGCGTATCCACCCTCGCGCTGGGTTCCTTCCTGGCGCTGGCCTCCATCGTCGCCGGCTCTGCCATCACCATGAAAATCCAGACCGCATTGATGATGCGGGAAGCATGACAAACCGGCTTTTCCCAGAGCGTTCTCAACCCACACACTGCAGGAGCAATCAACCATGACCAGACAGACTCTCCTTCCGTTATTTGCCCTCACGCTGCTCGCTTCTTACGCACTGCTGGCTGGCGCAGCAGAGCCCGCCTCGGTGGTGCGCTATGCGGCGGAACAAAAATATGAATATGCGCGCGACGACCTCATGAATGCCATCAACAGCCGAGGATTCGTCATCGACCAGAACTCGCACGTCGGCCAGATGCTCGACCGCACCGGCAAAGACCTCGGCACCACCAAGAAAATTTTCGGTGACGATCAGGCCCAGACGTTTTCGTTCTGCAGCGCGGTGCTCTCGCGCAAGACCATGGAGGCCGACCCGCACAACATCGCGTTCTGTCCCTACACCATCCTCCTCTACAGCACCGCGGCTGAACCCAAGAAGGTGTATGTCGCCTATCGCCCCCCGCACAGCCCGGATGGCAGCCCCGCCTCCAAGGCCGCGCTCAAGGAAGTCGAGATGCTGCTGGACAAAATTGCCCGCGAGGCGCTGAACCTCAAATGAAAATCATGAAACCATTCTCTGGTTTTGCCTTGCTGACCATCTTTATCGCCAATACGGCCTTGGCCAGCGAAGCCAGCATCAGCGCCGCGATGCAAAAGAGATTTCCGTATCAAAAGCTCGTCAGTGTCACCAAAACGCCTTATTTCGGCTTGTACGAAGTGGTTTTTGATGACCAGTTGATTTATACCGACGAGAAATTGAACTACCTTATTTCCGGCAGCGTGATTGACATGCGCACCATGCAGAACCTGACCGAAGCAAGGGAAAAGGCGCTGTTTGCGGTCAATCTGAACACCTTGCCCCTCGATCTTGCGCTCAAGCGCGTCAAGGGCAATGGCAGCCGAAAAGTGGTCGTCTTTGCCGATCCGAACTGCTCCTTTTGCAAGCGACTGGAAAAGGAAATGGTCAATCTGGACAACTTGACCACATACATCTTTCCGCTCTCATTGCTGAACGGTTCCGAAGAAAAAAATCGCGCCATCTGGTGCTCGCCCGACCGACTCAAGGCATGGGACGACACAATGTTGCGCGGCGTGACGCCGACGGCGGAGAAGAAATGCGATACCGCCGCATTGACCAAAATCGCCGCGCTGGCGAAAGATCGCCGGGTCAGCGTAACCCCTACGCTGATCTTCGAGGACGGTCTGATGAAGCCGGGCATCATGACCACCGATCTGATCGAGCAGCAGCTTGTGGCATCGGGTGCAAAGTAAGCCAGCAAGTTAAGTTGGATAGATTATTCAGTCGCCCCGAAAGTCGGCGCTGGCGGGACGGCGCCATTTTGCTTGCGTGCGTGATTGGTGCAGAATGACTCTCCTTGACAGGGAGAGAACGCATGGCCAAGACCAAACGCGCAGCGGATGCCGACAATCTAAGCATCCGCACCGGGCTGTCCGAGGAATCCATCCGGCTGGCCTTTCTCGACAATCTTTTCTATGTGCAAGGACGCTTTCTTGAGGTCGCCTCGCCCGACGACAAATACAAGGCGCTGGCGTTCACGGTGCGCGACCGCCTGTTGCACCGCTGGGTCAGCACGATCCACACTTACAAGAAGCTCAATCCGCGCACCGTTTGCTATCTCTCGGCCGAATACCTGCCTGGCCCGTTCCTCGGCAATAACCTGCTCAATCTCGGCATTGAAGAACCCACGCGCAAGGCACTGGCCGGTCTCGGTGTTGATCTGGATGAACTGATCGAGTATGAGGAAGAGCCTGGGCTGGGCAATGGCGGTCTTGGTCGTCTCGCGGCGTGTTTCATGGATTCGCTGGCGACCCTGCAGATTTCCGCGATCAGCTATGGTATTCGTTATGAATTCGGCATTTTCACCCAGGCCATCCGCGACGGCAAGCAGGTCGAAACCACCGACAACTGGTTGCGTTACGGGAATCCCTGGGAAGTACGGCGACCCAATGTCGCCTATGAAGTAAAACTCGGCGGTCACACCGAACAATATGTCGATGAGCAGGACCGTTTCCGCGTGCGCTGGGTGCCCGGCGAGACCTTTCTCGGCGTGGCCATCGACACGCCCATCCTCGGGCACGGCGTCAGCACGGTGAATCTGTTGCGCCTGTGGAGCGCCGAGGCCGCCGAAGGTTTTGATTTTCACGCCTTCAATCGCGGTGACTACTACGGCGCGGTGACCCGCGAGGTACGCTCGGAAACCATCAGCAAGGTTCTTTATCCCAACGATGAGCCCGAAATTGGCAAGCGTCTGCGTCTCTTGCAGCAGCATTTCTTTGTCACCTGTTCGTTGCAAGACATGTTGCGCATCCACCACAGTACGGGTATGCCGATTGAGGATTTCCACAAGAAGTTCAGCGTGCAGCTCAATGACACCCATCCGGCCATCGCCGTGGCGGAATTGATGCGCCTGCTGATCGACAAGCAGGGTCTGGACTGGGATACGGCGTGGGCGGTGACCCGACAGACCTTTGCCTATACCAATCACACCCTGCTGCCCGAGGCGCTGGAAAAGTGGTCAATCTCACTGTTCGAGAACCTGTTGCCGCGCCATCTGGAAATCATCTACGAGATCAACTCACACTTCCTCGACGAGGTGCGCCTGCATTTTCCGTTCGACAGCACTCGCGTGGAACGCTTGTCGATCATCGACGAAAGCGGCCCGCGCTATGTGCGCATGGCGCATCTGGCCTGCGTCGGCAGCTTTGCCATCAACGGCGTGGCCGAATTGCATTCGCGCCTGCTCAAGGAAACCGTGCTGCGCGATTTTTACGCGCTGTGGCCGGAGAAGTTCCAGAACAAGACCAATGGCGTCACGCCGCGCCGCTTCATGATGCTCAGCAACCCCGGCCTGGCCAGCCTGCTGACGACAACCATCGGTTCCGACTGGGAACACGACCTGTCAAAATTGCGGGCGCTGGAACATTACGCCGACGATCCGGCGTTTCAGGAACACTGGCGGCAGATCAAGCACGAGCGCAAGGCGGCGCTGGCGGCGGCGATCAAGCAGCGCTGCGGCGTGGACGTCGATCCGGCCAGTCTCTACGATGTGCAGGCCAAACGCATTCACGAATACAAGCGCCAGCACCTCAATGTGCTGCACATCATCACGCTCTACAACCGTATCAAGCTTAATCCAGCCGCGGATATCGTCCCGCGCACCTTTATCTTCGGCGGCAAGGCGGCCCCCGGCTATTTTCTAGCCAAGCTGATGATCCGGCTGATCACCGCGGTGGGCGAGGTGGTGAACCGTGACCCCGATGTCGCCGGCCGCCTGAAGGTGGTATTCCTGCCCAATTTCAGCGTCAAGCTGGGACATGGGCTCTATCCGGCCGCCGATCTGTCAGAGCAGATTTCGACTGCCGGCAAGGAGGCTTCGGGCACCGGCAACATGAAGTTCTCGATGAACGGGGCGCTGACCATCGGCACGCTCGATGGCGCCAACGTCGAAATCCGCGAAGAGGTCGGCGCCGACAATTTCTTCCTCTTCGGTCTCAATGCCGAAGAGGTGGAGCGCACCGTCGCCGACGGCTACCGGCCGCGGGACATCTACGCCGGCAATGCGGAACTCAAGGCGGTCATCGACCTGATCGGCAGCGGCCTGTTTTCGCACGGCGACCGCAGTGTGTTCCAGCCGCTGATCGACAACCTGTTGCAGCACGACCCCTATCTGCTGCTTGCCGACTATGCTGCGTATATCGCCTGTCAGGAGCAGGTCAGCGCGGCTTATCGCGACCCGGCACGCTGGACGCGCATGTCCATCCTCAATGTCGCGCGCATGGGCAAGTTCTCTTCCGACCGCACCATCGGCGAATATTGCCGCGACATCTGGCGGGTGACGCCGACGCCGGTGGAGCTGTAAGCCGTGTCAGTCCGGCTGAAAGTCGAGCAGCACATCCACGCCACTTGCGGGGGCTATGGCGGCGGCG